>JBKDPV010000117.1:0-13546 GCA_046342315.1 Cyanobacteriota bacterium
CTGCACCAGCGCCTGCAGAGCCCCGAGGAGCAGGTAGGGATTGGCGCCGAGGTCAGCGGTCTTGAGCTCGAGGTGGGCGTCCACCCCGTCGGCCGCCGCCGGCACCAGCCGCAGGGCTGCCTCCCGGTTCTCCACCCCCCACACCTGGACCGGCGCCGACCAGCGGCTCGGCTCCAGCCGCCGGTAGGAGACCGCCAGCGGACAGCCGATCGGCAGCAGGGCGGGCAGGGCGTCGAGCAGGGCCCCCAGCAGACCTTCCCCGGCGGGCGGCAGGCCGCCAGGTCCGTCGCCCCCCTGCAGCAGCGGCACCCCCTGGCGGCGGAGCGAGAGGTGCACATGGCCGCCGTTGCCCACCCGCGTGGCCTCCGGGAGGGGGCTGAAGCTGGCCCGCCAGCCGAAGCGCCGGGTGACCCGCTGAATCAGCAGCCGGGCCAGCACCAGCCGATCGGCCGCCTCGATCGGATCGCCCGGGGCCAGCGAGAGCTCGAACTGGGCGGCACCGTATTCGGGATGGAACTGCAGCCAGGGCAGCCCGGCGGCATCGAGGGCATCGAGCAGGGCACCGGCGTAGTCGAGGCCTTCGATCAGGCGATCGGCGCCGTAGGGGCCGCCGGCCAGCGCCGGCGACGCCTCGCCCTCGGGACCGGGGTCGGCGACCAGCCACTCGATCTCGAAGCCGGCCGTGAGCGCCACCCCCTCGGCGGCGAGGGCCTCGCGGCGGTCGCGGCAGAAGCTGCGCTGGTCGGCGGCAGAGGGGCTGCCATCGCGATGGCGGCGGTCGCCGGGAGCCCAGAACCAGCCCGCCGCCGGCTCCAGCGGGCGCAGGGCATCGGCATCGGCCACCAGCCGCAGATCACCGTCCGGCACCGACAGCGGATGGCCGGCATCGGGCAGGCCGTCGATCCGCCAGGCGTCGGAAACCGGCGAGAAGCCCACCCCCAGCTGGGCCGCCGCCGCGAAGCGGTCCCCCGGCACCACCTTCACCAGCACGGCACCGGCATGGTTCACGAAGGTCACCGCCACGCGGCGCGGGGAGTCGGAAGCGGACATGCCGGGGGTCGTCACCATCGTCATGATTGCCCCGCCCGGTCCGCCGCCGCCATGGATGCCGTCTGCCTTCCCCCGTCGCGCAGCGCGCTACTGCTGGTGGACCTTCAGAACGGCACCTGCGGCCCCGGGCAGGCAGACCTGCGCCCGGCCTTCCATGGCCTGTTCCGGCAGCGCACCCTGCCGGCGGCCCGCCTGGCGCTGTCGGAGGCCCGCCGCGCCGGCGCTGAGGTGATCCACACGGTGATCGCCAACCTCACGGCCGACGGCCGCGACCGCAGCCTCGACTACAAGCGCTGCGGCATGGGTTTTCCTCCCGGCTCGGCGGAAGCACGGGTGATCGAGGAGCTCGCACCGCTGGCCGACGAACTGGTGCTGCCCAAGAGCTCCTCCTCGCCCTTCAGCTCCACCACCCTCGACTACCTGCTGCGCAACATCGGCATCGAGGTGCTGGTGGTGGCCGGCATCCTCACCGACCAGTGCATCGACCACACCGTCAAGGACGCCGCCGACCGCGGCTACCGGGTGGTGTGCCTGCACGACGCCTGCATGGCCGAGAGCCTGGAGCGCCACGAAGCCGCCCTGGCCTGCTTCCGCGGCTACGCCGAACAGCGCCGGGTGGAGGAGATCATCTGGCGGGCGTGACGCCTGCGGCCCTGGCGCCGGCCGCGGCGCGGCGCAGCGCCCGCTCCACCACGGGCACGTCCTCGCAGTAGGGAAGCCGGCCCATCTCCTGGGGCGTTTCCACCGGCTTGCCGTGGCGGCGCTGCACCGCCTGCAGCCGCAGGTTGATCGAGCACTGGGCCACCATCCAGGGCAACAGCTTGCCGGCTTCGCGCGGCATCGGCCCGAGGGCCTCCGCCTCCTTCAGCAGAGGCCCCAGCTCGTTCGCCCAGAGGGAGAGGGTCACCGGATCGTCCTGCACCCGCCCGCGGGTGAGGGCGGCCTGATCCCAGGCCGTGCGCTCGTCGCGGCGCAGCAGCAGCACCAGCAGCGCCGTGGCGGCCAGCAGCAGGCCGGCAGCCACCAGCAGACGGCGACGGAGCCCGGCGGGGGAGAGCGGCACGGAGCGGCGAAGCGGCGGCGCAGGATGGCACCGTACCCGGCACCCCCCGTGCTGCGCTTCGCCCTCGAACTGCTGCCCGCCCTCGGGCTCGGCCTGCTGCTCGGGCGCGCCTTCCCCTGGCTGCCGGGCCGCCTGGCCGGGCCCCTGATCCAGTGGGGGGTCCCGATCAGCCTCACCGGCCTGCTGCTGCAGGCGGGCCTGCGCCCCGGCCTGCTGGTCTCGGGGGCCATGGCGCTGGCCGGCACCGTGCTGGGTCTGCTGCTGCTGCGGCGATGGCTGCCGAGCGGCAGCCTGCAGCTGGGCAGCGTCACCGGCAACACCGCCTACTGGGGCCTGCCGGTGGCGGTGGCCCTGCTGCCGGCGGCGGCGATCGGCCACGCGATCACCTACGACCTGGTGGGAACCCTGATCACCTGGGCGATCGGACCCCTGCTGGTGGAGGGCCTGCCGGCCCGCTGGGGCGTGCTGCTGGCCGCGCTGCGCACCAGCCCGGCGAGCCGCGGCCTGGTGGTGGCCGTGCTGGTGCAGCTCACCCCCTGGAGCGCAGCGGTGGCGAGCCTGTTGTGGTGGCCGGCCCGGATCGTGCTGCTGGTGGCCCTGGCGGTGGTGGGGATGCGGCTGGGGGTGATGCTGCGCCAGTCCCGGCCGCTGGCGTCGTCGGGGGTGGCCGCGGCCCTGGCGATCAAGCTGGTGCTGTTCCCGGCCCTGATGCTGGCGGCCTGTCTGGTGCTGAGGCTGCCGGCGCTGGTGCGGGAGGCGGTGGTGCTGCAGGCGGCGGCCCCCACGGCGATCTCAGTGCTGCTGCTGGCGGAGGCCAGGCCGGGCGCCGCCGATGCCGACGGCGCGGCTGCCCTGGTGCTCGGCGGCACACTGCTGGCCCTGGGAACGGTGCCGCTGTGGTGGGGGCTGCTGGCCCGCGTCAGCGCCGCGGGATAGAAGGGTCGGAGGACCGCCCCGCCGACAGCCGGGCCTCCCTGCCACGCTGGGCGCCGCCCCGCCGGCCGCCTGTGACCTTCGCCGCCCTGCGCCAAGAGCTGAAGACGATCTTCTGGCTGCCGCTGCTGGTGGTGGCGGTACCCTGGGGCCAGGAACTGATCGACCAGGTGGTGTTCGGCGGGCGCTGGAACCTGCCGATGCTCCCCGGGGGCTCGTTCCTGGGGGTGCTCACGGCCCCGTTCAGCCATGGCGGCTTCGGTCACCTGATCAGCAACACCCTCTGGTTCCTGCCGCTGAGCTGGCTGGTGCTGGCCAAGAGCCGCCGCGACTATCTGGCGGTGTGGCTGGGGGTGTACGCCGCCGCCATCCCGGTGTGGTGGTTCTGGCCGGTGGGCAGCCACGGCCTCTCGGGCGTGATCTACGGCCTGCTCGGCTACCTGCTGCTGATCGGCTGGCTGGAGAAGCGGCCCGTTTCGATCGCCCTCTCGCTGCTGTGCCTGCTGCTCTACGGCGGCATGCTGCCCACCCTGCTGCCGTTCCTCACACCGCCCGGCGTGAGCTGGATCGGCCATGCCTCCGGCTTCGCCGGCGGGGTGCTGGCGGCCCTGGCGATCCACCGGGAGCCCCGCCGCTCCCTTCCCTAGGCTGGGTTCAGCGACCGATTCCCGGCGGAACATGGGCCTTGCGATCGGCGCCTTCGGCCTGGTGGCGGCCCTGATTCAGCTGCAGGGGGATCCACTGGCCGGTGGACGCCTCACCGGCAGCGTGCGCCTGCCGCTGGAGCGGGCCAGCGGCGGCGACACTCCTGTGCTCACGTTCACCAGTCAGCGGGGAACGGTGCGGCTGCTGCTCGACACCGGTGCCACCTCCTCGATGCTCACCCCGGGGGCGGCGGAGCGTCTGGGCCTGGTGGCCCGACCCCTCCCCAGGAACGCCTTCGCCCTCTCGGGCGGCGGCAGCGGCTGCGAGCGGCTGCAACCGGCCCGCGCGGCCCTGCCCGATCTCACGCTGCGGGGCGAAGGGGAAGGGGTGAGCCTGCGGGGGGCGGAGGCCCTGGTGCTGGAGGTGGCGGCCCTGCCGAGCGGAGTGGACGGGGTGCTGGGGGCTCCGTCGCTGCGGCAGCTGCCGATCCGGGTGGATCCACCGGCCGGCCGGCTCAGCCTGGGCCGCACCGCCCTCGGCATCGGCCGTCGGCCAACCACCCCGCCCCGCCAGACGCTGCCGCTGGAGTGGCGGCGGGGGGTGCCGGTGGTGCGCCTGACCAGTGTGAGCGGGCCGGTGGAGGCCCTCGCCGACAGCGGAGCGGAGGGCCTGTTCCTCAGTCCGGCCCTGGCGGCCCGCCTCCATCCGCTTGGCGCCCCGAAGCCGCTGCGGCTGGTGGGTTTCTGCGGCGAGCAGACGGTGCGTCGCCAACCGTTCGCCGGCCTGGGACTGCCCGGCGAGCCCCAGGAACGGGAAGCCGTGCAGCCCGTGGAAGGCATCGTCACCAGCAACCCGATCTTCGGCGACCTTGGGGTGGAAGCGATCCTGGGGCAGGAACTGCTGCGGCGGCGGGTGCAGCTCTGGCGGCTCGATGCTGCCGAGCCGCGCCTGGAGCTGTGGTGAACGCTCAGCCGTGGGTGATCAGGGGTAGGCGTTGGGCACGAAGAACTGCTCGTTCAGCGGCGGCCGGCGGTAGTCGCCGCCGCTGCGGCGGGGTGGGAGCTTGATCGCGGGCGGCGTCATGTCCTCGTAGGGCACCTTTCTGAGCAGGTGGCGGATGCAGTTGAGCCGGGCCCGCCGTTTGTCGTCGGCCTCCACGGTGTACCAGGGAGCCTCGGGGATGTTGGTGTGGGCGAACATGTCGTCTTTTGCACGGGAGAACTCCACCCAGCGGTCGCGGGATTCCAGATCCATCGGGCTGAGCTTCCAGCGCCGGGTGGGGTCCTCGATCCGGGAGCGGAAGCGGACCTCCTGCTCCTCATCGGACACGGAGAACCAGTATTTGATCAGGCTGATGCCGCTGCGCACCAGCATGCGCTCGAACGCGGGGCAGGATTGCAGGAACTCCTGCACCTCCTCCGGGGTGCAGAACTCCATCACCCGCTCCACACCGGCGCGGTTGTACCAGCTGCGGTCGAAGACCACGATCTCGCCGGCCGATGGGAAGTGGGGCACGTAGCGCTGGAAGTACCACTGCGTCTTCTGGGTGTCGGACGGTGTGCCCAGGGCGACGACGGTGCAGCCGCGGGGATTGAGGGGTTCGACGATCCGCTTGATGGTGCCGCCCTTGCCGGCGGCATCCCGGCCCTCGAAGACCACGATCAGCCGGTAGCCCACCGCCTTGATCCAGTACTGCATCTTCACCAGCTCCACCTGCAGGCGGGCCAGTTCCTTCTCGTAGAAGTTGCGATCGAGCTTGGGGGGGCGCCCTTCGGAGTGGATGGCGAAGTCGTCGAGGATGGGGGAGGGGCGGTAGCGGTCGGCCTCGCGGTCCTTCTTCCTGCTGGTCTTGGAGTCGACTTTGTCCTTGCCCATGGCCCCCAGCACTGTTGTGGCTTCCATACAAACAGGTGCCGATCGAAAGGCCCCCCTGCGGTGAGGAAGGGGGCATCTCCGGAGCTGCCGCCGACGCGTGGGACTCGAGGTGCCGACGCGGATCCGCTCAGATGGCGCCGAGGCGACCGGGAGCCCACTGGGAGATCAGCTGCTCGATCTGGGCCAGCCGGTAGCGACTGCGCTCATCGGGCAGGCGCTGGTATTCGGCCTGCAAGGCCCTCAACCGGGCCTCGAAGGCTTGGAGGACGGGATGGTTCTCGTTCACGCCAGGGATGCGAGCGAAACCAAATCTTAAGCGAATCCAAAGGGACGCGCCACCACACCGCCCGGTTGGGCTGACAGCCGCCCCGCAACGGAGGGCACGACCTGGTGCAGCACAATCCAGCGGTCTGGCCCCTGCGCGATGTCCGTCGATCCTTCCGACCGCTTCCGATCCCACAGGGAGCCTGGATCGAGGCCGGCTGCCGCCGGCTTCCACGCCAGCGAGGCCGCCCTTCTGGGCGGGCCGCTGAGCCTGGCGGATGTGCTCGACGCCCCTCCGCGGTCTTTCGCGCGCCCGACACCGCCGGACCCGGGGCTGCAGGCCACAACGGCCGATCCTGTCGCCGATCGCTGGCGTGAGCATCTGCGGGCGCTCGTGAAGCACACGCCGCTGGTGCTGCCGGTGGAGGTGGTTCGGGTGCGCTCCGCCGCCGCGGATCGTCCCCGGGCGATCCCGATGGCGCTCTGGCCGAATGGCAGCGCCACCACCAACGTCAGAGGCCCGGGTCCAGGCGGCCAGCGGCTCGCCCACGACTGGGTCCGCCAGCAGCCTCCGCCGGCGGAGGGCAGTGTGCGACCGGTGGTGTTGGTGATCGAGCCGGCATCGGCGCCTGCGCCCGGCCGCTGAAATCAGGCATGAATGCCTATGGCTCGAGCTCCGGAGCAGGGCGACAGTGGTGTCACGAACCAGGAGGGTCCAGCGATGGAAGAAACACCACCCGGTCAGCCGTCAGGAGTTCGTTGACTGCAGGCCCCTGCTCCAACAGTCTCGATCCGATCCCCGGTCGTCCAGTTCCTGCGAGAACCACCCGATGCGCCGCCTGAGGTGCCCCCGGGTCAGCACGTCGACCGATCGCTTGGATGCCATGGCCCCAGGTGCCGCCCTCGGCAGCTCCGACACCCAATTCATCCTTCGATGCAACGATCGCTGGCACGATCGTTATCCCGCTGACGACACTCTGATGGCGACCGCATGACGGTCCGGATCCTCGTAACCGGCCGCATCACCCATCCCCGGCCCTGACAGGCCCTTCGTCCGTTCAGCTTTTTTTTTCAGCCATTGCCACGAAGACGTTCACCCCGGCCCGGTCCCCTCAGGGATCGGGCCTCTCTTCGTCTGTCGTCGTGGGAACCATCCACCACCCCCGGCAGCGGCTCAAACCGCCAGGTCACCGATACAGTCCGAAGACCCCCAAGGCCTGAGGCCATCGGATCCATGCTCATCGGCGAGATCTTCCTGGAGACCATGGCCACCGGGATCATCACCCAGGAGGAGATCGACTGGCTCACCACCCACCAGTCGAGCTTCGAGCGCGACGAAGAGGCCAAGGCGCTGAAGATCGGCCGCCTGCTGGATGAGGGGGAGATCCAGATCGGCTGCCGCCTGCTCGGCACCCACCGCCCTGTGGTGGAGAAATCGGCCTGAGCGTCAGCCGGAAAAGCCTCAGCCGGCTGCAGCCAGTGCCCCACCGCAGCTGGAGCCACTGCCGGCCGTGCAGCCGAAACAGTGTTCGGCCACGGCGATGGCAGCTCCCGCAGGGTCCATGGTGAGCAGATCGCGCAGATGCCCCAGGGCGGGCCCGCCGGCCGGCAGCCCCAGCATCTGGTTGAAGTCGCAGTCGTGGAGGTGGCCCTGCCAGTCGACGCTGATCAGGCTGCGGCACATCACCGCCGCCAGGTTGGCCGTTTCGTGGTGCGTGCGCAGCAATTGCCTGTAGCTCTCCAGGCTTCCCTCGGCCGCCAGGGAGGCGGCGAAGCGGTGGATCGGCATGTTGGCCAGGGCGTAGAGCCGATGGAACACGATGCCGTAGGCGTCGCCCAGCACCCGCCGGTAGTCGGCCTCGAGGGCGGCCTGGGGCGGGGGGAGCGTGGGGCCCTGGGGGTTGTAGACGAGGGTGAGATCGAGGCGGCTGCCGGGGTGGCCGTAGCCGAGGGCATTGAGGCGACGCAGGCCGGCGATGCTGCGCTCGAAAACGCCGCCGCCGCGCTGGCGATCCACATTCGCCTCCTGGTAACAGGGCAGGGAGGCCACCACGCGCACGCCCTGCTCCGCCAGGAAGTCAGCGAGATCCTCCTGGCCGGGCTCGCTGAGGATCGTGAGGTTGCAGCGGTCGATCACCTCCACCCCCAGCGCCCGGGCCTGGCGCACCAGATCGCGGAAGCCGGGATGCAGCTCCGGGGCGCCACCGGTGAGATCGAGGCAGCTGATCCGGCGGGCCTGGAGCACCGGAGCGATCAGGGCCACGGTGGCGGCGTCCATGCTCTCGGTGCGCGTGGGCCCGGCATCCACATGGCAGTGGCGGCAGGCCTGGTTGCAGCGGTAGCCCAGGTTCACCTGCAGGGTGGTGAGAACACCACGGTGCAGCGCCGGGAAGGCGGAGCCCATGAAGGCAGGCCGGAGGGGCCAGTGGCGGAAGGCATCGAACGTACCGCCCGGACACCGCAAGCGGAGGCATGGATCACCCACAGGTGCGTGGGGCACTGTGCGGTGCCGTCTTGCCAGCTCCGGGACGTCCGGGTCACAGTCCTGGCAGAAGCGGCGCACCGCCCTGCCGATGACCGATCTGTTCACACCTCTCACCCTGGGCCCCCTCACCCTGCCCAATCGGGTGGTGATGGCTCCTCTCACCCGCTGCCGGGCCGAGGACGGGCACGTTCCGGGCACCCTGATGGCCACCTACTACGCCCAGCGGGCCAGCGCCGGGCTGATCGTGGCCGAAGCCACGATGGCGATGGAGGGCAACTCGGCCTTCGCCCGCGAGCCCGGCATTCACTCGGCGGCGCAGGTGGAGGGCTGGCGCCGCGTCACCGAGGCGGTGCACGCCGCCGGGGGCCGGATCGTGCTGCAGATCTGGCATGGCGGCCGCGCCTGCCACCCCCTGCTGAACGGCGGGCGCGAGCCGGTGGCGCCCAGTGCCATCGCCATCAGCGGCGACGAGGTGCACACCCCGGAGGGCAAGAAGCCCTACACGGTGCCCCGGGCCCTGGCGGATGAGGAGCTGCCGGCGATCGTGGAGGGTTTCCGCAGCGCCGCCCGCAACGCCACCGCCGCCGGCTTCGACGGCGTGGAGGTGCACGGAGCGAACGGGTATCTGATCGACCAGTTCCTGCGCGACGGCAGCAACCAGCGCCAGGGTCCCTACGGCGGGCCGGTGGAACAGCGGGCCAGGCTGCTGCTGGAGGTGCTGGCGGCGGTGCGGGGCGAAACGCCGCTGCTGGGGCTGCGGCTGTCGCCGCTGAACTCCTACAACGACATGAAGGACAGCGATCCGGTGGCGCTGGCCACCTGGCTGGGGGAGCACCTCAACGGGCGGGGGCTCGACTACCTGCACCTGATGCGCGGCGACTTCCTCGGTCTGCAGCAGGGCGACGTGCTGACCCCGATGCGCGAGCGCTTCCAGGGCCCGTTGATCGCCAACATGGGCTACGACGCGGCGGAAGCCAATGCCGCCATCGCCGCGGGAGCGGTGGATGCCGTGGCCTTCGGCTCCGCCTTCCTCGCCAACCCCGACCTGCCGGAGCGCCTGCGGCTGGGGGCCCCGCTCAACGCCGTGGATCCCTCCACCTTCTACAGCCCCGGACCCGCGGGCTACACCGACTACCCCTTCCTGCCCCGATGAGCCCCGCCACCGACGTTCTCGTGATCGCCGCCAGCAGCGGCGAGAACCTGAAGCTGGCCCACCGCTTCGGCGAGGCCGCCCGCCAGAAGGGCCTCAGCGCCGAGGTGCTCGACCTCACCAGCCTCGAGCTGCCCCTCTACAACCCGCGTGTGCACGCCGCCAACGGCGTGCCGGAGAGCGTGCCGGCGCTGAGCCGGCGGATGGCGGCCGTGTCCCGCTGGGTGATCTGCGCGCCCGAGTACAACGGCTCGATCCCGCCGGTGCTCACCAGCGCGATCGCCTGGCTGTCGGTGGAGGGCGACGAGTTCCGGCTGCTGTTCAACGGCCGCCCGATCGCGATCGCCAGCCATTCCGGTGGCGGCGGGGTGGAGGTGCTCGCCGCCCGGCGCATCAATCGGGCCCACCTCGGCGCCCAGGTGGTGGTCCGCCAGCTGGTGGCCACCCGTGCCAGGCCCGCCGCCGACGACAGCATCGACGACATCGTCGCCCGCCTCGCCCAGCTCCAGCCCCTTCAGCTCTGAGATTCCGCCATGACCAGCACGTCTTCCATCGCCCCCGGAGCCGCCACCGGCCGGGTGTACCGCCCGGCCGGCGAGCGGTTCCACAGCCGCCTCGACTGGCTCGACAGCTGGCACAGCTTCAGCTTCGCCGGCCATCACGATCCCCGCTGGATGGGCTTCGGCCCGCTGCGAGTGATCAACGACGACACCATCGCCCCGGGCCGGGGCTTCGATCTCCATCCCCACCGGGACATGGAGATCGTCACGGTGATGGTGGAGGGGGAACTGACCCACCGGGACTCGATGGGCAATGCCGAAGTGATCCGCTCCGGCGAGGTGCAGCGCATGAGCGCGGGCACCGGCGTGGTGCACGGCGAATGGAACGAGGGTGCTGTGCCCTGCCGGCTGCTGCAGATCTGGATCGAACCAGCGAGCGCCGGGATCCCGCCGGCCTACGACCAGAAGATGTTCGCGATCGGCGCGGACTGGACACCCCTGCTCGACCCCACCGGCACCGACGGCACCATGGCCATCCACCGGCCGGTGCGGCTGTGGCGGGCCCGGCCCACCGCCGGCACCACGCTTCCGCTGGCCCTGGCGGCCGGCCGGCGGGGCTGGCTGCAGCTGATCGAGGGCAGCGTGGGGCTGGAGGCCCCCCAGGGTGCGGACGGGGTGCTCCGCCGCGGCGATGGCCTCGGCATCGAGAGCAGCGCCGATCTGCAGCAGCTGCAGCTGGTGGCGGGCCCGGCAGGCGCCGACCTGCTGCTGTTCGAGCTGCAGTGAGGCGCGGGCAATCGGTAAGCAAGGCGACAGAATCAACGGTGGGACGGCGAGAATGCCCCGGATGCAAACCCAGGCCCCCCTGCTGACCACCGCGGCGATGCTCGAGCCGCCGCGTGGCTACCGGCCCCTGGCCTGGCTGGGGTTGGTGGTGAACGTGCTGCTGATCCCGTCGATGCTGGCGGTGATCCTGCGCGATCCCACCTGGCGGGCCACCCACATCGCCGTGGGCGCCGGAGCGGTGCTGCCCACGGCGGTTGTGGGGATCGTTGCTGCCGTGGCGCTGCTGCGCTGGCGGCACTGGGGCCAGGTGCTGGCGATCGTGGCCCTGTCGATGAGCCTGGCGGTGGCGCTGCCCTACGGGATCGTGCGCCTGGTGCTGGTGGAAGCGGGGCGGGGCACCCTCGCGGTGGTGGCACCGCTGCTGTGGATAGTGAATACGGCGGTTCTGGTGTTCTGGTGCCGTCCGGCGATCCGCCGCTACCTGCGCTGAGCGGGCTTGATGCGGATCCTGAGGTGGAAAGCGAATCGGTAGCAACGGCGCCACCCGAAGGGTGAGGCGTGAAGATTGGATGAGTCTTATCCGAGCTTCACCATTCGATGCCGAGCACCCAACGCCTCGCCGCCATCCAGACCATCCAGCAGCGGAGCCCGGCACCCACGCCGCCGATCCAGAAGCTCGATGAGCTGTGGGCGAGCGACGTGTTCTCGCTGGACAAGATGAAGGCCGCGCTGCCGAAGGAGATCTTCAAGTCGGTGCAGCGCACGATCAAGGAGGGCAGCAAGCTCGACGTGTCGGTGGCCAATGTGGTGGCCCAGGCGATGAAGGAGTGGGCCACCAGCCGCGGCGCCCTCTACTACTCGCACGTCTTCTACCCGCTCACGAACTCCACCGCGGAGAAGCACGACGGCTTCATCTCGCCCCAGGGCGACGGCACGGCGATCACCGAAGTCACCGGCAAGCTGCTGGTGCAGGGCGAGCCGGACGGCTCCTCGTTCCCGAACGGCGGCATCCGTTCCACCTTCGAGGCCCGCGGCTACACCGCCTGGGACATCACCAGCCCGGCCTACCTGATGGAGACCCCCAACGGGGTCACCCTGTGCATCCCCACGGTGTTCGTGTCCTGGACCGGTGAGGCCCTCGACAAGAAGACGCCGCTGCTGCGCTCCAACGCCGCCGTCGACGGCCAGGCCCGCCGGCTGCTGAAGATGCTGGGCGAGAAGGAGATCGCGCCGATCAACTCCAGCTGCGGCGCCGAGCAGGAGTACTTCCTGATCGACAGCGCCTGGCTGCCGCTGCGCTCCGACCTGCTGCTGGCCGGCCGCACCCTGTTCGGCAAGTCCTCGGCGAAGGGCCAGCAGTTCGACGACCACTACTTCGGCGCCATCCCCGAGCGGGTGCAGGTGTTCATGCAGGAGGTGGAGCGCCGCCTGTACAAGCTGGGGATCCCCGCGAAAACCCGCCACAACGAGGTGGCCCCCTCCCAGTTCGAGATCGCCCCGTTCTTCGAGGCGGCGAACGTGGCCACCGACCACCAGCAGCTGACGATGACGGTGCTGCGGGAAACGGCGAAGAAACCCGGCATGGCCTGCCTGCTGCACGAAAAGCCGTTCGCCGGCATCAACGGCTCGGGCAAGCACGTGAACTGGTCGATCGGCAACGCCACCCAGGGCAACCTGCTCGATCCGGGTCACACCCCCCACGAGAACCTGCAGTTCCTGCTGTTCTGCGGGGCCGTGATCCGCGGCATCCACCTCTACGGCCCGCTGCTGCGGGCGGTGATCGCCACCGCCTCCAACGACCATCGCCTCGGCGCCAATGAGGCACCGCCGGCGATCATCTCGGTGTACCTGGGCAGCCAGCTGGAGGATGTGTTCCGCCAGATCCGCGAAGGCCGCCTGAGCGGCTCCTCGATCGGCGGGGTGATGAACTTCGGCGTGGAAACGCTGCCTGAGTTCGCCAAGGATCCGGGCGACCGCAACCGCACCTCACCCTTCGCCTTCACCGGCAACCGCTTCGAGTTCCGCGCCGTGGGCTCCGGCCAGTCGGTGGCCGGCCCGCTGGTGGCGCTGAACACGATCCTGGCGGATTCGCTCGCCTGGGTGAGCGACCAGCTGCAGATCCGCCTGAACGCCGGCTCGCCGCTCGACACCGCGGCCCTGGCGGTGCTGCAGGATGTGATGACCCAGCACGGCAATGTGGTGTTCGGCGGCGACGGCTACTCGTCGGAGTGGCACCGGATCGCCGTGGAGGAGCGGGGCCTGGAGAACCTGCGCACCAGCGCCGACGCCCTGCCGGTGCTGAAGCGCGACAACGTGCGCGAGCTGTTCGAGCGCACCGGCGTGCTCACGCCGGTGGAGCTGGAGAGCCGCTTCGAGGTGTACGCCGAGCAGTACATCCTGGCGATCGAGGTGGAGGCCAAGCTGGCGGTGCAGATCGCCCGCACCCAGGTGTATCCGGCGGCGATGCGCTATCTGGGCGAACTGGCAGGTTCGCTGCAACTGCAGAGCTCGATGGGCCTGCAGGTGTCGCCGGACACCCAGCAGCAGGTGGCGGCCCACAGCCAGGCCCTGATGGACGTGGCCGGCCAGCTCCAGGAGGCGATCGACCATGCCCCCCACGGCACCGACGCGCATCTGCGCCACTGCGCCGATGTGCTGCTGCCGCTGATGGGACGGCTGCGCCAGGCCGTCGATGGCCTGGAAGCCCTGGTGGACGACAACCTCTGGCCGCTGCCCTCGTATCAGGAGATGCTGTTCCTGCGCTGAGCCCCTGCGGCCCCCGGGTTCCGATGGAC
>JBKDPV010000118.1:0-33897 GCA_046342315.1 Cyanobacteriota bacterium
CCCCGCTGCCGCCCCGGCGCTCCCCCGCCACGAGGCCAACGCCGCCAGCTCGCCGCAGCGGGCGCCGCAGCGCCTGCCGCTCGCCTCCGGCCAGCGCCAGAGCCAGTGGCTCGGCCCCAGGGCCAGCGGACCCCAGAACGCCACCGCCCGGGGGCCCTGCGGCGGTGGCTGGCCGTCGCCGAGCAGTTGCACCGCCCGGGCCTGCGGGCGCCAGGGCCGCAAGGGCGGCTCGGGCTGCGACAGCCGACGCTCCAGGTTGTCGGCCAGCAGCGGTGCCGCCCGCACCGCCCACACCCCCGAGGGGGGACGAGGCGCCGCCGCAATCACCCCGCAGTCGCCGCTGGCGAACAGCTCCGGGTGGCCGATCACGGCAAGGCTGGCCTCGGTGTGCACCCGCCCTGTCTCGGGGTCCACCGGCAGGCCCGCTGCCGCCAGCCAGGCCGGCGCCCGGCTGCCGGTGCAGAGCAGATCCGCCGGGTCGTTTTCCGGCGCCCGGCGCACCACGCCGATCCCGGCCGCCTTCAGCAGCGCTTCGCCGCTGCGGTTCGCCGCCCGTGAACCCAGGTTCAGCTCGAGGTCCCGCAGCAGCAGCCGGCAGGCCAGCCCACGCCCCCGCAGGGCCAGGGCCACCTCCACCGCCGCGGCGCCGCCTCCCCGGATCGTCAGCGGTCGCTCGCGCGATCCCGGAGCCCCGGGCCCCGGGGGGGCAGCCGCCAGCTCCTCACACCAGGCCAGAAACGGCTCCAGGGGTTTCACCGGCAGACCCGCCGCCGCCTGGCCGTTCCCCGCCGCGATGGTGACCGCCCCCACATCGAGGGAGAGCAGGTCGTAGCGCAGGGGCGGACGGCCCTGAAGCACCAGCTCCCGGGCAGCGGGATCCAGCCCGCTGATCTCGGCCTGCACGAAGGCGGCCCCGGCCTGGAGGCAGAGGCGGCGCAGATCGATGCTGCACTCCTCCCGCCGGTAAAGACCGGCCACCAGGCCCGGCACCATGCCGGAATAGAGCGCCGTGGAGCGGCGGCTCACCACGGTGAGCCGCGTGTCCGCAGGACGGCGCCGGGGATCCATCGCCCACATCCGCAGCACGAGGGCGTGGCTGTGGCCGCCGCCCGCCAGGATCAAGTGCTGGCGCATGGGGAGCTCAGGCCAGGGCCACCAACGCCGCCCCGCCTCCCATCAGCAGGATCCCGGCCCAGGCCATCGGCGCCAGTGCCTCTCCGAGGATCGCCACGCCGAACAGGGCCACCAGCACCACGCTGAGCTTGTCGATCGCTGCCACCTGGGCCACCGGACCCATTTGCAGCGCCCGGAAATAGCAGAGCCAGGAGAGGCCGGTGGCTATGCCCGAGAGAACCAGGGCCACGATCGAGCGGGTGGGCAGGCCGGCCAGGCCGGCGACGGGATCGCCCCTGAGCTGGCCGCTGGTGACCATCAGCACCGTGAGCATCACCGCCACCACCAGGGTGCGCAGCCAGGTGGCCAGGTTCGAATCCAGACCGCTCACCCCCAGCTTGGCGAGCACGGCGGTGAGGGCCGCGAAAAGGGAAGCCAGGCCCGCCCAGAACGACCAGCGCCCGGCGAGTTCAGTCCAGGGCATGGTGGCTGGGGCGAAGGCCGGCCTCAGTATCGGCAGGCGATGGGCATCCGCGCACCATGGGGCGGCTGCCGGGACACGCGGGAAAGCCGCTGGAGGGGCTGGCCGGGGATCGGGATCACTGCGGGATCACTTTCGGTGTGGACGGGCGCACATTCCTGATGCTGAAACCCACACACATCCTGTCCGTGAATTGTGATCGGCGATGGCGATTCGTTGCCTTGAACCTGACGTTTCGCCCGCCGATCTGCAGAATCGAAGCACGTCCGTTCTCCGCACGGTTTCTTCCGATGGCCCAGACCTACATCGCCTGGCGACGTCACACCCTGCTCGCCGCCATCGATGCGCTTCCCGCCGCCGCTGGCCCGGAGGCCGCGGCCGCCTTCGAAGACATGCTGCGCCATCTCAACCACAGCCTGCCCACCCAGGAGATCACCGCCACCCTCGACGACCTGATCAAGGCCCAGCCCCATCTGTGCACCCCGCATCAGCTGGAGGCGATGCGGGCCTTCCGCGACCATCTGGCGGTGGCCGTCTGATCCCTCAGCTGGAGGCTGAGGTGTAGAAGCGCAGGGCGAAGATCCAGAACAGGCGGCTGGCCCCCAGGGCCAGCCCCGCCACCAGCAGCCCCGCCAGCACCGCCGGCGCCGAGGCCTTCCCCAGCAGCGTCTCCGCCGGCACGGTGGTGAGGAACGCCACGGGCAGCACGAAGGTGAACAGCACCCGCAGCCCGGCCGGATAGGCGCTGATCGGATAGCGGCCCGCCACCAGCGTGGCGCGCAGCACCTCGGTGGCGTTCCACACCTTCACGAACCAGATGCTGGTGGCCGCCAGCACGAACCAGAGGCTGTACAGCAGCAGCGAGGCGGCCACCAGCACCAGCACCCCCAGGGCCAGGCCCAGTGGTGTGGGCGTGGTCCCCGCCCGCATCAGCCCGGCGATCATCAGCACCAGGCCCACGGCCACCCCCGGCAGCCCCCAGGGAGAGAAGCTGCGCAGCGACAGCCAGAACTGGCTGTCCACCGGCTTGAGCAGCACGAAGTCGAGGGTGCCCTTCTGCACGTGGGTCACCAGGGCCCCCAGATTCGGCTGCAGCAGCGTGCTGGTCAGCCCGTCGAGCAGGGTGTAGATGCCCAGCACCACCAGGGCCTGGTCCCAGCTCCAGCCGCCCAGATCGTGCCCGTGGCGGAAGAACAGCGACAGCACGAACAGGCTCCCCGCCAGGTTGCCCAGCACCGACAGCAGTTCCACGACGGCGTTCACGCCGTACTCCATCTCCGCGGTCAGGGAAGCGCTCCAGAAGCGCACCAGGAGCCTTGCCGCCGCACGGGGTCCGCTCATCAGGCCCCCAGAGCGGAATGGCGGCGCACGCCCAGCTTCCAGCCGGCCCAGCCGATCGGCACCAGCACCAGGGTCCACAGCAGCAGGGCAGCGAATCCGCGCGCCACCGGCACGTCGCCCCCGGCCAGCAGCTGGGCCGGGAAGTGCACCATCCAGGGGAAGGGCGTGGCCAGGGCGAAGGCCCGCACCCCTTCCGGGTAGGCCTCCAGCGGCGCCACCAGCCCCGAGAGGAACAGGTAGGGGATGTACATCAGCCGCTCCAGGGCCGCCGCCCGCTCCGTCCAGAAGCAGAGCATCGTGAGGATCCACTGGATCGCGAACCGCAGCGCGAAGGCCATCGGAATGGCCACCAGGGTGGCCAGCAGCCGGGGCGGGGAGGGCAGCCAGGCGACGGCGGGGTGGATCAGGAACACCAGCGCCAGGATCGCCAGCACGAACGGCAGCCGCGTCACCTGCTCCGCCAGATGGGCGGTGACGTAGCGCCACACCGGGGCCAGGGGCTGGAGCAGATAGGGGGACAGCCGGCCGGCCAGGGTGTCCTCCTCGAAGGAGTGAATCACCCACACGATCGTGAACTGGCGCACCACGAAGGCCGAGAGGAAGTAGCGCCCCAGGGCCTGGGCGCTCAGTCCGCCGGTGGCATCGGGGCCGCCGCTGGCCTCGGCGCCGCTCCACACCCCGAGCATGATCAGCGGCAGCACACCGGAGAGGGCCCAGAGAACGATCTCGGCCCGGTACTCGAGCATGTAGGCGTACTGGGTGCTCAGCAGCACCCGGGCGATCCGCAACCCATGGGCCAGGCGCGATCGATTGGCTCCCCGTGGCCGGTTCATGGCCCCGGCTCCCGGCGGAACAGCTGGCCGATCAGCTCCTCGATCGGCGGCTCCGCCACCTCCAGGTCCACCACCGGCAGCTCGGCCAGCAGGCGGGCGACGCTGGCGGTGAGCCGCTCGCGCCGCACCAGCAGGCGCACGGCGCGGCCCTGCAGATCCTCCACCGTGCCGTAGCCGGCGAAGGCCGCGGCCGGCAGGGGCTCGCGCAGTTCCAGCCTCACCTCCCGGCAGGGGGCGAGCCGGGTGGTGAGCTCCGCCAGGCTGCCGTCGTGCATCAGGCTGCCCTGGTGAATCAGCAGCACCCGCGGACACAGGGCCGTGATGTCCGCCATGTAGTGGCTGGTGAGCAGCAGGGTGGCGCCATAGCGGCGGTTGTACTCCGCCAGGAAGGTGCGGACCCGCGCCTGGGCATTGACGTCGAGGCCGAGGGTGGGCTCATCGAGGAACAGCACCGCCGGCCGATGCAGCAGGGCCGCCAGCAGTTCCGCCTTCATCCGCTGGCCGAGGGAGAGCTTGCGCACCGGACGGCGGAGCTCCTCCCCCAGCTCCAGCATCTCGGCCAAGTCTCCGATGCGCCGCTTCGCTTCGGTGTCGTCGATGCCGTACACCGCCGCATTCACGCGCAGGGAATCGAGGGGCGGCAGGTCCCAGATCAGCTGCTGCTTGTTGCCCATCACCAGGGTGATCCGGCGCAGGAAGTCGGCCTGGCGGCGTTGCGGCCGGAAGCCCGCCACCTCCACCGAACCGCTGCTGGGGTGGATCAGCCCGGTGAGCATCTTCAAGGTGGTGGTCTTGCCGGCGCCATTGGGGCCGAGGAACCCCACCACCTCGCCCGGCTCCACGCGGAAGCTCACATCGCGCACGGCCGTCACGTCGCGGTGGCGGCGTTGCAGGAAATGCCGGAGGGTGCCCGCCAGACCGGGCTGTTTGTCCGCCACCCGGAAGGTCTTGCCGAGGCCGCGGGCCTGAATCATCGCCATTGAAGCGACCCTAGAGCGATCCGCCTAGGGTTGGCACCTGCGCCTGATCTGCCGATGACGCCGCTGCGCCTTCGGATTTTCCTCGGCGGCGGGCTCGCCGTCGCCCTGCTGCTTACCCCCAGGGCCGAGGCATTCGATGCCGAGCGGGTGATGGCCTTCTGTCAGGCCGGGTTCATGGCCGCCATGAGCGCCGCCTCCCGAACGCCCCCCCCTGGGATGGCCGATTTCACCTGTCGCTGCTTCGTCGACCGTGTGCGCGCCGGCAGCTCGATCGACGTGGCCACCTCCATCTGCCGCGACCAGGCCGCTGCGCGCTTCCCGCTGGCGGCACCCTGACGTAAGGGATTGTGCCTCCAGCCGCCATCGCCGTTGCGAGTGTCTGAACCAGCCTGCAGGTGTTCCGCCAGAACCTCAGCCTGCCTGTGGGCGGCGATCCCTCGTCGCTCGGCTACAGCTACCAGATCTCAGTGGAGGGCTGCGACTGAGTCGCGGTGGCTGAGCCGGTTTGCTGCCGCCGGTGTCACGGGCGCAGGTCGACCGTGGTCAGCTGGCTGGTGACGTCCACCAGCGGGTACTCGGGGTCGCCCCAGCCGGCAGGAGGCAGCAGCGACGGGGCCCCGGGGCCGGGCGTGGCCGCAGCGCCTGCTTCGAAGGCTCCGTCCGTCCAGCTCAGAAGCAGGCCCCGCAGCGGGCCGCCACCATCCTCGAGGGGGGAGCGGAGATTGAAGTGATCTCCGCCCTTCACCAGCACCAGGCGATGGCCGCCCCCCACGCTGCGGGCCTGGCCGGCCATGGTCCGGATCGCCTCCGGTCCGGAGGGCACCACCCAGTCGCGGCTGCCGCTCACCATCAGCACCCTGCCGTTCATGCCCCGGGAGGAGCCCTGATCGAACAGCAGAGTGGAAGGAGGACTGACCGCCACCACCGCCTTGATGCGCGGATCGGGAGCAACGGCACGGTCGGCGCTGCTGCGGAAGCTGCACTGCAGCACCCAGCTCAGGTTGCGGTCCGGATGGCGCAGGTCGCTGCAGAGGCGATCGATCCGGCCGGAGCTGGGCCGTGCTCCCGCCAGCTGCAGCACAGTGGTGGCCCCCCAGGAATGGCCCAAGGCCACCACTTTGTCGGTGCGCACCGGCGCGGGCAACCGCAGCTGGCCCGCGGCCGCGGCATCGATCACCGCCGACACATCCAGCGGCCGCAGGTGCAGGTCGTCCGGGCTCGGAGGAGGCACCTTCCCCTCCAGCATCGCCCGCTGCTGGTTGCTGTCGCTGCCGGGATGGCGCGGCAGAAGCACGGTGTAACCGTGGCGGGCCACATGGCCCGCCCAGCCCTCGAAGTTCTCCGGTGCATCCCAGAGACCGTGGGAGATCACCACCAGGCGGCCGTTCGCCCCCTGCCGCGGCGCTACCACCACCACGGAAAGCGGCTCGGGACGATGGTTCACCCGGATCGCCCTGTCCTGGCGCCCGATCTCCACCGACCCGGGGCTCCGCAGGGCAGGATCGGCCGTCGCGGCGGGGGTTGTGCTGATCAGCCGATTGCCCTCCGTCTGCTGTTGCTTGAGACGATTCAGGCCGAACAGGGCGTCTTCCAGATCCACCGTGGCCGTCTGGCCCGGGATCGCCTCCAGCACATCCAGCAGCGTGAGGCTGCCTTTCTGGGCGCTCCTGTCCAGCCGTTCCAGCCCGTCGCGGAGCAGGGTGCCATCGGGATCGTCCATGCCATCGATCCGAATCAGGGCCGAGAGCAGCAGCAGGGCCTGGTTGCCCAGGGGAGACCCCACCGTCTTGTCGGCGAACACGCGGGCCGAGAGGGGCAGGGGCTCATCGAACAGGCCCTCGAGGCGCCGGCCGAGGGAACCACCCGTGGCCTGATCCAGTTCCGCCAGGTCGCTGCTGCCGTCGAGCAGGGCCCTGCGATCGCGCAGTTCGCGCACGTTCACCGTGAAGCTGGTCTCCAGCAGGGGCAGCCTCAGCTCGATCCGCTCGATCGCCTGCAGCGGCCCCAGCGGGGCGAGGGCCAGCAGCGCGGTGAGCGGAGCGGCCAGATGCCGGAAAGGTCGAAGGCGTTGGGGCATCACGGCGGCAGGGGACGCGGCTCCATGATCACCCTGGGGCCACCGCGGCGACCAGTCGCTCCGCCAGCGCATCGGCGCTGCTCCAGGCGCCTTCCACCCGGCCGAAGCCCGGGCCTGCCAGGTAATCGCCGCAGAAGCCGATGTGGCTGGCGAGGCAGAGGCTCAGGGCGGGGGGGAGACCGGGTCCCCGCGGAAAGGCGGCTCCCCAGCGCATCAGCTGCCGCCGGCAGCGTGCGAGCAGGGAGTAGGGGATACGCGGCTGAAGGGCCTGGTGCAGGGCGGCGGTGAGGGCGGTGATCACGGCTTCCTCCCGCTCCGCTGCTACGGGTCCTCCCCGTTGTCGGGCGATGGCGGAGTCCGAGCCGTAGACGTCGAGATACTCTTCCGCGAAGATCGCGGTGGAATGAGCCACCACGGCGCAGCGACCGTCCTCCAGGGGCTGCACGACGATCCGCTCCAGCCCCCAGCGCTGGCGCGCCGCCGCATCAAGGATCAGCAGGCGGAAGGGCATCGCCAGCCACAGCCGGGCCGCTTCCCCTTCCGCTACCAGCAGCAGATTGCTGCGGGCTTCGGCCCGTAAGGAGGCGATCGCCACCAAGGCGTGCTCCAGCTGGGGATCCGTCAGGCTCTCGGCAGCCTCGGCCAGGGGCACGGTGTCCCAGCCCAGGGTCAACCGGGCGCGGGGATGGGCCAGCAGCGTGCTGGAGAGCACCAGCCAGTCGGCCTGCGCCAGCGGCTCACCATCGGCGGCGAGCAGCTCCCAGCAACCCTCCGGCTGAGCCCTCAGATGCCTCACGAGCTGGCCGAAGTGGCCGACCACGGCCTCGCCCGCCTGATGCAGGAGGCCTTCACAGAGGCGGTCCATCCCCCCGCGGCCGCGGTAGAGGATTCCCGCCACCAGGGGATCGTGGGGCGGCGCCTGCAGCTCGCCGTTGGCATCAAGCCCGGCGATCCGCCCCTGCCAGGGTTCCACCCAACCCCCCTCAATCAGGCACTGCAGCGCCTGCGGCGGTGGGTCGGGGCCCGGCTGCAGATTGAACAGAGGGGCGCCGTGGTCGATCCGCAGGCCGCGATCGCGGCGGGAGCGGCGGGTGGAGGCCCTGCCCCCCGGCCCCCGGCCCGTCTCCCACAGACTGATGGGTCCGCCCCATCCCAGCTCCACCAGACGGGCGACCAGCACACAGCCGGCCACACCGGCTCCGATGACGGCCAGGCTGGGGCCTGGGGAGACGGACATCGGCGGTGTTGGGCCAGGCGGCTTTCCCAGGATGCCCGAGTTTGGTGGACGGCAGGAGCGTCCTTGGTGGGTGGATCCGCACCGAGCGGTCGCCCGAGAACGCCACCGAAAGCCCCGGGAACCCCGGGGCGTGGTGAAGTCGCACGGGTCTCGTGCTGAATGATTCTCGTCCCTTCCGGGCCAGGATGAAGATGCTGGTCACAGGCTCGCATCCCCATGGCATCCGCCCCGATCGACCACACCGCTGCCGTTGAGGCCCGTTATGGGGCCGCCGCCCTTGCAGCGGAGCCCTGCCTCTGCTGCGGGGTCGCCTTCGATCCCAGCCTGCTCGAGGTGATCCCGGCCGAGGTTGTGGAGAGGGACTACGGCTGCGGCGATCCCACCCGCTGGGTGCGGACGGGCGACACGGTGCTCGATCTGGGCAGCGGCAGCGGCAAGAACGCCTTCCTCTGCGCCCAGCTGGTGGGGCCCCAGGGGCGGGTGATCGGTCTGGATCGCAACCGGGAGATGCTGGCGCTGGCCCGCTGGGCCGCCCCGATCGTGGCCGACAAGATCGGCTACGCCAACGTGAGCTTCCGTGAAGCCGCCATCGAGGACCTGGGCCGCGACCTGTCCGGGCTGCCCCTGCTGGACGACGCCAGCGTGGATGTAGTGCTGAGCAACTGCGTGCTCAACCTGGTGCGTCCCGATGCCCGTTCCCACTTGTTGCGTGAGATCCGGCGGGTGCTGCGTCCGGGCGGGCGGGTCGCCATCAGCGACATCGTCAGCGATCGGCCGGTGCCCCTCGATCTGCAGCAGGATCCGGAACTCTGGAGCGGCTGCATCAGCGGCGCCTGGCAGGAGGACCGCTTCCTCGAGGACTTCCGCGCCCTCGGGTTCGAGGGAGTCCATTACGCCGACCGGCAGGAGCGTCCCTGGCGGGAGCTGGAGGGGATCGCCTTCCGGGCCGTCACCCTGGTGGGCCATCGGCCCGGTGCTGCCCCGGAGTCCGGCTGCTGCTGAACGCTCGGGCGCCTCCACCGATAGGGCGATGGTGCTGTCGCGTCAGTCAGCCTGAGGCCCAGGGGGTTGGCTGCGGGATCACCCGGCGGAAGCTCAACGCAGCTTGGACATCGCCGTGGGGCTCATCAGCGGGGAGGATGCATCATTCTGCTGCAATGCAATGCACTGGATATCAATATACTTAACAAGTCATGCCTTGATTGGCTAGTCCGCTGGCCTTCCGGTCCGCAAGTATGTTTACCTGATTATCTATTGGCTCTTTGTCATGACCGATCGCCTGCGTCTGCTGCAGCGCCAGCCCCGTCGGATCACGATCACACTTAGTTACCATGTGCATGATGCACTCCTCAGTCGCTCAGAAGCGGAAGGGCGATCTGTATCCAATCTCTGTGCGTTCCTGCTGGAGAATTCCTTGCGCCCTCCCCATGCAATCTCGGCAGGAGCAGAGGGTCTTGCACCCGAGCTGCGCCAGGATCGACAACAGTTGTTTCACCCTGGCGGCGATGGCAATCTGCGGCAGCGAAGGCCAGGCTGAGCTCTGCCGCGGATGCTCCAGTCACGGTGAATCTTGATGGGTTGATTTGTGGGGCGCTGCTGGAGCTGCATAACTTTTGACACCGTTTCTATGCAGAAGTCTGCTGACTGTTCCCTCTATCCCCTCACTCGTGCCTGGGGCCAGTCTCAGGGGAGGGACGACCATCGATCGGGGCGAGGCGCCACGCTGTTCATTTCTGCGCCGCGCCCGCGATGACCGTCTCCGAAGCGTTCTGGTCCGACCGTCGCACCGCCGGCCTCGCCCTGGCCGCCCGCCTGAGGGAGCTAGATCCCCATCCAGCCGGCAGTGTGGTGGTGGCCCTCCCCAGGGGTGGTGTGGTGGTGGCTGCCGAGGTGGCCCGTGCCTTGCACCTGCCGCTCACCACCTGGTCGGTGCGCAAGCTGGCTCTTCCCACCCAACCGGAGATCGCGCTGGGCGCTCTTGCGCCGGGTGGGGTGATTCTCTGGGATCCTCACACCGCCTGGATGTTCGATGAGCATCCGGTCCTGCGCGATCAGGTGGTGGAACGGGAGGGAAGGGAACTGGAGCGCCGGCGCCGGCTCTACGGCGACGCCGACCCGAGTGAGCTCAAGGGAAGGCAGCTGATCGTGGTGGATGACGGCATCGCCACCGGCCTCAGCGTCCGGGCCGCCCTCACCTCCCTTCAGCGCCTGGGGCCCGCACGGCTCGTGCTGGCCGTTCCTGTGGCGGCACGCCAGAGCCTGCCGGCCTTGCGGGAGCTGGTGGATGAGCTGGTGCTGCTGGCTGCACCCGACGATCTGGTGGCCGTGGGCCTGCACTACGGACGCTTCGACCCGGTGGCCGATGCTGAGGTGCTGGCAACACTGCGGCAGGCCACCGTGTTGCCCAGCCCCCCTCCTGAACCCTCCTGAACCGATCCCTGGACTGGAGCTCCCTCAGGCGGCGATGCCTACGCCGAGTGACTGCTCCGGGAGCAGCCCAGTTGACCCATGCCGCTGTGAGGATCTGCCCTCACAGCCAAGCCGGCGATCTGCTGCAGGTGTGATGCAATGTGCGGAATCTTAGAATTCTTTCTATGCCTATCCTGAAAGACTGGTGTCGATGAAATAGCTGATCCTTGGCGAAAATATGCGGCCGTGGGTGAATGATTTCTGATCGGCGCTTTGGCCGTCCTGGCCTTTTCTCCCCCTGTTCCCCGACTGTCATGTCCTCCTCTCCCCCGATGTCGAGCGACCGGTTGGGCGCCGATCTGCCCCGGATGCTGAGCTGGGCTGGCCTCACCCTGCTCGCCCTTTTCGTTCTGGGGGTGGTTTCCAGCCTGCTGCCGCCGGCCTTGCTGTCCCCTCCTTGGCACCTGCAGCAGGTCCAGACCCTGCTGCAGCAGGGGCCGATGGCCCTCACCGGCCTTGCCCTGCTGGCCATCGGACGCCACTTCAGCGATGAGGAGCTGTCCCAGCGGCGCGTCGTTCAGGCACGCCGGCTTGCCCTGGCCGCGGCGTTGGGCTACAGCCTGCTGATCCCGCTGCAGCTGTACGCCAGCTGGAACCAGTGGAAGCAGGCGGCCAGCCGGGATGCTGCCGGCCGTGAGCAGCTGCAATCCCGACTGGAAGCACTCGATCTTGAGGTCAGCCGTGCCGGTACTGATGCCCAGCTCCAGCGGCTGCTGCGCCAGCTGCCCGCGCCCGCCCCGCGTCTGGAGACGCTCGGCCCCGATCCCGAGGCCCGGCGGCGCGGAGCCCAGGAGCTGCTGACTCGTCTCTCCGATCGCCTGGCGCTCGAGCTCCGTCGCCGGGAGGAGCAGCGCGGTCTGCTGGTCCTTCGCAGCAGCCTGCGCAATTCCCTGGCGGCCCTGCTGCTCTCGGTGGCATGGCTGATGGTGGCTGCGCCCCGTCACCGCCTCCAGCTCCCCTGGAGCCGAAAGGGGGGTGGACCGTCGCTTTCACGTAGCCCTGAGCGTCTGGAAGATCTGTTCGAACGCAGCCGAACGCCGCCGCCTGCATCCTGAAACCCTGCTTGGGACATCCCCTCAACCTCATCTCGATCCCCGCAGGGGGTGAAGGAGTCACGGAGGTGCCAGCTCAGTCACCTGAGCCAGACGGCTCCGCTTTCCCGTGCTCCAGGGTCGGCGCGTACATTGCCTGAAGCCTGATGCGCATCCATGCTTCCGCCGATCACCGGATTCCGGCGCCCCCTCGCCGGCATGCTCGCGATCGGCTTGGCGGGATCGCTGCTCAGCGCCTGTGGCGGCAGCACCACACTCAATGGTGCGGGGGCATCCTTCCCTGCTGCCATTTATCAGCATTGGTTCCAGCAGCTGTCCGCAAAGGGGGTGAACGTCAACTACCAGTCGGTCGGCTCCGGAGCGGGAGTGCGCCAGTTCGAGGCCGGCACCGTTGACTTCGCCGCCAGCGATGTGCCGATGAAGGCCGAGGACGTGGCCAAGGTGTCCCGCGGTGTGGTGCAGGTGCCGATGACCGCCGGCGCCATCGCCGTGGCCTACAACCTCCAGGGCTGCACACTGAAGCTCACGCAGTCCCAACTGGTCGACATTTTCCTGGGCCGCATCACCGATTTCCGCCAGCTCGGCTGCGCCGCTCGTCCCATCCGGGTGGTTCATCGCTCCGATGGCTCCGGCACCACCGCCAACTTCACCGCCCATCTCAGCGCTGTGAGCCCGGCCTGGAAGGCCGGTCCCGGTAACGGCAAGACCGTCAAGTGGCCCACCGGCATCGGGGCCAAGGGCAATGAAGGGGTGGCCGCGCAGCTGGGCCAGGTGGAAGGCTCGATCGGTTATGTCGAGGCGGCCTATGTGAGAGGGAATCTGCAGGCGGCGGCCCTCACGAACGCCTCCGGTGAGCTCACCACGCCCACCTCCACCAACGCTGCCGAGGCCCTGGCGGCCATCGATCTCGGCCCCAGCCTCGTGGGTTCCGATCCCAATCCGGTCCGGGGTTATCCCATCGTGACCTTCAGCTGGATCCTGCTCTACAAGCAGGGCAACGGCGCCAAGCTCGAGCCCCTGCAGCGCACCTTCGAGAACACTCTTTCGGCGGCGTTTCAGGCAGAGGCACCCAAGCTCGGCTTTGTCAGCCTGCCGCCAGCGGTGGCCGCCCGTGGCCTTGAAGCCCTGAAGACCCTCGCCCCCTGATCGGGGCTCTCCTTCTTCTGGCCGGAGAGGGTCAGCTCGCCTCGCTGGAGCCGCCAATCTGTTCACCCAGCAGCATCCGCTGATACTCCACCGTGAGCGATTCCAGGTGGCGGCGGGCCTCGGCGTGAAGTCCGGGGTCCACCTGCTCAAACGTCTTGCCGGTCGGCACCCGCATCCTCATCACCAGGGCCAGGGCATCGAAGAGGCGCACCTGATCGGCCTGCCAGCCCTGGTAATCCCCAGCCATGGCCATCAGCCGTTCGCTCGCATCCTCGCCTTCCCGCAACCGCTCCCGCAGGCTCTGCACCTCCGCCAGCCGCGCGGAGGCCACCAGGGCATGGGCCGAGCCCAAGGCGGCCAGTGCATCGGCGGCCTCGCGCTTGAGCAGGGTGAGATCGCGGCGCAGCACGGCATCCTCGACCGAGAGGGGTTCCCTGAGGCCTGGGCAGAACGCCAGCATGGGCGGTTCAGCCGCTGCCTCCCGTGACGCCAGCGCGACTGATTCTGGTGCCCGCTTGGTCAGACGGGCGGCGGAATCGGCTGCGCCACCCACCAGAGCTGGCTGATGAGCTCGGCCGCTGAGGGCGGTGCCCCAGGCGATCAGCTGCCCGGCCAGCCACTGGCGCAGTCCATCCCGGCGGCCGGTGAAGCGATGGAGGCGAGGATGGGTGGACGCCATGGCAAAGCAGGGTGGGAGTCAGCGACGATCCCTCCCAATCTTGACCCTCCTCCGGCATCGGTGCAGGGTCGGGTTTCCCGGAGGAATTCCCTGGGTATCCACCGGACCCCATCGTCAGCTCCCGTCCCCAGCTCACCACCCTGGTAGAACCGAGGGATTCGCGCTCGGGCGCACGTTGACCTGCTCTTCCCCGCCGTTCAGGTGGTGTCTTCCAGCCTGGATGGCAACCACCGCCACGGCGCTTGGGTTCGCCCTGTTGAGCACTCCTCCGGCTCCGGCGGCCCCGATCGACGCCTCCATGAGGTCCCAGCTGCTCACAGCCGATGGGGAGACCGGTCTGCGTCCGCTGGAACTGCGCCAGGGGTCACTGGTGGCGGTTCTGCAGCATGAACGCCGCCGTGATCCCGACGGCCTGGTGGCCCTGCAGCCGATCGTGGTGGTTCGGCTCGACGGCCGCGAGGTGGGACGCCTGAAGGGCGCCGTGAAGGTCGGTTCCGACCGGCCGATGGCCCTGCTCCAGCTGGCGGAGCTCGATCCGGCCAATCCCTGGCCCGAAGTGCTGCTCTCCTCCTTCACTGGTGGTGCCCACTGCTGCAACGACACGCGCGTCCTCACCAGCGATGCCACCGGACATCGCTGGCACGCCGTGGCCCTGGGGCCGTTCAACGGGGTGGTACGGGCGGCCACCGATCCCCTCGGCAGCGGTCGCTGGGTGGTGGTCGACTTCGACAACCGCTTTCTCTACGAGTTCTCCAGCTATGCGGGCAGCCGGCCGCCGCTGCGGATCTGGCAGCTGTCGGGCCAGCGCTTCGAGGATGTGACCCATCAGAGCGTCTTCAACCCCCTGCATCGTCGTGCCCTGGAGGAGATGGCCCCCTGGTTCGATCAAGCCCGGGACGGGGGGGAAGCCAACGGCTTCCTCGCTGGCTACGTGGCCACCAAGGCCCTGGTGGGGGAGTTCGCCGATGGCTGGCGGCGCATGCTCGGCCGCTACGACCGGAGTTCCGACCTGGGGTTGCGCCAGTGTGCCGCTGGTCTGGGCCGCGATGGCCGCTGCCAGGAGAAGGATGTGGACTACGCCACGTATCCGGAGGCGCTTCGGGCGTTTCTGCTGCGCACCGGTTATCTCCCCCCGGGCGGCCCAGGCCGGCGAGGAGCTTCTGCGCCGTGAGCTCCGGAGGGTGGAGCGGTGATCTGGCGGGGGTCGACGGCTGCCGCGCCGGTTGGCTGGTGGTGCGGGCACCATGGGCCGGGGGTGAACCCAGGGCCGCCCTGCTGGCGGATGTGGCGGATCTGCTGCTCGGCCCTGAAGCGCCTGGTCTCACGGCCATCGACATGCCGATCGGCCTCCCAGACGCGGGGGCCCGGCCCTGCGACCGGCAGGCCCGCCGCCTGCTCTGTGCCGGGCGGGCCAGCAGCGTGTTCCCGGCACCGATCCGGCCGATGCTGAAGGCGGCCAACCAGGCCGAGGCTTCGGCAATCGGCCGGCGGGTCGACGGCCGGGGTCTCACCATCCAGGCCTGGAATCTGATGCCCCGCATCCGTGCCCTCGATGGGCTGCTGGCGCTGGATCCCGCCCTTGCCGCCCGGTTGCGCGAGGCCCATCCTGAACTGATCTTCCAGCTGTGGGCCGGCCGGCCGCTGGCCTGGGCCAAGCGCCGGCCCGAGGGACGTGCTGAGCGGCTGGCGCTGGTGGAGAGCTGCTGGCCCGGCGCCTGGGCCCGCTGCCGCGCCGCTCTGCCGCGCGGCGGCTGGGCCGACGACGACCTGTTGGATGCCTTCGCCTGCCTGCACGCGGCCGGGCGCATCCGCAGCGGGGCTGCCACGGTGCTGGGCGGCGAGAAGGATGGCTGCGGCCGGGTGATGGAGATCTGCGCCTGATTCCACCCCCTGATCCCACGGTGCTGTTCAGCGATCCCTGGCTGCTGGCGGTGGACAAACCGACGGGGCTCCTCAGCCAGCCGGGGCTGGGGCCGGAGCAGGCCGATGCGGTGGTGGGCCGGCTGGTGGGCCGCTGGGGTCCGCTGCAGCTGGTGCACCGTCTCGATCGCGACACCTCCGGCCTGCTGCTGCTGGCCCGGGATGCCGCCAGTCATCGCATCCTTTCGCGGGCCTTCGCTGAACGGCGGGTGGAGAAGAGCTATCTGGCGGATGTGCTGGGAAATCCTGGTGCGGCCGGGCGGATCGAGCGGCCCCTGCGTCGGGCCTCCCGCCATCCCCCCCGCTACCGGGTGGACCCGGCCGGACGCCCCAGCCGCACCGACTGGCGCCTCCTGGAACCCCATGCCCGCTGGAGCCGCGTCGAACTGCGTCCCCTCACCGGCCGCTCCCACCAGCTGCGGGTGCACATGGCCTGGCTGGGCCATCCGCTGCTGGGGGATCCCCTCTACGGCAACGCCCGCAGCCGTGACCTCGCCAGCCGTCTGCGTCTGCACGCCGCAGGGCTGGCCTTCGACCATCCGATCCGTGGGACCCGGATCGAGCTGCGCTCCCAGGCCCCCTGGCTGAGCGCGGATCAGCCTTTCTCGTCCTCATCGTGTGCGAAGTGGTAATTGAGGAGATCGAGGGCACTCTCTGAGTGACAGGAGAAGGAGCTGCTACGACAAGGCTGCTGGTTTCTTCTCTAGGGTTCGCACCATGCTGGTGTGGGCCCAGGGCCCTTGCCTCCTTGTCCTCAGCGGTTCCCGCTCGGCCACCCTTCCCCCAGGGCGCCTCTGCGGCGCTGGCCACTCGACACGGCAAGGAACGGGCGCTGGAGCGTCCCTTCCTGCATGCGCTCGGGCTGCCGCTCGTCCTCGCCGAAGTCGATACCGATGCCCTGGGTACCTTCGATGGAGAGCGGCCCCGTCCCGCCCCGGCCCGGGATACCTGCCGCCTCAAGGCCGAGCAGGGAATGGCGGCTACCGGTCTGACCCGCGGGCTCGCCAGCGAGGGCAGCTTCGGACCTCACCCCCGGCTCCCTCTGCTGCCGGTCGGTGAGGAATGGCTGGTTTTCCTCGATCGAGAGCAGGATCTGGTGGTGGAGGAGCACCTGCTCGCTCCACGAACCAATTTCTCCCACCTCCGCCTCGCACCCGGCGCAGACCCCTCAGCCTGGCTGCTGCGGATCGGTCATCCCCGTCACGGTGTGCTGGTGCGCCCGTCCCTGCCCACGGATGGCCCCGCCATCTGGCGCGATCTCGATCACCCCGACGACCTGCACCAGGCCATCCAGCGGGCCGCCGCCGCCTCGGCCGATGGTCAGGCCCTGCTGGAAACCGACATGCGGGCCCACCGCAATCCCACCCGGATGGCGAGCATCCGCCGGCTGGGTTTCCGCCTGGTGCGGCGTCTGGCCCGGCGCTGCCCCTCCTGCGGCAGCCCGGGCTTCGGCGAACGGGAAACGCTCCCCGGCCTACCCTGCGCCTGGTGCGGAACCGCCACCGAGCTGGTGCTCTGGGAGGAGCTCGCCTGCACCTGCTGCGGGCACCGGGAGCGCCACCCGCGCCGCGACGGCCGGCTGAGGGCCGACCCCGGTCATTGTCCCCTCTGCAATCCCTGAGCCCTCACCAGTCGTGCGAGGTGGCATCCACTGCGTGCAGCTCCACCCGGTAGTCGAACTGGGAGCCCACGCCGGTGCCGCGGTAGTGGCCGCTGAACGGGGCGGCCAGTCGGGGGTCCGGGGCGGCAGCCAGCACCACATGGCCGTCGGCAACGGCCAGGCCCAGGCTCGGGTCGTAGCCCCGCCAGCCCCCTCCAGGCAGGTACACCTCAGCCCAGGCGTGCAGTTCGTGTTCGCTCACCTCGGGCGGGTGATGCATCGAGTATCCGCTCACAAAGCGAGCCGCCAGGCCCTGGCTGCGGCAGGCGGCCACATACAGCAGGGCGGTGTCGCGGCAGGCCCCGCTGCGGAGCGCCAGGGTCTGCGACGGGGGCAGGGCCTCCCCGTCGGGTCGGCCGATGTGGTGGAACTCCCGGTGGATGGTGGCGGCCAGATGCACCAGGAAGTTGGTGGCGCCGCCACCCACTGCCGCTGCCTGATCGGCGGCCCAGGCCGCCACGTCCGGCGCCACTCCCTGCGGGTCGAGGCAGCCTGCCAGCGAGCGGTGTTCCAGCTCGGGGTAGGCCACGGGCAAGGTCATCGCCGGCCCATGGGTGACGATCCAGTCGAAGGGGTTGTGCCGCAGGGTCTCCACCTCCATGTCCACCTCCACGGTGAGGGCATCGCGCGGTTCGTCGAACCACAGCACCACGGCTTCGTTGCCATCAGCTTCCAGAACACGTGTCTCGCCCGCTGGCCTGGGCAGCACCCGCAGCTCATGGGAGAGCACCTTTTGCATCGCGTCCTGGCGGGGGGTGAGCCGCAGGGTGGTGGGCTCGAGGAACACCGGGCGTTCGTAGGTGTAGCGGAGGACGTGGCGGATGCGGAACAGCATGGAGACCTGACTCAGGAAGCGGCTACATCCGGCCCCAGGAAGAGGCGTCCCTCCTTGTCGTAGCTCTGGAAGGGCATCTCAGCCATATCCTCCACGAGCGGAAAGAGCCGCACCTGGAACCAGCGATGGAACAGTTCGGGGCTCAGGGGTTCGGGCCAGAGGGCGCGATCCCGGCACCACAGTTCCAGCTCGGCGCTGAAGATGGCCGCGCAGTGCTGCTCCAAGCAGCGCTGGGCCTCGATCTCGTCGTCGAAGGTGGGCACGAGGTAGAGGGTTTCCTCGTCGCCCAGCCCCTCCATATCCTCCCGGGTCTGGAAGGGGCGGGTCCAGGCGCGCATCGGCTCGCGGGGAGCCACGGCGATGGCGCAGCGGTTGATCACGGCCATGCCGTCGCTGCAGGGTCGCCATGACGCTAGCGGCGACGACTGGCTTCGCCTTGCGTGAAGGCACGGATTGCGGCGGAGAGCGCAACGGCGAGGTCGTCTCTAGGGTTCCGTCGGCTGCTCCTGCCGGCATCACCATGGAGTCGATCGAGGGCATCGAGGTGGTGCTGGTCCACCTGGCCACCGCCACGCGCGTGTTGCTGGAATCCCTCTCGGTGCTCACGGTGCTGGGGGGGCTGCTGGCCACGGTCCGTCAGGCGCTCCCCCGGTTCGGGCGGCGGCTGCCGGAGCGGCCCTCCAACCGGGCCAGGCTCACCTTCGGCAGCTGGCTGGCCCTGGCCCTGGAGTTTCAGCTTGGCGCCGACATCGTTGCTACCACCACCAGTCCCTCCCGCGAGAATCTGATTCAGCTCGGCGTGGTGGCCGTGATCCGCACGTTCCTGAACGTGTTCCTCAGTCGCGAGATCGAGGCGGAGGAGCGGATGGAACAGCAGCGGCGCCCACCTCTCGCTCCACCGGTCTGACAGGCCGATGACCTCCCCCAATCTCGCCAACGAACTGGCCAAGCAGCGCAACCGCAATGCGGCCGATCGCACCCTGATGGCCTGGGTGCGCACCTGTCTCTCGCTGATCAGCTTCGGCTTCGGCCTCGACAAGATCATCGCCGCCATCGATCGCCGCACTTCCGGCGCCGGCGCCCATGCCGAACTCGGGGTGCGCCTGGTGGCCATGGCTTTCGTGCTCACCGGCATCGTGGCGATGGCGGCCGCCACCGTGCAGCACCGTCAGGAGCTGCGGCGCCTGCGTGACGACTTTGTCTATGTGCCCGAGCAGCGCTCGATCGCCCGCGCCACCGCCGTGGCGATCACGGGCATCGGGGCTTTCGCCCTGTTGCTGCTGCTCCTGGGTCTGGTGGCGCGCTGATGCGGCAGCGGTTGGCAGTCGCTCCTGGTGGATGGCAGCCTTCCTCTGACCTTCGGCTGGGATCGATGCTGCCCGCCCTCTCCCGTCGCTTCGTGCTGGTGGGAGCCGTGCTGCTGCCGCTGCTGGGGAGGCGCGTCGTGCGTGCGGGCCCACTGCCGCCGGCCTCACCGGCCGATCCGCTGCCCTCCTGGCGTCCGGGCCCCTCGCGCGAGCGCATCCTTTCGTTCCTGCGTGCGGTCACCACCCCAGGCAGTCCCGACTTTGTGCCTCCCCAGGAGCGGATCGCCGTCTTCGACAACGACGGCACCCTCTGGAGCGAGCAGCCGATGTACGTGCAGCTTGCCTTCGCCCTCGATCGCGCCCGGGCCCTGGGGGTGGCCGTGGACCGCGACGACCTGATGGCCCGGGGCAATGCCGCCCTGCTCGACCTGATCACCCGCACCCACACCGGCATGGACACCGAGGCCTTCGCGGCCCTGGTGCGCCGCTGGCTGGCCGAGGCCCGTCATCCCACCCTGGGGGTGCCGTACACGGCGCTCGCCTACCGGCCGATGCTCGAACTGCTGGCCGCCTTCCGGGCGGCGGGGTTCCGCACCTGGATCGTCACCGGCGGCGGCCTCGATTTCGTGCGGGTGTTCGCCGAGCGGGTCTATGGGATCTCACCCGAACAGGTGGTGGGCTCGAGCGTGGTGACCCGCTACGACGACAGCGGCGATGTTCCGCGCCTGCTGCGGGAGCCCCGGCTGGAGTTCCTCGACGACGGCCCGGGCAAGCCGGTGGGCATCCACCGGGCGATCGGTCGGCGGCCGATCGCCGCCTTCGGCAATTCCGACGGCGACCTGGCGATGCTCCGCTGGGTCACCAGCGGCACCGGACCCCGTCTGGGCATGCTGGTGCACCACGATGACGCCCGTCGCGAGGTGGCCTACGACCGCACCTCTCCCTTCGGCCGGCTCGATCGGGGCCTGGAGGAGGCTCCCAGGCGCAACTGGGAACTGATCAGCATGCGCGACGAGTGGTCAACGGTCTATGTCGGAAGGGAGGGCCCCTGAGGTCGCAGCTGCTGCGGCATCCCGCGCCCGTGGAGCGCTGCTGGCGGCTCTCAGCGCTGGCGCTCAGATGCTGGTCGCATCCAGCAGGCTGCCGCTGAGTGCGGCCCCATCGAGGGTGGCGCCCTCCAGCAAGGCGCCGCGCAGGTCGGCCCGGCTGAGAACGGCATCCCGCAGATCAGCCTCGCGCAGATCGGCGCCACGAAGATCGGCGCCACGCAGATCGGCGTTGCTCAGATCGACGGCGCGGAGGTTGGCCTCGCTCAGATCCGCCCGGCGCAGGTCGGCACGCCGTAACGAGCTGCCGGAAAGATTCACCCCATGCCAGCGGGCCCCGGCGATCCGCAGCTGATCGAGGTCGATGCCGCTGAGGTCCCAGTGATCAAGGGCGAGCCCCGCACGGCTCAGCAGTTCGAGGGCGTCGTTGCGGGCCAGGGCGAAGCGGACCCCGGCCTGCTGGCAGGCCAGGATCACCTCCATGGCCTCGTGGTGCTCCCGCTGGCGTCGCTTGCCGCCTTCGAGGATGAACAGAATCCCCGCCGTCAGGATGCTGAAAGCCTCCAGGTTGTCCACGGTCACTACGCCGCCGGCATCCCTCCACACGCAGCCACGGGCGAACCCCTGATCGCGGCATTGTTCCCACCGGTTCACAGCGGCGAGCGCAAGGCAGGCTGCTGCGGCAGCCAGCAGCAGACGCAGGCCCAGGGAGTGATCCAGCAGGCGCAGAAGCGCGGATTGTCGGCGGCGACGCTGTCGCTCCACCCAGCTGGGCCGGCGGGGCGGGGTCGAAGAGGAGGGGGGCCTGGGGACCATCAACCGTGCTCGCGGCGCCCTTCGTGGATGAGTTCCGAGGGCTTCAACCCGAACTGCGCTCGGAACGCGCGGCTGAAGGCAGGCAGGTTCCGGAAGCCGAAACGGGCAGCCACCGAGCCCACCGTGTCGCCGGGCTGCGGCTGCAACAGGGCCTGACGCGCCTGATCGAGGCGCTGACGACGCACCCACTGCACAGGCCCGCAGCCGAAGCGCTGCTGGAATGCCAACTGCAGCGTGCGGCGGGAATAGCCGCTGCGCCGCTCCAGCTCGGTGAGGCTGATCGGGCTGTGCAGATGGGCGCGAGCCCACTCCAGGAGCTCCTCGAAGACGCGTTCGCGGGGCGCCCCGCCGCCATCCTGCCGTTGGGCGGCCAGAACGGCATCCAGCCGTGGGTGCAGCAGCAGGGCGAAGATCCGGTAGATCAGATCGTCGACCTGGAACACATCCAGGTAGCCATGGTTGTCCAGATCAGGGTTGTCGAGCAGCAACAACGTCTGCCGGAACACCTGGATCAGGCGCTCGTTCCGGCGGTTGTCGCATCCCAGAACTCTGGCCAGCCCAAGGTCGCTGGTGAAGCGTCTCCTGGACACCCCCACCCCGGCGATCGCGGCAGCCGTGGTTCCAAGCCGCTCCAGATCGAGGCGCATCACTAGGGCATTGAGGTGATCCGTGCGGAAGCGGTACTCGGCGCCCGGTGAGAACCAGAGGGGCCGCGATGGGTGGATCGCCTGGCTGCGCCCCTGGGTCTGATAGCGGATGCTGCCGGCCAGACACAGATTCACGTAGGCGTTGCCCTTCTCTTCTCCCATGGCTCCCTGGATCGGCGAGCTGTAGCCGCTGGTGAGCAGCAGGGAGCCCGCCCTGATGGTGTTGGTGCGGTGCACGAAACCCTCCTCGTGCCCAGACAGAGGGGCGAAGTCGAGCAGCGGGTGGTTCTGGGCCAGGCGTTCGGCAAGGGCCTGCGGGTCGCTGTCTTGGCGGGTCTGGTGGTCGTGAAACAGCAGGGGCAGGGCGGAAGCAGCTCCCTCCGGCTGCTCGATGACGTTCGCTGGCTTCCCCATCCGCAAGGCAGCCGTTGGGGCTGAATCTAAACCGACCGTATGCACTGCCATCCCAGCTGCCTGCCGACTGCTGGGCTTGGCTGGCTGGCTGGTCCGTGTTCCATGCCCTGCGCCGAACTTGTCGGTTCGCGCAGCATCAATCCGCTAACGGACACCATCCCTGGGCTGACGTTCCCGGATCCAGCTCACAGCATGGAGGCAGTGTCATCACTACCCCCTGTCATGCCGAACGGCAAGCCCAACATCCTGATCCTCTGGGGCGACGATATCGGCCAGAGCAATCTCAGCTGCTACAGCGATGGCCTGATGGGGTATCAGACCCCCAACATCGACCGCGTGGCCAAGGAAGGCGGCCGCTTCATCCATTACTACGCCGAACAGAGCTGCACCGCTGGCCGGGCTGCCTTCATCTCCGGACAGAGCGTTTTCCGCACCGGCCTCTCCAAGGTGGGGCTGCCTGGCGCCGAACTCGGGTACCGGATCGAAGATCCCACCATCGCCGGCCTGCTCAAGCCCCTGGGTTACCGCACCGGCCAGTTCGGCAAGAACCACTTCGGCGACCGCGACGAGCACCTGCCCACCAACCAGGGCTTCGATGAGTTCTTCGGCAACCTCTACCACCTCAACGCCGAGGAGGAGCCGGAGCTGCGCGATTATCCCACGCCCGAGGAACTGCCCGATTTCCGCAAGAATTTCGGGCCCCGTGGCGTGCTCCACTGCTGGGCCAACGGCGACGGCACCCAGCGGATCGAGAACACCGGCCCGCTCACCAAGAAGCGGATGGAAACCTGTGATGAAGAATTCATGGCGGAGGCCAAACGCTTCATCCGCGATGCGGTGGCCTCCGGCGAGCCCTTCTTCGTGTGGTTCAACACCACCCACATGCACTTCCGCACCCACGCGCGCCCACAGGATCTTGGCCGCAGCGGCCGGTGGCAGTCGGAGTATCACGACGTGATGATTTATCACGACGACTGCATTGGCGAGATGCTCAACCTGCTCGATGAGCTGGGCGTCACCGATGACACGATCGTGATGTACAGCACGGATAACGGACCGCACATGAACAGCTGGCCTGACGCCGGCATGACTCCCTTCCGCAACGAGAAGAATTCCAACTGGGAGGGGGCCTACCGGGTGCCGGCTTTGGTTCGCTGGCCTGGCAAGATTGCGCCGGGCACGTTGTACACAGAGATTGTCAGCCATCTCGACTGGCTGCCCACTCTGCTGGCTGCCGCTGGTGAGCCGGAGATCAAGGAGAAGCTCAAGAGCGGACATCAGGCCGGTGATCGCCACTACAAGGTGCACCTCGACGGCTACAACATGCTCGACTACTGGACGGGCAAGACCGATACGAGCCCGCGTAAGGAGTTCTTCTACTTCTCCGACGACGGTGACCTGACGGGTCTGCGCTACGACAACTGGAAGATCGTGTTCATGGAGCAGCGGGCCACCGGTACCCTCCAGGTGTGGGCCGAACCCTTCACGGCCCTGCGGGTACCGAAGATCTTCAACCTCAAGACCGACCCCTACGAACGGGCCGACATCACCTCCAACACCTACTGGGACTGGATGCTCGACCACGCGTTCATGCTGGTGCCGGCCCAGGCGTTCGTGGGCCGCTTCCTGGCCACGTTCCAGGAGTTCCCGCCGCGCCAGAAGGCTGCCAGTTTCTCCCTGGAAGAGGTGATGGCGAAGATGGCCGAGGGAGCCAGCGGCGGCGCCTGAGCGCCGCCTGAGTGCCATGACCCATGCCGCCCCCCGAATCACCCCACCTCCCGGACGCCCTCCGGCCCCGGGGATGGCCTGGATTCCGGGGGGCGTTTTCACGATGGGCTCCGATCACCACTACCCGGAGGAGGCCCCGGCCCACCGGGTGGAGGTGGAGGCCTTCTGGATCGACCGTGCCCCGGTCACCAATGCCCAGTTCCAGAAGTTCGTGAAGGCCACCGGTCATGTGACCCTGGCGGAGAAGCCCGCCGATCCCGCCCAGTACCCGGACGCCCTGCCGGAGTTGCTGGCTCCGTCGTCGATCGTGTTCGTGCCGCCGCCTGGGCCGATCGGCACCGGCGATCCCTACCGCTGGTGGCAGTACGTGCCGGGGGCGAACTGGCGCCATCCGGAGGGACCGGGCAGTTCGATCAAGGGCCGCGAGCAGCACCCGGTGGTGCACGTCGCCCATGCCGATGTGCTGGCCTATGCGTCCTGGATCGGCAAGCGGCTCCCCAGCGAGGCGGAGTGGGAGCGGGCGGCCCGCGGCGGCCTGGAGGATGTCGAATTCGCCTGGGGGGATGAACTCCATCCCGGCGGCCGCCCCGTGGCCAACACCTACCAGGGGGACTTCCCGCACTACAACAGCCGACTCGATGGCTGGGAGCGCACCTCGCCGGTGGGGTCGTTCCCCGCCAACGGCTACGGCCTGATCGACATGATCGGCAACGTGTGGGAGTGGACCGATGACTGGTATCGCGACCACGGCGCTCTGCCGACCAAGGCAGCGGGCAGCTGCTGCACCCTGCGCGATCCCCGCGGCGGCAGTCTTGAAGGGAGCATTGATCAGGCCAGCCAGCATGGATCCATCCCGCGCAAGGTGGTGAAGGGCGGCTCCTTCCTCTGCGCCCCCAGTTACTGCCGCCGCTACCGGCCGGCGGCGCGCATGGCCCAGGGCATCGACACCTCCACCTGTCACATGGGCTTCCGCTGCGTGGTTGCCGGTCCCTGAGATCAACTCCGGTGACCGTGTGTGAATGCCGCGGGCCCGGCGTGGACGCCTGCCAACGAACTTCACAAGATGGGGAGAGGCAGATCCCGTGGGAAGTCCTGCCGTTCTTCATGCACTCCGGGCTTTCTTCCATGCTCCAGGCTCCGTCCTGTCTGTCGACGTTGCGGCGTCGCTTCCCATGGCCTCCGGCCACGGTGCTTCCCCTGGCCGTGCTGGCCGTTCTGGCTTCCCCCGCCCCCGGTCACAGCCAGGCGCTCTACAAGCTCGAGACCAAGTGCTCCCTCAACGGGGCCGCTCCCGTTGCCTGCACGGTCGAGGCCACCGATGAGGGTGAGGCCACCCTTTACAAGCACACCATCGGCAATGTGGTGGAAACGGTGCGCATCACCGACAAGCCGGTCACGATCACCCGCTGGGATGAGGCCAGCCGCTCCTGGCGGCGGGTGCAGCGCGCTGATGCCCGCTTCTCCACCAACACGATCTGCTTCGACAAAGGGCAGCTGTGTGTGGTGAACCCCAACTATCTCAACAGCGTCCGGGAGGACCGGGCCGGCACCAACCTCGAGGGCCGGGATCTGGTGATGGTTCACTTCGGCAAGGACGGCCGGGTGGATGCCAGCTGCTACGACGACGCCTGCGCCCTGATCCTGAAATGAACAAGCACCCAGGATTCGCTCTTGCGCTGGTGGGGGTGCTGGCCCTGCCGGCCGGCGCTGGTTTCGCCGCCACCTCGCCCGGCACCCCCGACGCCGTGGATGGCCAGTCCACCTTGATCGCCCGCGGAGGGGGTGGCCGAGGCGGGGGCGGTGGTCGCGGCGGCGGCGGTCGTGGTGGTGGCGGAGGACGAGGCGGCGGCGGCGGATCCCGTGCCCACAGCGGCTTCCAGGGTTCCGGCGGCAGCAGCCTCGGTCGTGGGTCTTCCCGTCCCAGCGGCGGCTGGAGCAGCGGCACCCGCGGCACCCGCGGTCCATCCCTCGATCGCCCCGGCGGCGGATCCTTCTCCCGTCCCTCCGGAGGGGGTGCTATCTCCCGCCCCACCACGCGCCCCGCGGGCGGCCTGGCGGATCGCACGCCGTCGGGGGGCCGCGATTTCAACCGGGGTGGCGACCGCACCCTCAACCGCACCGGCGATCTGGGCTCCCGCGACTTCAACCGCACGGGCGACCGCACCCTGAACCGGGACGGCAACCGCGACTTCAACCGTGACGGCAACCGCGACTTCAATCGCGATCTCAACCGCAACGTCAACCGCGATTTCAATCGCAATGTTGACATCAACCGCAATGTCGACTGGAACCGGCAGGTCAACATCGGCGATGTCAATCTTCGTCCCGGCTGGGCCCGTCCCGGCTGGGGCTACGCCCGGCCCTGGAACACCGGCTGGTACGGCGGCTGGGCCACTCCCGCCTGGGGGTGGTGGGGCGCCCGTGCCGCCACCTGGGGGATCGCAACCCTGGCCACCGCGTCGGTGATCAATGCCGCGGTCGACAGCGCGGTGAATGCCAACACCACCTACATCGTGGTGCCGAACAGCAGCTACGAGCTCCAGTACGGCACGGTGGAGCCCTATCCGGCCGGCACGGTGGGCGTTCGCTTCGTGGCGACGCAGGGCGGCAGCAGCTACGAGCTCAGCGCCGACTGCCAGACCGGCTATCTGAATGGCCGCGAACCCACCTCGGCGGCCGAGGCGGAACTGGTGAACGCCGCCTGCCAGGTGGCCTTCGGCAACACCTGAGGGCAGGGGCCCGCCCTCAGCGGGCGGGCCCCATCGCCGGCATCACCAGGGCAGGGGCGTGCGGTTGTTGGCCAGGTTGCAGCCCATCCCCTGGCCGAGCAGGGCTCCGAGGGGAACGGCCCAGCTGCGGCCGTCCTGGCGGGAGGCGCCATAGCCCACGGCGCCGCCCAACAGGCCGCCCACCAACCGGCCCACGTTGCAGCGCTGGGCAGTCTGGGCATCCACCCACCCGGGGGCCACGGGCACCTGGTAAGGCCTCTGGCCGTAGGGCGTTCCATAGGGCACCGCCTGGGAGATGGCGGGGGGCGGAGGGGGCGCAGCCTGGGTCCAGGGCGCGTCGTAGATGGTGCTGGAGCTGGGCGGGGGCGGGGCGCTCCAGCCACGGGGGTAGGCCTCCGCCGCCGTCGGCCCGGCCAGCACGCCCAGGCTGGTGAGGGCGCCGAACAGCATCCGGCGGGTGGTGAGGAAGGTCATGGAGGTGAGAGGAGGTGGGAGTGGAAAGGTCGGGGCCGGAAGTCCCCCCCGGGAAGCCGGCCCCAACGCACCTAGACAAGCGACCCCCTGTGACCGGGCCGTTTCCGCAGCGGGCCGAACTGTGACCGGATGCGACCGTGGCCGGATTCCCCTGGCATGGCCACGCTGGAAGACCGGGGAACCCAGGAGAAAGCCGATGAGCTGGAGCGAACTGGAACGGCTGGTCGAGGACGCCGAAGCCGATGACGTCATCCGCCGCTCGTTGCGCCACTGCCGTTCCCGCGTCGAACTGGTGCTCGCGGCCCGGCGGCTCGGCTACAGGATCACCGATCTGGATCTGTGGCGCGCCTGGCGGCTGCATGGCCGCGAGCAGCAGGCCGGGGCTCCCGTCATGCTCGGGTGAGATCGATTCCCCCTGATGCCCCGCCGTCCCGCAAACGCCGTGACCGACACCGACCCAGCCAGGGCCGCCCTGGTGGTGCGGCTGCAGATCCTGGCGGCCGTGTTTCTGCCGATGCTCCTGATCGGGGTCTGGCTCCAGTCGAAGGGCTTCTTCCAGAGCCCCTGAACCGAAGCCTCAGGGCTCCAGCCAGCGGTCGCCGCCGGCGGCCCTCACCAGCCCGCCCAGCTGGACCCCGGCGTCGTAGGCCGCCTCATGCAGCTGCTGCTGCTGCCAGGGGCTGAGGCCATCCCAGAAGGCATGGAAGAGGTCGAGGGAGGCCTTGCCCACGCCGATCACCCCCAGAACACCCAGGGGCACACTCAGCCAGGGGCAGACCAGCAGCAGCAGGGCGATGACCAGGCTCACGGCGCTGCCCTCCTTCACCGAGGACCACACCGTCCGCAGGATCAGGCGGCCCTGGGCTCCCCGCCCCAGTTCACCCCGGCGCACCATCGCTTCGCTGCGCAGACCGGTGAGCAGGGCCTGGTAGGCCGCGTAGACCATCACCCCAGCCACGGTGGATTCCACCAGGAACCTTCGCGTGCTGAGCCCCACCGGGCCGCCGCTCAGCTCGAGCCCAGCAAGCCCGGCCAGCGGTGCCGCTTCGAGTCCGGCCTGGGGAACCCGGAAGGGATCACGTTCGCGGCTCATGGCACCCATGCGATGCCAGCGATCTTCGCGCAGGTTTCCGCCCCGTACGAGGGGGGAATCCGCTCCCCCAGCAAGGGTCGTGGGTGGGGACGTGAGCGGGGCGTTGGCGGGAGTGATGGCTGGGGGCCCCTAGCCTGCGTTCTGGCCGTACTTCCCGCACGATGGGCGATGCCGCGTTCTGGGATGGGCGCTACCGCTCGGGCAGCGATGGCTGGGAACTGGGCCGCCCGGCCCCTCCCCTGGCCGAGTTCCTGGCCCACCACCCCCTGGCCCCCGCGCCGCCGGGCCGGGTGCTGGTGCCCGGCTGCGGCCGGGGCCACGAAGCCCGCCTGCTGGCCGATCGCGGCTTCACGGTGGTAGGGCTCGACCTCAGCAGCGAAGCCCTGGCGGAGGCGCGCCGCTGGCATGGCGAAGGCCATCCGCGCCTGCGCTGGTGCCAGGGGGACCTGCTGGATCCGCGGCAGCGGGCTGGCCTCGGCCTCACCCCCGCGTCGTTCCAGGGGGTGGTGGAGCACACCTGCTTCTGCGCCATCGATCCCCACCGCCGCGGCGACTATCTGGCGGCGGTGCAGGAGCTGCTGGAGCCGGGGGGCTGGCTGCTGGGGTTGTTCTGGTGCCACGGCGCCCCCGGCGGACCCCCCTGGGGCGGGGATCCCAGCGCGAGCGCGGCCCAGCTGCAGGCCGCGGGCCTGGAGCCTGAGATCTGGCAGCCGGCCGAGGGCTCGGCCGTCGGTCGCGACGGCAGCCCCCGCGCCGATGAATGGCTGGCGCTTTGGCGCAAGCCCTCGGGCGAGGATCCACCGCCGCTGGCGGCCCGCTCCCTTCACCCGCCGATCGCGCTCACCGTGGGCGGCAGCGACTCCGGTGGTGGCGCAGGGATCCAGGCCGATCTGCGCACCTTCGCCGCCTACGGCGTCCATGGCTGCTCGGTCCTCAGCTGTGTCACCGCCCAGAACACCCTCGGTGTCACCCGGGTCGACGTGCTGCCGCCGGAGGCCCTCACGGCCCAGGTGGCGGCGGTGGTGGCCGACCTGCCGCCGCGGGCCCTCAAGACCGGCATGCTGCCCAACCGGGCCCTGATCGAGGCGGCAGCGGCGGCCATCACCCCCCTCGATGCGTTCCGGCTGATCGATCCGGTGATGGTGTCGCGGGCGGGGGCGGTGCTGCTGGAGCCCGAGGCGATCAGCGCCATCGTTGAGCACCTGCTGCCACTCGCCGACCTGATCACACCCAATCGCCACGAGGCCGCCCTGCTCACGGGCCTGCCGGTGGAGGGTCCCGCCGACATGGAGCGGGCGGCGGAGCGGCTTGCGGCCCTGCTGCAGCAGCGGGCCGCCTCGCTGGGAAGGCAACCCGGAGCGGTGCTGATCAAGGGCGGTGGCGTGGCGGAGTGCCGGGGCCGCGATCTCTTCCGGGACGCGGACGGTCCCCGCTGGCTGGTGCGCCCCCCGGTGGACACCCCTCATACCCATGGCAGCGGCTGCACCCTGGGAGCCGCGATCACGGCCGGCATCGCCCGCGGGCTGCCGCTGCCGCTGTCCCTGCTGGCGGCCAAGCAGTTCGTGGAAGGGGGCCTGCTCCATTCCCTGGCGATCGGCGGCGGCCAGGGCCCGCTCTGCCACTGGCATCACCAGGACGTGGCGCTCAGTTGAGACGGATCTCGGCGGCCACCACGTCGGCCCGGGGCGTGAGGGTGAAGCCGAGCTTGCTGCACACCCGCTGCATCGCCTGGTTCTCGTGCAGGATCTCGGCGGTCACACGCTCCAGGCCCTCATCCCGGCCGATCTGCAGCAGCAGGCCCAGCAGCCGGGTCCCCAGTCCCTGGTGCTGCCAGGGGTCGCTCACCAGCATCGAGAACTCCGCGGCGGCTTCTCCGTGTACGCGGCTGAGGCGACCCACCGCCAGCACGCTGTGGCTGCCGTCCGCCGGATCCCGCCGGTCCACCACCAGGGCCATCTCGCGGTCGTAGTCGGTGAAGCAGATGCGCGTCAGCCGCTCGTGGGTGGTGCGGCTGCTCAGGGTCATCAGGTGGAAATAGCGCAGGTACACGCTCTGCTCCGAGAGGGTGCGGTGGAACGCCACCAGCAGGGGTTCGTCCTCCGGCCGGATCGGCCGGATCGTCACCGGCGAGCCATCGCGCAGCGTCCAGGGCTGGACGTATTGGCGGGGATAGGGGCGGATCGCCGGGCGCGGCGCCGGGCAGATCGCCCCTGCGCTGGCCTGCAGGCGGATGCGGGCATCCAGCGCCAGCAGGCCGTGCCCGGCGCCGACCGGCGCCACCAGCAGAGGGTTGATGTCGAGCTCGAGGATCGCCGGCTGCTCCAGCACCAGCTGGGCGACCCGCACCAGCACCTGCTCCAGCTCCGCCAGGTCCACCCCGGCCCGGCCCCGCACCCCCAGAAGGGCCCTGTGGATGCGGGTGCGCTCCATCAGCCGTCGCGCCAGGGTGGTGTTCAGCGGCGGCAAGGCCACGGCGGTGTCGCGGTGCACCTCCACCAGCCGGCCGCCGGCCCCGAACAGCAGCACCGGTCCGAACTGGGGATCCATGCTGCTGCCCACGATCAGCTCGTAGGCCTCCTCCAGATCCAGCATCGGCTGCACCGTCACTCCGCCGAAGGCGGCCTCGCCGTGGTCGCGGCGGATGCGGCAGGCCAGCTCCTCGAACGCCTCGGCCACTGCGTCACCGTCGCGCAGGTTCAGCTGAACGCCCCCCACCTCGGTCTTGTGGGTGAGGGACGACGACAGCAGCTTCACCACCACCGGCCAGCCGATCGCCTCGGCCGCCGCCACCGCCTCCGCCGCCGTGCGGGCGATGCGCGTCTCCACCACCGGGATGCCGTAGGCCGCCAGCACCTCCTTGGCTTCCGCCTCGTTCAGCAGGTCGCGCTCCGCGGCCGCAGCGGCGTTGAGGATCGCGCTCACCCGCTCACGATCCGGAGGCGGGCCGTCCTCGCTCTCGTGCGGCAGGGAGGGGGTCTCGTAGAGGGCCCTCAGGTTGTCGCCGTAGCGCCACAGGGCCTCGAACAGGGCGGCGGCCCGGTCGGGGTAGCGGTTGGTGGCGATGCCGGCCTCGTTGAGCAGCCGCTCGCCCTCGTCCACCTCCGCACCCCCCATCCAGCTGGCCAGCACGGGTTTGCGGCTCCCGGCCGCCAGGCTCACCAGCCGTTGGGCCGTGGCGGTGGGATCGGTCATCGCCTGGGGTGTGAGCACCACCAACAGGCCGTCGCTGAGGGGGTCGACCAGGGCGGCGGCGATCGCGGCGGCATAGCGCTCCGGATCGGCGTCGCCGAGGATGTCGATCGGGTTGGCCCGGCTCCAGTGCGGCGGCAGCACGGCCTCGAGGGCCTCCAGGGTGGCGGGCGAGAGCTCGGCCAGCTCGCCGCCGCTGCGTACCAGGGCGTCGGTGGCCAGCACCCCGGGCCCGCCGGCGTTGGTGAGGATCGTCAGCCGGGGGCCGGCGGGGCGGCGCTTCTGCTTGCCGAGAATCTCGGCAAGGTCGAAGAGTTCCTCGATGCTCGCCCCCCGCAGCACGCCGCAGCGCCGGAAGGCTGCATCCAGGACATCGTCGCTGCCGGTGAGGGCTCCGGTGTGGGAAGCGGCGGCCCGGGCCGCCTCGGCGGTGCGGCCCGCCTTGATCACGACAATCGGCTTGGTCAGGGCCACCTCCCGGGCGGCGGAGAGGAACGAGCGGGCGTCGCCGATCGATTCCATGTAAAGCACGATGCTGTGGGTTTCGGGGTCGTCTCCCAGCCAGGTGATCAGGTCGCCCCAGCCCGCATCGAGCATCGAGCCGATCGAGGCGAAGGCGCTGAAGCCCACCTGCTCCCGCAGGCTCCAGTCGAGCACCGCGGTGCAGATCGCGCCCGACTGACTGAGGAAGCCCACGTGGCCCGGCAGGGCCATGGCGCCCGCGAAGGTGGCGTTGAGACCGAGTCGGGGGTTCATCAGCCCCAGGCAGTTCGGCCCCAGCAGCCGCAGCCGCCTGCGCCGCAGCCGCAGGCGGCTGCGGCGCAGGGTGTCGCGGATCCTGGCCTCCAGGGCCGTTCCCTGCGCCCCCACCTCGCGGAAGCCGGCCGAGAGCACGATCACCGCCCGCACACCGGCGTTGGCGCACTCCTCGATCAGGTCCGGCACGGTGGCGGCCGGTGTGGCGATCACCGCCAGATCCACCGGCTCGGGAATGTCGCCCACGCCGGCGCAGGCGCGGATCCCCAGCACGCTGTGGTGTCGAGGGTTCACCGGGTAGACGGTGCCGCCGAAGGGCGAGCGGATGAGGTTCCAAAGCACCGTGCGGCCCACGCTCCCCTCCCGCTCGCTGGCCCCGATCACGGCGACGCTGGCCGGGGAGAACAGAGCGGCGAGGGGCTGGCGCTCGCTGCGCAGAATGTCGTAAGTGGGATCGGTGGCCGGGGCCGGAGCAGGCTTCGGCGCGGGAGTCATCGGCTTCCGCCCTCCAGGGGCGGCCCATCGGCCTCCCCAGCTAAGCGGCGGCCGGACTTCAGCGCACCACCAGCACCGGGCAGGGTGCCTGAACCAGCACGCGCTGGGTCTCACTGCCCAGCAGCAGACCGCTCAGCCCGCGCCGGCCGTGGGAGGCCATCACGATCAGATCGCAGCCCAGGCGCTCCGCTGCCGCCAGGATCTCCCGGTGCGGCAGATCGCCGCTCACCTGCTCCCGCGCCGCCGCCACGCCCGCGGCATCGGCTCGAGCCACGGCCTCGTTGAGGATCCGCTCCGATTCCTGCCGGGCCGCGATCGCCAGCCGCTCGATGGCCGCCGCATCGAGCATCTCCCCCATCCCCAGCACCGATACCGGCACCCGCGGCTGGACGTGCAGGAAGGTGACCCGGGCTCCGAGGGCGGCGGCCAGGCCCAGGGCCCTCTCCACCGCCTGGTCGGAGCGCTCCGAACCGTCGCTGGGCACCAGCAGATGCCGGAAGGGTTGGGCCATGGCCGAACAGCGGGACGTTTCCAGCTTGGCCCCGCTGACCCTTCGCCGCTGCGGGTTCAGCGGCTGCGGGGGGCCGTTGCCGGTACGAGCCGCGCTTGCCAGCGGCCGGTGACCAGAATCGGCCCCATGATCCCCTCCTCCTCTCCAGAGCTCGCCCCTGCACCTGCCGGGGATGCCGAGGCGCCCGAATCCCCGCTCGCAGCCGAGGCGGAAGACGAGGGGTCCGAAGGTTCCTGCTGGCGGCGCCACTGGTTTCCGGTGGCCTACCTGCGCGATCTCGATCGCCGCCGGCCCCAGCCCTTCACCCTGCTCGGGGAAGACCTGGTGCTGTGGTGGGACCGGCAGGGGGAGGGCTGGCAGGCCTTCAGTGATGTCTGCCCCCATCGCCTGGTTCCCCTTTCCCAGGGGCGCATCAACGACGCGGGCGAACTCGAGTGCCCTTACCACGGCTGGACCTTCGCCGGGGATGGCCGCTGCACCGCCATCCCCCAGGCCGAGCCCGGCGCCACACCCTCCGAGCGCCGCTCGCACTGCCGACGCCATGCGACGGCGGAAGCTCAGGGGCTGCTGTTCGTATTCGCCGGCGATCCCGAGGCTGCCTCCGCTGTGCCTCTACCGATCGTGCCGCTGCTGGAGGAGGGGAACTGGCTGGTGCAGGACACCTTCCGGGACCTGCCGATGGATGCTCTCACCCTGCTGGAGAACGTTCTCGATGTGAGCCACGTTCCCTTCACCCACCACCGCACCGTGGGCCGTCGCCAGAACGCCTCGCCGGTGGTCGCCGAGCTCACCAGCTCCGGGCCCGAGGGGTTCACCCTGGCCTGGCCGGAGGGCCCGCGGCGGGGCAAGCTCGGCAGCCAGGCCACCAC
>JBKDPV010000119.1:0-7051 GCA_046342315.1 Cyanobacteriota bacterium
GATCAGAGGATGGCCGCGAGGGCGTCGAGCTGCTGGCGGCGGGTGGCGAGCAGCTGCTTTTCAGCCTGGGCCAGCAACTTGAACACACTGCGGTCGATCACCGCGTAGAACACCAGGCTGCCCTCCGGGCGGCGCTTCACCACGCCGGCGATGGTGAGCAGCTTGAGGTGCTTGGACACCAGGGCCTGGCTGAGGCCGGTGCACTCCACCACCGCCGTGACGGTGAGCGAGCCCTGGCGGAGTGCATCCAGCACCGCCAGCCGGTTGGGCTCGGAGAACACCTTCAGGTACTCGGCGAGCGCGTCCATGGCTGGGCGATAAGAGAAGCAGGCACCAAACTTACCACCTTTCCATGCCAGGTGGTGGGTGCTGAATCCTGCTGACGTTGCCCCGTGATCCCCTAGTATCACGATGCCGTTATGCAGCCCATGACCGCCACCGCCCCCCGGCCCGCTGCCGCTCCCGCGCCCGCCGCGCCCCACCTGCGCGAAGACCTGCTCACGCCGCGCTTCTACACCACCCAGATCGAGCGCGCCGCCCGCACCGATCTCAACGAGCAGCGCCAGGCCTTCGACGCCATGCTCGGCGAGATGGAGGCCGACTACAACCGCGACCACTTCGATCGCCGCGCACCCCTCGATCGCCTCCGCCACCTCTCCCCCGAGGAGAAGGAGGCCTACGAGAGCTATCTGGTGCGCTCCTGCGTCTCCGAGTTCTCCGGCTTCCTCCTGTTCAAGGAGCTCTCCCGCCGCCTCCAGCAGGCCGGCCGCGCCGAGCTCTCCCGCCTCTTCTCGCTCATGGCCCGTGATGAGGCCCGCCACGCCGGCTTCCTCAACCGCGCCCTCGTGGCCGAAGGCATCACCATCGATCTGCCCTCCCTCAGCGGCAAGCGGCCCATCACCTGGTTCCCCTTGAGCTGGGTGCTCTATTCGGTGTATCTCTCCGAAAAGATCGGCTACTGGCGTTACATCCTCATCGATCGCCACCTCAAGGCCCATCCCACCAGCAACTTCGCGCCCCTCTTCGATTTCTTCGAGCCCTGGTGTCAGGACGAGAACCGCCACGGCGACATCTTCAACCTGCTCATCCGCTGCTGGCCCGGCCTCACCACCGGCCTGCGCGCCAACCTTCTCAGCCGTTTCTTTCTCTGGTCGGTCTTCCTCACCCACAGCCTCACCGTCTGTGAGCGCGGCGAGTTCTACCGCCTGCTCGGCATGGAACCGGCCGCCTTCGATGCCGATGTCATGCGCTACACCAACGACACCGCCCGCCGCGCCTTCCCCCGCGTGTTCCGCCTCGATGCCGAGTATCTCCGCCTGCGCGATCAGATCGTCGACACCTTCCGCTCCCTCAAACGCGCCTCCGGTTTCCAGAAGCTGCGGCTGAAGCTCCGCTTCGCCGGCCTGCTCTGGCGCCAGTTCACCCAGCCGATGGAGCCCGGTCGCATCAACACGGTTGTGTAGATCAGCTGCATCAATAAATCCGGACCCGGCTGGCGCTCCGGACACCCTTCCGTCCAGACTGCCGCGATGGTCGGCAGCGGCAAAACCAAGAGCGGACAGAATGTCCCAAGCGGCGATCTCCGGCGCATCAGCAGGGACACGCCCGATCGCCGCGGCCGCATCCAGCGCCGCGAGCCCCGCTACAGCGTTCCCACCTACAGCGTGCAGGTGGGGGTGGAGCTGTTCATCGAGGAGCAGCGCTACAACGGCCTGCTCTGGGACGTCAGCCGCTCCGGCGCCTGCGTGCGCTCCTTTCTTCCCATCCCCCCGAACCCCAACTGCCGGGCCCGTTTCTTCAAGCACGCCAGCGAGACGTTCATCGAATGCCAGGCCCGCGTGATCTGGTCGGATGCCGTGATGCAGGCTTACTTCACCGGGCTCGAGTTCCACGAACCGATCACCTCTTCTGCCACCTTCCTCAGCCGGCTGCTGGAGATCTTCCCGCCCAAGCCCGATCGCCGCGGTTCGCGCGATTCCTCTGGCTCCTGATGCCCGCCTGCTCACGCCTGAGCCCGGCCCGCCAAGCCCCCCGCGGCGCTCTGCAACGATCGCGCAATCTTTGATCACTGCATAACAGAACCGGCATACCGTTGAGCGGATCCTTCGTTTCCCGGGTCGTTCCCCCGCGATGACCACCTCCCTCCCAGGGCCCATCTCGGCCCCCCCGCGCGTCCGCCGCCTCCATGCCCGCATCGGGGCTGCCCACCGCCAGGCCGAGGGCATAGCCTTCTCCCGCGCCCTGCTCGATGGCCAGGTCAGCCCCCTCCAGCTCGCCGCCCTGATCCGTGCCCTCGCTCCCGCCTACGCCCACCTCGAGCGCCGCGGCCCCCTGATCGCCGCCTCCCTCGGCGCCACCGCCCTCCCCTGGGACGACCTCGCCCGCAGCGCCGCCCTCCAGCACGACCAGGCCCGCCTCGCCGCCGCCGGCGTGCCCCCCACCCCCACCTCGCCCGCTGCCCTCGCCTGGCTCGCCGAGCTCGAGCGTCTGGCCGATCAGGCGCCCCACCGCTGGCTCGCCCATCTCTACGTGCGCTACGGCGGCGACCTCTCCGGCGGCCAGCAGCTGGCCGAGCAGGCCCAGCGCATCCTCGCCGCCCACGGCCTGCCCAACCTTGAGTTCTGGGCCTTCGCCCGCCCCACCGCCGAGCTCAAGCACGCCCTCCACGACGCCTTCGAGCAGCTCGAACTCACCCCCGACCAGGAGGAGGAGCTGCTGGCCGAGTCGGAGGCCGCCTTCGTCGCCACCCAGCGCCTGCTGGCCGAACTGGCCTGACGTCCGCCGCCCGCCCCGCTGCCACCGCCCCCCACCATGCCCCACGCCCCCGCCGCGCCCGATCGGCACGCCCTGCTGCTCCGCTACGACCGGCCGGTGCCCCGCTACACCAGCTACCCCACCGCCGCCGCCTTCCACGACGGCGTCGGCGCCCACGAGCTGGAGCGGCGCCTCGCCGGCACGGTCGATCGGCCCCTGTCGCTCTACGTGCACGTGCCCTTCTGCCGCCACGCCTGCTGGTACTGCGGCTGCAACCGGGTCACCACCCAGGCGGGTTCGAAGGCGGTGGCGCCCTACCTCGCCGCCCTGGCCCGCGAGCTCGAGCTGCTGCAGGCCGCCATCGGCGGCCGCCGCCGCCTCGAGCAGCTCCACTGGGGCGGCGGCACCCCCAACTACCTCACGGCCGAGGAAACCAGCGCGCTCTGGCAGCTGATCACCCGCCACTTCCACCCTGTTGCCGATCTCGAAGCCTCGATCGAAGTCAACCCCGAGTTCCTCGATCGCGAGCGGGTGCTGCAGCTGCGGCAGCTGGGCTTCAACCGCATCAGCTTCGGCATCCAGGACGCCGATCCCGTCGTGCAGCAGGCCGTCAACCGGGTGGTGCCCGTGGATCAGCTGCGGCGCGTGATGGGCTGGATGCGCGAGGCCGGCTTCGACAGCGTGAATGTGGATCTGATCTGCGGTCTGCCCCTGCAGACCCCCGAGCGCTTCGCCGCCACCCTCGCCCTGGTGCGCGACCTTCGCCCCGATCGCGTCTCCCTGTTCTCCTTCGCCTACCTGCCCGAGCAGCTGCCCCTGCAGCGCCGGATCGCCGCAAGCGATCTGCCCTCGCGCGAGCAGCGGCTCACCATGCTCGAAGACGCCTGCAGCGGCTTCCTCGCCGCCGGCTACGACGCCATCGGCATGGATCACTACGCCCTAGCTGGCGATGGTCTGGCCGCTGCCGCCCGCGAGGGCCGCCTGCACCGCAACTTCCAGGGCTACACCACCGGCGGCGAGCTCGATCTGCTTGGCGTGGGCCCCACCGCCATCTCCCAGTTCCCCGATCTGTTCGTGCAGAACCACCGCGATCTGCGCACCTACTACGGCGCCATCGAAGCGGGGCGCCTGCCGGTGGAGCGCGGCCTGGTGGTCGATGATCCGGCCGTGCTCGAGCGCCGGGCCCTCATCCGCGATGTGATGTGCCGCTTCCGGGTGGCGTTCGATCCCCGACGCTTCGCCCGCGAGTGGGCCGATCTCCAGCTGCTCGCCGCTGACGGCCTGGTGCGCCTCAGCGAACAGGCCGGTCAGGCCGTCGCCGAGGTCACCCCCGCCGGCCGCTGGCTGATCCGCACGGTGGCCGCCGTGTTCGACCCCGAGCAGCGCCGCAGGGCCAGCGGTTCGCGCCTGATCTGAGGCGCGCACCGCTGGCGCAGGCGGCCTCAGGCCACCGCTGCCGCTGCCCGGTCGAAGTAGGTGCCGATCTCCGACATCAGGGCCGAGCAGTCGCCGGGGGTGATGCCATTGCGGTCGCCCACCAGGGCCAGGGCTGCCGCCTTCATGCCGCGCACACCTTCGGCCACCGAGGCGCCGGGCACGCCCAGCGCCAGGTAGGTCTCCCGCAGGCCGTTCAGGCAGCGGTCTTCCAGCACGGAGGCGTCGCCGGTGAACACCGCGTAGGTCACGTAGCGAAGGATGATCTCCATGTCGCGCAGGCAGGCGGCCATGCGGCGATGGGTGTAGGCGTTGCCGCCGGGGGCGATCAGCGCAGGCTGCTGCTCGAACAGGGAGCGGGCGGCATCGGTCACGATCCGCGAGGCGTTGGAGGTGATGCGGTTCACCGCATCCATCCGCTTGTTGCCGTCGGCCACTAGGCCGGCGAGGGCATCAATCTGGGCGGAGTCGAGAAATTCGCCGCGGGCGTCAGCCTGGGCGATCACCTTGGTGAAGGCGTCAACCATGGAGCGGAAGGTCGTGGGTTCCGGCCCGAGAGGCTAGGGAGCTGGCTCGCCTCGGCGCGAGCCGCCGCCCCTCCAGACTCCACCTGTCCCGTTCCCCTGCTTCCATGGCCCCGTCGGCCGAGCTTCCCCTCTCCTGGTCTGAGCTGGAGGCGTTCGCCGGCGTCGAGCCGGATCCCCTCACCGGCCCCACCAACCCCCGCTCGCGCCTGCGCACCTTCGGCCGACCCGAGGCGGAGGTGCGTGTCACCCTCTTCCGCGACCACCACGCCTGGTGCCCCTACTGCCAGAAGGTGTGGCTGTGGCTCGAGGAGCGCCGGGTGCCCTACCGCGTGGCCAAGGTCACGATGTTCTGCTACGGCGAAAAGGAGGACTGGTACCGGCGTCGGGTGCCCTCCGGCATGCTGCCCGCGATCGAACTCGACGGCCGCCTCGTGACCGAGAGCGACCGGATCCTGGAGGTGCTCGAAGCCGCCTTCGGCAGCCTCGGGCCCGGCATGAACGACCCCCGCGTCCTGCCCCTGCGGCGGCTGGAGCGCCTGCTGTTCCGCGCCTGGTGCCAGTGGCTCTGCCAGCCCCTTGGCAGCGGGGCCGCGGAGCGGGCCCGCCAGGCCTTCGACGAGGTGGCCGCCCGCATGGACCAGGCCCTCGCCGCCACCCCGGGACCCTTCCTGCTCGGGGATCTCAGCACCGCTGATCTGGTGTTCGTGCCCTACGTGGAGCGCATGTCGGCGAGCCTCGCCTACTACAAGGGTTACCTGCTGCGCCGCCGGCATCCCGCCATCGATCGCTGGTTCGCCGCCCTCGAGCAGCGGCCCACCTACCTCGGCACCCAGAGCGACTTCCACACCCACGTGCACGACCTTCCCCCCCAGATGGGCGGCTGCTATCCCGACGCCTCACCGCAGCGCCGCGCCCTGGCTGAGCGCATCGACCACGGCCCCTGGCCGATCGCCGACGACGGCCCCGACCCCGAAACCAGCGAACCCCCGCCGGCCGATGCCGCGGCCCGCGCCATCGCCAGGGTGCTGCGCCACCGGGGCGTGCTGGTGCGCCGCTACTCCGCCACCGGCGATGGCTTCGAGGCGGCCCTGCGCTGTGCTCTCACCCATCTGGCCCAGGGGGTCGACTGCCCGCCCCCACCCGGCAGCGCCGCGGCCCTGCGCACCCTCCGCGATCGCATCTGCGTGCCCCGCGACATGCCCCTGCACGCCGCCCGCAGGCTGCGCCAGGCGCTGGAGCACACGGCCAGCCTCGACCCGGCGGATCCGGCGGCCCAGGGGCTGCCGATCCCGGTGCAGCATCGCCGCGATCAGGATCCGCTGCCGTTCCTGGCCGCCGCCGGCTGAGGCCGCCGGCGAGCCGCGCTCTCAGCGACCCGGGTGGCGCACGGTGCGCCAGTCGCCGCTGGCGGTGCTCACTTCCACGCCGATGCCCACCGGCTCCTGCGCTCCCCCAACCTCCTCACGCCACCACGACACGGCCTCCAGCCAGGCGGCCTCCAGCGACTCGTACACATCGTCGAGGACGGGGTGGGGATCGCCGTTCTGATCCACCAGGCGGTAACGCCGGGCGGTGCCATAGAGCTGGCTCAGGCTCTGGGCCAGGGTTGCGGGAACAGAAGGAACAGCCACCTTTCACATCGCATCGGTGCCCATACTCTGGCCGGTGTGACAGCTCCAGACTGTCACCATGGCGACATCAGGACGTCTTCGCCGGTGACCGACGCCCGGTGCGGGCGCTCACCTGACGGCTGCGGTTCTGATACGCGTGCACCACCGGCAGCCGCTCCGCCTCCCAGGCCTGCAGCGCCGCCAGCGGATCCGGCGCGTCGTCCGCCAGCCGCGCCGCCAGTCCCACGGCGTCCTCCAGGCCGGCGGTCATGCCCCGCGCCTGCGAGGAACTCATGGCATGGCCCGCATCGCCGACCAGCGCCACCCGACCCTGCACCAGCCGCGGCAGCGGATCGATGTCGTACGACCAGTTGGCCACCACCGCCTCCGCCGGCGTGGCGGCGCTCAGGCCGGCCACATCGGCCGGCAGCTTGGCCAGCGCCTCCGCTGGCACCGGCTCCCGCAGCAGCCGGCGCTGCTCTTCGCGTTCGGCCGGCAGCGGCTCCTCCTGGAAGAAGCCCCAGTGGGTGAGGGGGGTGCCGTCGGCGGCTCGGCCCAGATCGAACACGTTGGCGTAGATGCCCCGCCCCCGCGCGTACACGATGAAATCGCCGTCGCCGCAGAACGCGCCGTCGGGCACCACCCCTCGCCACACCCGATCGCCCAGGTAGTGCAGCCGCCGCTCCGGCGCCAGGGCCGGCGCCACGCGGGAGAACAGCCCATCGG
>JBKDPV010000120.1:0-30487 GCA_046342315.1 Cyanobacteriota bacterium
GCCCCACACGGCAAGGGATTCCAGGCCCAGCAGCAGCCGCTCGGGTTCCGCCATGCGGCCATCGCCGATCCGGTCGCAGGCCAGCATGCCGCTGGCAGGGGGCAGGGTCACCACCCGCTCCCAGCCCTGCAGGGTCTGCCAGTTGGCTGCCACGCCGGGGGAGCTCCACATGGCGGTGTTCAGGGCCGGCGCCACCAGCACCGGCGCCTCGCAGGCCAGCAGCACCGAGGCCACCAGGGTGTCGCCCAGCCCGTGCACCCAGCGACCCAGGGTGGTGGCACTGAGGGGCGCCAGCAGCACCAGCTCGGCCCATTCGGCCAGCTCCACATGGAGGGGCCGGGGGGCAGCGGGGCTCCAGGGGTCGTCGTCGCCGTGGCAGGGGTGGCGGCTGAGGCTGGACAGGGCCACTGGGCTCACCAGCCGCGCAGCGGAGGGGGTGACGGCACAGCGCACCAAGGCGCCGCGCTTCACCAGGGCGCTCACCAGCTGCGGCAACTTCACTGCCGCGATGCTGCCGCTGATCAGCACCAGCACCCGCCGGCCGGCGAGAGGATCGGGGGGAGAGGGATCGGGCGTGGGGGACGGTTCGCCCGGCTCAGTCCTCATCGAAGGGCTCCTGGTCCACCAGGTGCACGTAAGGACGGGCCAGGTCGGGGCGATGGATCGCCAGGGCACGCAGCAGATGCCAGTCCGCCAGTCCGGCGAACGGGGTGGGGTAATCGTCGTCCTCCAGCCGCCGGGCGAGCTCTGCGGTGGAGGCCTCGTCGAAACTGGCCAGCAGTTCAGGGGTGATCGGGACGCCGGATTCGGCCACGGGGTGGACTCGGCAGGGGGGGCAGAGGCAATAATTGCCTGCGACGGGGAATTAGCTCAGCTGGTAGAGCGCTGCGATCGCACCGCAGAGGTCAGGGGTTCGAGTCCCCTATTCTCCATCGACCCCTGCCGCCGGTCCTGGCGACCGGCCCGCCGATGACCTGGACCCGGGAGGCCGAGCAGCGGCTCAAGGAGATCCCCTTCTTCGTGCGCCCGGCGGTGCGGCGACGCATCGAGACCCTGGCCACCGAAGCCGGTCTCGCCACGATCGATGAGGCCTTCTACGAACAGGCGAAGGCACGCTTCGGCGAGAAGTGAGCAGGCGATGGGGTAAAAGGGGTGATCCGTCCATCCCGAAGCGATGTCGCAGTCGAAGCGCGAGCAGGTCGTCAGCCACCTCCGCTACATCCGCCAGGAACTCCGGGAGATGCACCAGGGCGTGATGGAAGATGGCCTGCTCCCGGAGGCTGGAGAGGTCCGTGGCGTGATGGCCCAGATGGAGGCCCTGCTTGAACTGCTCGAGGGCAAGGGTCGCAAGAAGGATGGAGACGGCTGAAGACGGGGCAAGGATCCGTCAAGTCCCCCGAGGGACGCTCGACGCAGCGGCCTTCCCCCCTTGCCCCACCGCAGATCCGCTGGTTTTCTTACCCCGTCCCCATCACCCTGCCCCGGCCGAGGCCGAGGGCTTTTTTATTGGCATCCCCTATCGGTGGGGGCAAATCGCTGCCAGTACGCCAGAGATGGTGTAGACATAGAGCCAGCAGGTCCAGGCCGGGTGATGGGGATCCCCGCCAGCGGCCGTGCCTTCCGGTCACTGTCCCGGAGGCACGGCCGCCCTGCCCCCCCTTTCTGATGCCGATCGGATGCCGACGTCATCACCGCGACGTTACCGCTACCAGCAGACTCGCTTCCAGCGCAATGCCGTTCAGGTCGTTGACCGTCTGACGGCCTGGGCGAGCAATCCCTGGAGACGGCTATCGCTGCGGCTGATCGTGCTGCTGGTGGCTTTCGGGATCGGCAACCTCCTCGGCTCGATCACCGGCCAGCTCGCCTATCTGGATCCGATCTCCGCGCTGGTGTGCGTGCTGACCATCGAACTGGCTGCCCGTAGCCGACGCCTGCTGCTGCAGCGTCCCGGCGACCACCTGGGCCTTGAACTGCTCGACATGGGGAGGATCGGCCTGCTGTACGGGCTGCTGCTCGACGGCTTTAAGCTGCTGTAGACGCTGCAGCCGCCTCCCCCGCGGCCAGCAGATAGAGGAGGGCCATCCGCACCGGAATGCCGTTGCGCACCTGCTCGTCCACCAGGCTCAACGAGGGATCGTCGAGCAGGTCGCCGGCCAGTTCCACCCCCCGGTTCACCGGACCCGGGTGGAGCAGGGGCACGGGCCGCCCGCAGAGGGCCATGCGCTGCTGGCTCAGGCCATAGAGCCGGTGGTAGGTGTCGAGACTGGTAAGCAGATGCTGACGCATGCGCTCCTTCTGGAGGCGCAGCGTCATCACCGCATCGGCACCGGGAAGCGCCCGCTCGAGCGAGCGCTCCACCGTGATCCGCCCCCGCTCCGGCACAGGATCGACGGCCTGGCCGGGGGGCGGCGCGGCGGTGAAGGCGGCGAACAGATCGGGGACGAGGGTGGGCGGCCCGCAAAGCACGACGTCGGCGCCACAGGCGGTGAGGGCCCAGAGATTGGAGCGGGCCACGCGCGAGTGCACCACATCACCGACGATCACGATGCGGCGGCCGGCCAGGGCCGCCGGGCCCGGTGCCGCCGGATCGAAGTGGCGGGCGAGGGTGAACAGATCCAGCAGGCCCTGGCTGGGATGGCTGTGGAGGCCGTCGCCGGCGTTGAGCACCGCCACCCGCTCACCGGCGGCCTCCAGATCGCGGGCCCGCGCGCGGGGACCGGCGGCACAGCGATGCCGCACGACCAGGATGTCGGCCCCCATGGCCACGTAGGTGCGGGCCGTGTCCAGCAGGCTCTCGCCCTTGCTGAGGGAACTGGAGGAGGGGGAAAAGCTCTGCACGTCAGCAGACAGGCGCCGGGCCGCCAGTTCGAAGCTGCTGCGGGTGCGGGTGCTGGGCTCGAAGAACAGGCTGGTCATCAGCCGGCCCTGCAGGGCCGGCAGCTTGCGGGCCCCTGCCACCGGCAGGGCACGGAAGCGCTGGGCCAGGGCCAGAACGGTGGCGAAATCGGCCACGGAGAACGAGGCCAGGTCGAGCACGTGGCGATGGCTCCAGCCGCTCAACGCTGCACTTCCCTTCTCATGGCCCAACCGTAGAGGCCGGGCCGGCATCCGCCAGCCGGGGGGTCAGTCGGTCGATACGGGGCCGACGGTCGCCGGGAGCCCGCCGACTGACGCTGCGACTGCCGCGCAAATACCAGCGCCAGGGCAGGTCCTGCCCGCGGGACAGGCCGATGCGGGTGGTGCGGCAGATGGCCTCCGCCCCCTCCTCCGCCAGCAGGGCCGCCACCGTGGACGGCGGCGGTTCCAGCCAGAGACCATGGACAGGGTCGGCGGGCCGGGCATCGTGATCGCCATCGATGGCGAAGGCGCGTGCCAGCAGGGCCGGGCCTGCCGCGATCCTCTCCGGCTCCCCAGGTAGGGCCGCGGCCCGGAGCAGCACGCCGCTGGCCCAATCGGCCCGGTCCGTGACCACATTGACGCAGTGGTGGATGCCGTAGCTCACGTAGACGTAGAAGCGGCCGGGAGTCCCGAAGAGGGTCTCGTTGCTGGGCGTGCGGCGACGGTGACCATGGCAGCCGGGCTCGGATTGGCAATAAGCCTCCGTTTCCACAATTACCGCCCACAGCAACTCACCTGACGCTTCGCGTTTCACAAGGCGGCAGCCGATCAGGTCGGGAGCGACCTGATCGGCGGGACGGCAGAAGAAACTCTGCGTGAGGGCAGGGAAGTGCTGGGTGGCCTTGGTGGCCACGGGAATAGCCATGGGAAGGCCATGGAAGAAGTGGTAAGGTCAGATAGTAAACTTTTCTTGAGAGAAATCCAAGGCCATGAAAGTCATCTATGACTTGGGCAGCAACAATGGAGATGATCTTGAGTACTATTTACTAAAAGCAGACCGAGTCGTCGCGGTTGAAGCCAATCCAGACCTGTGCAAGATAATAGAAACTCGATTCTCACGGGAGATAGCGGATAGCAGGCTTTTCGTAGAAAACTGCGCAATTACGGACAAAGAGGCTGACAACGTAGATTTCTACATCCACCAGAGATATCATTTCTTAGGCTCTTTGATTCCACCCGAACAAAACTCATTTGATTGGCGCAAGATATCCATTGGAGCCCTTCCCCTGCACCATCTTATTAGCAAGCACGGACAACCTTATTACATAAAAATTGATCTCGAAGGCTGTGATGAGCTTGCACTGCATGCATTGCTTAACTGCAACACGAAACCTCAGTATATTTCCGCGGAATCACATACCATAGGAGTCTTTGCCTTGCTGGCAGAAAAGCTAGGATATAGGAGCTTCAAGCTAGTTGATGGGCACTCGGTTGACAAAGCGTATTCCAAAAAGCTGATTTACTCACCTGTCGCCAAATGCCTTGTTGAGCACTCATTCCCACGGCACTCCGCAGGACCATTTGGAGATGATATCGACGGCGATTGGCTGGATAAAACTTCGCTCCTAAGGGTGCTCGCAATGAGAGGCCTTGGATGGATAGATATACATGCAACAAACGAGGCGGCCCCGACAAGTATGGGCGAGTTTGAATATTGGACCGCTTCTTCCAAGCGCGCAGTGTCAACTCTAATCCAAAGCACCTTGAGAAAAATCAAGCAAGCGAATAAGCTGGACTCCTAGACGCTCAAGCCCAGCAGGTTGATCAGTGACGAAAGTGACGAAGAGGTGCAAGGTTGCCACAAAATAAAGATTGAGGCGCGATCCACCATCTCCGACTTTACGCCAGCATGCACAGCCACCCTTTACCCAGCCAACCCACAAGAGCCTTTGCAGGCATGCTAATGACCATCTATTGGTAGTAGCACTGCCGCAGTCTCTCCAAGCCCTCTGCCGAAAGATGAGTTTTCCTAGGCTGCGTCAAGCGCTGGCGTGCCAGGCAACACTCACCCTAACCAGCCTTTGTGGCGGAGCGTCTGAGCATGCACCGGACCCAGAGGAGGACGCGTGATCCGCAGCAGTTGCAGCGCGCCATGGCCCTCAACCACCAGTGCCTGAATCTCCAGTAAACAGCCCAGCTTCATGGGGCTCCGCTCTGCACCATCGATAGGGTGCATTTAGGACTCGGACTGCGTCGCCTGAAGAACTAGGAGCATAAAGTTGTTGTAGAGCGGTACCAGTGGGAGTGGCCTTGTGTCCGGATCCACATTGACGTCAAGACCTTGTCCAGGTACCGACAAAAGAATCACCGGATCTCCGGCAACCGCCGGCAGGGCCGCTCCTCCTGGTCGGTTACGACGATGAAGCGACTCCTTGCCTCGGCCGCATTCCCGTTCAGACTGCCGCCAGTTCCAACCGGCCTTCAGGGTCGGTCCGTCCCGATGGACAGCCCTGGCTTCGACCTCGGCACCGTGCTCCTCGCCGGCAGCGGCCTGTTCTGCCTGGCCACCCTGTTCTTCGGTACCCGCGGTGGCTACTACGACACCGACGACTACGACGGCAACGGCACCGCCCACTGATCCCATGACCTCTCCCGGCCCGGTTGCCGATGCGGCCGCGATCCGTCTGCAGTTGCGCACCTGGCCCGAGGTTGAGGCTTACCTCGGGCGCTGCCGGGGCGTGATCGTGCCGCTCGGCTCCACCGAACAGCACGGCCCCACCGGCGCCATCGGCACCGATGCCCTCACCGCCGAGGCGGTGGCTCTCGAGGTGGGCCGCCGCACCGGCGTGCTGGTCACCCCCGCCCAGAGCTTCGGCATGGCCGAGCATCACCTGGGTTTCCCGGGCACGGTGAGCCTGCAGCCCTCCACCCTGCTGGCGGTGCTCCACGACGTGGTGCTGTCGCTTGCACGCCATGGCTTCGAGCGGATCTTCGTGATCAATGGCCACGGCGGCAACATCGCCACCACCCGGGCCGCCTTCGCCGAGGCCTACGCCACCGCCGCCAGCCGGGGCCTGCCGGTGGCGGGGCGGCTGCGCTGCCGTCTGGCGAACTGGTTCACAGCCGGCCCCGTGATGCGCGAGGCCCGGGAGCTCTACGGCGAAAAGGAGGGCCACCACGCCACCCCCAGCGAGATCGCCCTCACCCTGCACCTGGAGCCCTCGCTGCAGGCCCATCAGCGTCCCTTGCCGGAAGCAGCGCCCGCAGGCCCGATCCACGGCCCGGACGACTTCCGCCGCCGCCACCCCGACGGGCGCATGGGCTCGGATCCCTATCTCGCCCGGCCGGACCATGGCGAGCGCTTCCTCGACGTGGCGGCCACGGCCCTGGCTGCCGATCTGGAGGCCTTCCTGGCGGAAGACTGAGGCCCGGGCCCACGGGCGCGGGCGTCTAGGGTTGGTACTCCGGACAGCCCGTGGATGAGCAGGATCTCCGCCGACGACGTGCGCAAGGTGGCCCAGCTGGCCCGCCTTGCTCTGCCTGAGGAGCGCATCGCCACCTACACCGGCCAGCTTGAGCGGATCCTCGACTACGTGGCCCATCTGCAGGCGGTGGACACCGAAGGCGTCCCACCCACCACCCGGGCCGTGGAGGTGGTGAACGTGACGCGCGAGGACAAAGTGGCACCCACGCCGGTGAGGGAGGACCTGCTCAATCTGGCGCCCCAGCGGGAGGGCGACTTCTTCCGGGTTCCGCGGATCCTGGCGGACTGATCAGCGCACCGGCGAGACGGCGGTGCGATGCAAGAGTTCAAGCACCCGCCGTCGGGTGTGGCGTGTAGGCATCAGCGCCGCAAGCGGCCGAAGCCGGCTGCGCCGACGCTTGTGGCTGCGCACGCCAAGAAAGATGTCGTAGAGGAAGTTGAGAAAGTCTTTGCGGGTTTCGAGCATGCCAAGACGCTGTGGCGATCCCTTGGCATCAAGAATGTGGCGCGTGGCCTCATAGGCTGGCTGATACTGGAACCAGGGGATCGAAGGCCAGAGGTGATGAATCAGATGATAATTCTGGCCCATGATCAACCAGTTCATCATCCGACCGGGATAGACACGAGCGTTATGCCAGCGGTTGCGGGACTGGAAGGGGCGATGCGGAAGGTAGTCGAAGAAAAGACCGAGGGTGACTCCCACCATCAGGGCCGGCGCGAACCAGCAGTTGAAGAGGAACGGGAGGAAATCGAAGCGGATGGCCGCCAGCACGATCGCCAGGAAAATGCCGCGGGCGATGCCCCACTCCAGCAGTTCCCAGCGACGCCAGAGACGATGACGGAAGAAGAAGACCTCGTGATAGAAAAAGCGCGGAGCAATCAGCCAAAGCGGGCCGAAGGTGCTGACGATGTGATCAGGATCGTGCTTCGGATCGTTCACATGGGCATGATGCTGCAGGTGCACCCGCGTGAACACCGGGAAGCTGAAGCCGAGCAGCAGAGCGGCTCCATGGCCCATCACCGCATTGCAGAAGCGATTCGGATGCGCAGCGTTGTGACAGGCATCGTGGATCACGGTGCCCTCCAGGTGGAGCGAAAGGAAGCCGAGGGCCAGAAGCAGCGGCAGGGGCCAGCCGCCCACGAACCAGCCCCAGATCGAGAGGGCGGCGAGCAGGTAACCCGCAAAGAAGAGGCCCACCGTGGGATTCCAGGCCGCAGGAGGGTCGAGATACGCCCGGGGGACGCTCTGTACGGCCGTGGTGCGCTGGGCGGGCAGGGCGGCGGTGGCGACGGGGATGGCTCGGCCGACTTGGGGCAGCGCTGGGGTCATCAGCTGGGAAAAGGCTGCCTGCGGTCCTGAGCCAGGTTACGAAACCACAAAGCGCATCGCTGCCCTCGCGGGGGATCAGCAGGCGGGGTGCCGCAGATCGGGGATGCCCACCGGGGGACTTGAACCCCCACGACCTGAGTCACTGGAACCTAAACCCAGCGCGTCTACCAATTCCGCCAGGTGGGCGCGGGCGAACTCTAAGCAGCCGATCGAGCACCTCGCCCACGAAGCCCAGAATGGGAACCACCGCCCGACGGCCATGCTCGCCACCCTGGGGGGATTGCTGGCCCTGCTGCTGGGACTGGCGATCCTGTTTCTTCCTCTGCTTGCCCCCGAACTGAGCCGGCCGCGGGATTCGGGTTGGGGAGCCCTGGTGCTCCTGCTCGGCCTTGTGCTGGTCACCAGCGCCGATCGGCTCAGCGGGGCTCCGATGCTCGGCGTGCTCTGCGGTGGGCTGCTGATCGGCCGGCTCGGCAGCGAGGTGGGGCAGGCGCGTTGGCGCCAGCTCAGCGAGGAGGAACGGGTGGAGATCGGCTCGGCGTCCCGCTGGCGCGAGCGGCTGAATCAGCTGCTGGCTGCCCTCGCACGACTGCTGGAGCTGGCCGTCACCCAGGTGCAGGCGTTCTCCAGCCGCATCGGCACCGGCCGCCAGGCCCGGGGAAGCGGGAAGCGCTGGGTCCGGCCGGAGGACCAGGGCGAGCCGGCGAAGGCTGTGGAAGCTGCGGCGGTCGCGCTCGATGATTCCGCCTCGACGACCCATGAACCGGACCACACCGGCACGGCCGCTGACCCTGCGGTGCGCGAAGTGACCGACTTCGAAGCGATCAATACCCTGCTGGTGGAGGCTGGAGCGCTCAAGCCGGAACCGGAAGGCGACGGAGCGGGATAATCCAACGTTGCTGCCCAGGCGACGTGACCGCCAGCCCGGCCTCCACCCCGTCGGCGTCCTCCTACCCGTCCTCCTACACGGACACCCTCACCCTGCTGAAGACGCCGTTCGCCATGCGGGCCAACGCCCGGGTGCGGGAGCCCGAGCTGCAGGCGTTCTGGGCGGAGCTCGGGCTCTACGAGCGACTGAGCCGCACCAATCCCGGGGAGCGCTTCACCCTGCACGACGGCCCCCCCTATGCCAACGGGGCCCTGCACGTGGGCCACGCCCTCAACAAGATCCTCAAAGACATCATCAACAAGCACGCCCTGCTCAACGGGCGCCGGGCGCGGTTCCGGCCCGGCTGGGACTGCCACGGCCTGCCGATCGAGCTCAAGGTGCTGCAGGGGCTGAGCGGCGAGGAGCGCCGCTCGCTCACGCCCATCGATCTGCGCCGGCGGGCTCACGCCTATGCCCTCGAGCAGGTGGAGCAGCAGAAGCAGGGCTTCCGCCGCTGGGGAATCTGGGCCGACTGGGAGAAGCCCTACCTCACCCTCGACCGCGCCTACGAGGCCGCCCAGATCCAGGTGTTCGGACGGATGGTGCTGGCAGGCCACATCTACCGGGGCCTCAAGCCGGTGCACTGGAGCCCAAGCTCCCGCACCGCCCTGGCGGAGGCCGAACTGGAGTACCCCGAAGGCCACACCTCCCCGAGTGTCTACGTCGCCTTCCCGGTGCGCAGCCTGCCCGACGCACTGGCCTCCCACCTGCGTCAGGCCGGGCTGAGCGCCCTGGCCGACACCCCTGAGGCGGAGGGGCTGGCGGTGGCGATCTGGACCACCACCCCCTGGACGCTGCCGGCGAACCTGGCGGTGTCGGTGAACGACCGGCTCGACTACACGATCTGCCGCCAGGAGCTGGATGGCCGGATGCGCCACTTGGTGGTGGCCCGGGAGCTCGTGGAGAGCCTCGGCGAGCGGCTGGGGGCCCCGCTGCAGCCGCTGCTGAGCGTGAAGGGTGCCGACCTGGAAGGCATCCTGTATGACCATCCGCTGCTGGAGCGCAGCGCGCCGGTGGTGATCGGCGGCGACTACATCACCACCGAATCCGGCACGGGCCTGGTGCACACCGCCCCGGGCCACGGCGTCGACGACTTCAACACCGGGGCCAAGTACGGCCTGGCCGTGCTCTGCCCCGTGGACGAGGCCGGCACCCTCACCGAGGAGGCCGGGCCCTTCGCCGGGCTCAACGTGCTCAAGGACGCCAACCCGGCGATCATCGAGGCCTTGGCCGCGGCCGGAGCCCTGCTCGCCGAGGAGCGCTACGCCCACCGCTACCCCTACGACTGGCGGACCAAGAAGCCCACGATCTTCCGGGCCACCGAGCAGTGGTTCGCCTCGGTGGAGGGCTTCCGCAGCCAGGCGCTCGAGGCGATCGCCTCCGTGGACTGGCTGCCGGAGAGCGGCCGCAACCGCATCGAGGCGATGGTGCGCGACCGGGGCGACTGGTGCATCTCCCGCCAGCGCACCTGGGGGGTGCCGATCCCGGTCTTCTACCACCGCACAAGCGGCGAGGTGCTGCTCAACGCCGACACCCTGCGCCACATCGAGGGGCTGATCGCCGAGCACGGCTCGGACGTGTGGTGGGAGCGCGACGAGGCTGGCCTGCTGCCGCCCGCCTGGGCGGCCGAGGCCGATCAGTGGCGCAAGGGCACCGACACGATGGACGTGTGGTTCGACTCGGGGTCGTCGTGGGCCGGTGTGCTCGGCGGCCTGGGGGGCGATCACCCCGCTGGCGACGAGGCCCTGGCCTATCCCGCCGACCTCTACCTGGAGGGATCGGACCAGCACCGCGGCTGGTTCCAGAGCAGCCTGCTCACCTCGGTTGCGGTCAACGGCCACGCCCCCTACCGACGGGTGCTCACCCACGGGTTCACCCTCGATGAGAAGGGCCGCAAGATGAGCAAGTCGCTGGGCAATGTGGTGGACCCGGCGGTGCTGGTGGAGGGGGGCAAGAACGAGAAGCAGGAGCCCGCCTACGGCGCCGATGTGCTGCGGCTGTGGGTGAGTTCGGTGGACTACTCCGCCGACGTTCCGCTGGGGCCCGGGATCGTGAAGCAGCTGGCCGACGTGTACCGCAAGGTGCGCAACACCGCCCGCTACCTGCTCGGCAACCTCCACGACTTCGATCCCGCCAGCGACGCTGTTTCCGTGGCGGAGCTGGCCCTGCTCGATCGCTGGATGCTGCAGCGCACCAGCGCCCTGATCGAAGCGGTGAGCGCCGACTTCGAGCGCTTCGAGTTCTACCGCTTCTTCCAGGCCCTGCAGAACTTCTGCGTGGTGGATCTCTCCAATGTCTACCTGGACATCGCCAAGGACCGGCTGTACGTGAGCGCCCCCGCCTCGTTCCGGCGCCGCAGCTGCCCGACGGTGCTGCACCTGGTGGTGGAGCGGCTGGCGGGGCTGATCGCCCCGGTGCTGTGCCACATGGCGGAGGACATCTGGCAGAACCTGCCCTATCCGGTGGCCGAGGCCTCGGTGTTCGAGCGCGGCTGGCCCCGGGCGCCGCAGGCGTGGGCCGCCCCGGAGCTGGAGGAACCGATGCAGCGGATCCTCGATCTGCGCGCCCTGGTGAACCGCCAGCTCGAAAGCTGCCGCAGCCGCGGTGAACTGGGGGCCTCGCTGGAGGCCCGGGTGCACCTGTCGCTCGAAGGCGGCGACGCCACCGCCCCGCTGCGGCAGGCGATCGCCCTGCTGGAGACCAGCCCCCATCCCACGGTGGACAACCTGGCCGACTGGCTGCTGGTGTCGGACCTGGCGATCGGCGGCACCCCTCCCACGGGCTCCCTGGCGCTGGAGGAGGAGGGTGGCGTGCGGGTGGCCGTGGCCCGCGCCGAAGGCAGCAAATGCGAACGCTGCTGGCACTACGAGAGCGACATCGGCAGCCAAGCCGCCCACCCCACCCTTTGCGGACGCTGCGTGGAGGCCCTGGAGGGCTGAGTTCAGGCCTCCGGACGGGGCGGCAGCAGCCGGGGCAGCAGCAGGCCCGAGCGCCTCTTCCAGGCCTCGAAGCCGGGGTAACGGGCCAGCGACTCATCCTTGCGGCGCATGTTGGGCAGGAACACCCCCAGGGCGAATCCTGCCAGCACCAGGTAGGGGAGCGGATGCATCGCCAGCACGGCGAACGAGAGGTAGATGAGAATCTCGCCGAGGTAGTTGGGGTTGCGGCAGCGGGCGAAGAAGCCCTCGTCGATCAGGCCGGGGCGCTGCTGGAGGGTGAAGTGCTTCTGGGCATCGGCGCCGTAGTGCAGGAACACACCGGTGAGGCAGAGGGCCGTGGCGGCCGCCGCCAGGGGCGGGGGCGGCACCGCACCGGAGGAGATCAGCAGGTAGGGAGCCAGCCAGTACAGCCCCAAGGCCAGGAAGCCGCTGAGGGCCACGGGCCAGCCCACGGTCTGCTCCCACTGGCGGTCGGGGAACATCCGGTCTTTGAGCAGCCAGAGCAGGCCGTAGGTGCCGTGCAGGGCCAGGTAAAGCCAGGGACCATTGCCGAAGTTGCCATAGGCCGCCATCAGGCCCAGCACCACCAGCGGGGTGAGGCCCTTGTGCAGGTTGATCACATGACGGAGCTGCATCCCTTCACCAGGCGGCGGAATCGAGGAAGGACCCCACCGGAGAGGGGCCGGCCAGCAGGATCTCCGCCCCCGGGCTCAGCGGGCCCTGCAGCAGTTCAGCGTTGGTGATCGCACTGCCCTCGGGCAGGGCTGGGCGGTCGGGGTCGAAGGCCGTGGGGTGGGTGGTGCTGCTGGAGAAGCCGCGGAAGATCAGCAGTTCGAACACCTCCGGCTCCCCGCCCTGCTCCGCGGGAAGGCTGCCGCTGAGCCGCAGCACCCGATCGGGCCGCCCCCGGCTCAGCTCCTGCAGCCGGGCCAGCAGCGACGCCACGGTGGGGTCCGCAAAGGGGAGGGGTGGGGCCATTCGGAGGGGCCAGCGACGGGGAGGGCAATAGGCCCATGCTGGCGGCTCGCCTCCGCCTCTGGGAAAGCGTTCGCCGGCGTCAGAACTCGCCGGCCACCCGCCCGGCCCGGGGCAGGCGCACCAGCGCCCACTGGAGCAGGCCCACCACCCAGCCCACCAGGGCCAGATAGCCCACGAAGGCCGCCACCGGCGGACTCCAGGTCGCTCCGAAGATGAAGCCGAACACGGCAGCCACAATGCCGTGGAGTCCGGTCGGGGCCTCCAGCCAGGGCCGGCAGAGGCTGAGTTTGTCCACTCCGCCCATGCAGGCCAGCGCCGTGGTGGCCAGGGCCGCGCTGAGCAGACAGAACAGCGTCGCGCCCCAGCGCCAGATCCGCAGGGTGAGCGGGAGGGCACGCCAGGGGGGGAGATCGGCCAGCTCCTCGTTGAGATCGACCCAGAACCAGAGGGCCGCCACGATCAACAGCGGCGCCAGCACCAGCAGCAGATAGCCGGCGGGGCGGCGGTCGGTGAGCAGCAGCAGGGCGATCAGCAGCAGGCTCGAGACTTTCCAGTAGATCCCCAGCAGGCGCAGCATCGCCCCCTGGCGCTGCAGCGTGGCCCAGACCAACAGCACCAGCGGCACCCCCACGGCGAACAGCAAGCCGAGGCGAACGTCGAGCCAGACCGCCGATCGGTAGAGCAGGGGGCTGGAGAACGGATCCGGCACGGACGCTCGGTACGGGAAGGCGCCATTATCCGTGCGCCCCCGGGGCCTAGGGTCCGCCCATGGCTGGCTTCCCTTCCTTCCCCTGGCTTCCCCGCCGCGGACGGCCCGCCGCGGACCGGGCGTGGTGCCGCACGGCCCTCGTCCGTGATGCCTCGCTGCAGGCGGCGGTGGATGAGGCGGTGGAGCAGCTGGGCGGCTGTGGGCCGGCCGAACTGGCCCTGGTGTTCGCCTCCAGCAGCTACGCCAGCGATCTGCCACGCCTGCTCCCCCTCCTGCAGGCGCGGCTCAGGGCAGAGCACTGGCTGGGCTGCGTCGGCGGTGGTGTGGTGGGAACCGATCCCGGCGGCGAACCCCATGAATTCGAAGGGGAACCGGCGCTCACGGTGACCCTGCTGCACCTGCCGGGAGCCCATCTGCATCCCTTCGCCGTCGACACCGACAAGCTGCCGGACCTTGACGGACCGGCCGAACCCTGGCGGGAGCTTCTGGGAGCGCCACCGGAAGCCGGTCAGTCGCTGCTGCTGCTGATCGATCCCGGCTGCGGCAGCATCCAGGATCTGATCAGCGGCCTCGACTACGCCTACCCCGACGCCCCCAAGGTGGGCGGGATCGCCGGCCAGCACAGTGCGGCCCACGGCTCCCTGCTCTACGGCAATGCGGTGCGGGGGGGCGCCGTGGGTTGCCTGATCGGCGGTGCCTGGCGCCTGGATCCCGTGGTGGCCCAGGGCTGCCGGCCAATCGGCCCGGTGTTCGAGGTGGAGCAGGCCCAGCGCAACGTGGTGCTGCAGGTGAGCCGCGGCGACCGCCGCAACAGCCCGGTCGAAGCCCTCCAGTCGATCCTCACCGACCTCACGCCGGAGGAGCGGGAGCAGGTGAAGAACTCGCTGTTCCTTGGGGTGGGGCGCAGCGAATTCAGCCTGGCTGGCAGCGAGGATCCGCCCGCTTTTCTGGTGCGCAACCTGATCGGTGTGGACCCGCGCAATGGGGCTGTGGCCGTGGGGGACCGGATGCGGGTGGGCCAGAAGGTGCAGTTCCAGCTGCGGGATGCCGACGCCTCCCGCGAGGAATCGCGGCAGCTGCTCCGCCGCCAGGCTCTGCGCCGTGCCGAGCCCCTCACCGCCCTGCTGTTCGCCTGCCTCGGCCGCGGCCAGGGCCTCTACGGCGAAGCCGACGGCGACGTGAGCCTGTGCCGCGAAGCCTTCGCCAACGTGCCGATCGCCGGCGTCTTCTGCAACGGCGAGATCGGACCGGTGGGCAGCCCCACCACCCACCTGCACGGATACACCGCCAGCTGGGGCTTTCTGGTGCCTGCCGCCGGAGAAGAGCCGGACGCCGGAGCCGGTTTGCGCTGAGATGGTGCGTCAGCACGTCAACCCGCTGAGCCGCTTCTACCTCCAGCCGCGGCCTCTGCCCCCGCTGGAGCAGCTTTTTGCCGACCCCTCGCTGCCGCTGCACCTCGACATTGGTTCCGCCCGGGGCCGATTCCTGCTGGCCCTCGCCCCGCTGGAGCCGCACCGCAACCATCTGGGCCTCGAGATCCGGCGGCCGCTGGTGGAACTGGCGGAAGCCGACCGGATCGCTGCCGACCTCGGGAACCTCCGCTTCCTGTTCCGCAATGCCAACGTCAGCTTCGACGAATGGCTGCTGTCGTTACCGGAGGGGCGGCTGGCGCTGGTGACCCTCCAGTTCCCCGACCCCTGGTTCAAGAAGAAGCACCACAAGCGGCGGGTGCTGCAGCCGGGTCTGCTGGCCGCCCTTGCCGCTGCCCTGGCCCCGGGCCGGGAATTGTTCCTGCAGAGCGACGTGCCGGCGGTGATCGAGCCGATGGTGGCCCTGGTCGAGGCCAGCGGCTGCTTCGCCCGCCCCCCGGATGATCCCCGCCCTTGGCGGGCCGACAACCCCCTGCCCCTGCCGACCGAGCGGGAGCGGCACGTGCTGGCCCAGGGCCTGCCGGTGTACCGGGTGCTGTTCCAGCGCACCACCGCGCCGGTTCCTGCGCTGGCGGATCTGGAGGCGGCGGCCCGGGCCGTCGATAATCCGGGCGACGGCGCCGATCCGGCGGCCGTACCCGTCTCCCCCACGCCCTGATGGTGCCCGCCCCCAGCCCGCCCGTTCCCCTGCTCCTGCGCTGGCAGGGGCTGCTGGCCGATGGGCCCACCGGGATCCTGGGGAGCCACCTGCCCCTGGTGTCCGGCTGTGTGCTCTGTGCCCTGCTGGCTGGGCTCCCCCTGGTGACCCGCAGCGGTCTGAGCCTGCTGATCACGGCCAGCGGACTGCTCTGGGTGGTCTGGGCCCTGCGTACCCCACCAGGCCGCATCGGCACGATCAACGTCTGGCTGCTCGTTGTGCTCGGCGTGGCGGTGCTGGCCACGGGCTTCTCCCCGGTGCCGGTGGCGGCCTTCAAGGGTCTGCTGAAGCTGGTGAGCTACCTGGGCGTGTATGCCCTGATGCGGCAGCTGCTGGCGTTCTCCCCCGTCTGGTGGGACCGGCTGGTGGCCGCACTGCTGGCCGGGCAGCTGCTGACGTCGGTCATCGGGATTCGCCAGCTGTACGAAAGCGCCAACGCCCTGGCCCGCTGGTCGGATGCCAACTCGGTGGCGCGGGGCACGGTGCGCATCTACAGCACGCTCGAGAACCCCAACCTGCTGGGGGGCTTCCTGCTGCCGGTGCTGCCCATCGCCCTGGTGGCGCTGGTGCGCTGGCGCCATCCCGCCCGCCGCCTGTTCGCCCTGCTCTGCTTCGTGCTCGGGCTGATGGCCCTGGTGCTCACCTACAGCCGCGGAGCCTGGATGGGCATGGTGCCATCACTGGCGGTGCTGGGGCTGCTGCTGGTGGTGCGAGCCACCCGCTCCTGGCCGCCCCTCTGGCGACGGCTCCTGCCCCTGGGGTTGCTGCTGGGCGGGACCCTGGCGCTGGTCATCCTGGTGACCCAGGTGGAAGCGCTGCAGGTGCGGGTGCTCAGCCTGCTGGCTGGGCGGGAGGACAGCTCAAACAACTTCCGCATGAATGTGTGGACGGCGGCCCTGGAAATGGTTCAGGACCGCCCCTGGCTGGGGATCGGGCCGGGGAATACCGCCTTCAACCTGATCAATCCCCTCTATCAGCAGCCCAAGTTCAATGCCCTGAGCGCCTACTCCATTCCCCTGGAATGGTTGGTGGAGGCCGGGGTACCGGGCCTGATCGCCGGCGTGGGCCTGTTCCTGGCATCCATGCGCGCCGGTCTGTCCCGACGCCTGGGCGACGGACCCCTCGTGCTGCCGGGGCTGGCCTCCGTGGCCGCCTTCGTGGGCCTCGCGGTTCAGGGCCTCACGGACACGATCTTCTTCCGGCCCGAGGTGCAGCTGGTGGCCTTTTTCTGCCTGGCCACCCTGGCTGCCGGCGCCATGCCGGCAGCTCCGGATGCACACCCCGATGCCTGAGGGCCTGCTTGCCGGTTTCGATGCCGGCCAGACCCACACCACCTGCCGGCTGGAGACCGCCTCCGGCCGTCTGGTGCTCGGGGAAGGAGAAGGCCCCGGTGTCTGCCACCTGGCGGCTCCGGGGGGTGAGGAGCGCTTTCTGGAGGCCCTGCGCGCTGCCCTTGCTGCTGCAAGGTCCGGCCTGGCCGACAAGGCCGCCAGCGTGCCGCTGCTGGCGGCCGCGGTGGGGGCCAGCGGCATCGAGCTGGGTTCGGCAGTGCAGGAGCGGGGCCGGGCCCTGGCGGCTCTCTGCCTCGACCTGCCGCCCCAGAGGACCGCGGTGACCGGGGATGAGCGCACCGCCCTACGCGGAGCCTTCCCGGACGGACCGGGGATCGTGGTGATCAGTGGCACCGGCACGATCGCGGTGGGCCGGGATGGAGCTGGCCGGGAGCACCGCTGCGGTGGCTGGGGCTGGCTTCTCGACGGTGCCGGAGCGGCGATGGACATCGGCCGCGATGGCCTGGCCCTCAGCCTGCTGATGGCCGACGGCCGGCGGGCGGACACCCCCCTGCGGGCCGCGCTCTGGGAAGCCCTCGGGCTGGATCCCGCCGATCCGGCTGCTCCCCAGCGGATCAAGGCGCGGGTCGTGAGCCCGGAGTTCGGCCCGGCCGGGTTCGCCCGCCTAGCCCCGGTGGTGCACCGACAGGCACAGATGGGCGAACCGGAGGCGGAGGCGATCCTGATGCGCTCAGCCCTGGCTCTGGCCGAGATGGTGGCGGGGGTTGCGGCGGCCCTTCACCTGGACGCACCGCCGGTGTGCGGAATGGGCGGGGCCCTGGAGCACCTGGAGGGCCTCCAAAAGCGGTTCGCCCGGCACCTGGCTGAACTTCTGCCCCAGGCCTGCCTCACGCCGGCACGCGGCGATGCCTGTGCCGGCGCCCTGGCCCTGGCAGCGGAGCTGACGGAGGTTGCAGGGGAGGGAGGGCAGCGGGGGCCTGAGCCCGCTCAGCCCACGTTGAGATGACGATCGGCGGAGGCCGCCAGCTGGCCGGCCCAGTGCTCCACCTGCTCCATCTCGGCCGCCTCCACCATGACCCGCAGCAGCGGTTCCGTACCGCTGGCGCGAACGAGCACCCGTCCCCGGCCGGCCATCGCCGCCTCCGCCCACTCCACGTCCCGCCGGAGCGGATCGCAGGACTCCCAGCCCGTGCGCCGTTCGCGATCGGGCACGGTGATGTTCACCAGCTTCTGGGGCCAGGGCGTGAAGCTGGTGTCCATCCAGTCGGCGAGGGTGCCGCCTCCGCCCTGGATCAAGGCGGCCACCTGCAGGGCGGTGAGCAGGCCGTCACCGCTCATGCCATGCCGCGCGGAAAGGATGTGTCCGGACTGCTCCCCACCCAGGGCCGCACCCATCGCCTCCATCGCTGCGTGGACGTACTGGTCGCCGACGGGAGTGCGCTCCAGCACCCCGCCCCGCTCCTGCCAGGCCCGCTCGAAACCGAGGTTGGACATGACCGTGGCCACGATCCGCTGGTCGGGCAGCTGGTCCGCAGCCCGCAGGGCAGAGCCCCAGAGGAAGAGGATCTGATCGCCATCGACGATCCGGCCGCGGCCGTCCACGGCCAGCATGCGGTCGGCGTCGCCGTCGAACGCGAAACCCATCGACGCTCCCTCGGCCAGCACCGCACGGCGCAGGGGCTCCAGGTGGGTGCTGCCGCAGCCCTGGTTGATGCGGGACCCGTCCGGTTCCCCGTGCAGCACCGTCACGCGGGCCCCTAGACAACGGAACACCTCCTCGCCGCAGGCCGTGGCAGACCCGTGGCAGAGGTCGAGCACGATCGGGCAGCCCTCCAGACGGGCCCCCCCCACGCTCTCGACCAGCGCATCGGCGTAGTCGTCCACCAGGTCGGGGCGCAGGTGGGCCGTGCCGCCGCCATCGAAGCCACCCTCTGCCACCTCCGTCACACCACCACCGGCCGTGCCCTGCAGACCAGCCTCGATCGCCTCCTGCTGACTCCGGCCGAGCTTGGCGCCGCAGGCACCGAACACCTTGATGCCGTTGTCGTGGGGAGGGTTATGGCTGGCCGACACCATCAGCCCCCCGGCGGCGCCGAGGCGGCGGATGGTGCCGGGCACGGCGGGTGTGGGACAGAGGCCGAGCTGCCACACCTCCCGCCCGGCGGCCGTGAGGCCGGCGGTGAGAGCCGCCACCAGCATCGGGCCACTGGAGCGGGAATCGGTGCCGATCAGCACGGGGCCGTCCTCGGGCAGCACCCGGCCGCACCAGTACCCCACCTGCAGGGCCAGGGCCGGAGTGATGGCGGTGCCGACGCGCCCGCGGATGCCATCGGTGCCGAAGCGGGCGCCGGCCAGGCCCAGGGGTGCTCCGAGGGGGTGGTGAACCGGCTGCGGCATGCCGTCTGCGCGAGTGGGGATCAGGCTACGCGGGCCGGCAGGAGCCCCCGGTGCGCCGTCCCTGCACGTCAGCGCCAGCGATGGGGCCGCCAGAGCCAGCGCAGCAGGTCGACCGCGGTCAGCAGCAGCAGCAGCGCCACCACCCAGCCGGGCAGCAGGAGGAACGGCGGCCAGGGCCGCAGCAGCAGCACCAAGCCCGCCAGGACGGCCAGCAGGCAAGCGCGCCGCCTCTGGCCAGCGCCAGGAAGGTCGCGCAGCAGCGGCGGCAGCCAGGGGAGCTGCAGCGGAGGCAGACGGGGCAGGCGCACCGGGCCGGGGCGGAACGCTGTCCAGAATGCCGGGCGAGCCGCATTGCCGCCTTGGCCCGTCTGCCGATCCTCCTGGCCGTGTCCTGCCTGGGCACGGGGGCGGCGCTCCTGCTGGGCAGGGCCGTGCTGCAGGCACGCCCCTCGCTCACCCCGGCCACGACGGCCTCCCGGCTGGAGCGGGTGCGGCGCTGGGACCCCGACCCTGGCCGCCGCCGGGAGGCCGCCCTGCTCCTCCACGGCGCCGGTGACGGCAACCGCCAGGCCCGACGGGCCTTGCTGCGGGGGCAGGGCTGGGGTCCGGATCCTCTGGCCGCGGTGGTGCTGAAGCTCGACGCCCTTGATGCCCAGGCCCTGGAGCAGCCGTTCCAGGCGGAAGACCTCTGGCGCAGCCTGCTGCGCCGGTTCCCGGATGCGCCCGCCAGTGCCGACGCCCTCTATGTGCTCGGTCGCGATCAGCCCCAGTGGCGCCAACAGCTGCTGGAGCGCTGGCCGGCCCATCCCGCTGCCCTGGCGGCGGCCGTGGAGGCCGGTCCGGATCCATCCCAGCGCCTGAAGGGGGCCCTGCATCTGGCGCGCTGGGGTGCCCGCTGGCCGGGCGCCGAGGCAGTGCTGCGCCAGGCCTGCGCCGATCCCGGCAGCCCGGCAGAGGGCGCCCGCCGGGTGGCCACTCCGACAGCGGACCAGCGGGGCGTGCTGGCCGGTGGGCTGGCGGAACTCGGCGATGGTCGCGCCGCCCTGGCCTGTCTCACTCCCTCCGGCGCCACCACCGCGGACACCTCCGTTCTCGAACCGGCCGCCCGGCTCGCCCTGGCCCGCGCCCTGCTCAAGGGGGACGACGCGCAGGCGCGGCAGGGGGAGGCCCTGCTGGTGGAGCTGGTGCGCCGCTCCCCCTCCTCGACGGAAGCGGAGGAGGCGGTGCGCCTGCTGGCCCAACAGGAGGGAAAACCGGCCGTGGCTGCCCTGGCGGCCTTGCCGCCCAACTGGCAGGACCGGGCGCCGGTCCAGGCCCGGCTGGCGCTCGAGAGCGGCGATGGCCAGCGATCCGCCGAGGTGCTCCGGCGCTGGCCCGATGATCCCGCCGCCTGGGACCTGCAGTGGGAACTGGCGCGTCGCCTGCTGCTGGCGGAGCGCTGGCAGGACGCCGAACAGGTGCTGAGCCGGCTGGATGCCGATCGCCTCGCACCCGCCCTGGCGGCACGGCAGCGGTTCTGGCTCGGGTACGTGCAGCAGCAGCGGGGACAGGACGAACAGGCCACCGCTACCTGGCGGGAACTGCGTCTGCACCATCCCGGCGGCTACTACGGCTGGCGGGCCGCCGTGCAGCTCGGCGAAGGGGACCTGGCCCTCACCACAGGACCCGGCGATCCGAAACATGGCGAAGCCTGGGAACCACTGGCGAGCGGCGACCCCCAGCTCGACCGGCTGTGGCGGCTCGGCCAGACCACCGAAGCCTGGGAAGCGTGGCGGCAGCACCGGGGAAGTCAGCCGCCTCGGGCGAGCCGCGAGCTGCTGGTGGAAGGACGGCTGCGACAGGGGGTCGGCGATGACTGGACGGGCCTGGGCCAGCTGGAGCAGGCCGCCCTGCGGCTCCCTCCCGACCAGTGCGAACTGCTTCCCCGGCTGGAGCGCAGCCTGCACCCCCACCGCTTCCTCGATGCCTTCACGCCGGTGGCCCAGCAGCAGGGCCTGCCTCTCGCTCTTCTGCTTGGTGTGGCGAAACAGGAATCGCGCTTCACCCCCACCGTTCACTCGAACGCCGGTGCGGTGGGCCTGCTCCAGCTGATGCCGGACACAGCCGCCGAGCTGGCGGGAGGAAGGCTGAGCGATGCCGAACTGGAGACGCCCGAGCGCAATGCGGCCCTCGGGGGTCGTTACCTGAAGGGGCTGCTCGACCAGTGGAAAGGCAATCCCTTCCCGGCGGTCGCCAGCTACAACGCCGGTCCGGGAGCGGTGCAGGGGTGGGTGAATCCCAGGCTGAGCACGGCTCCGGAACTGTGGGTGGAGGCCATCCCCTTCCCGGAGACCCGTCTGTACGTGAAGAAGGTGCTCGGCAATGCCTGGAGCTACCAGGAGGGTCGATCCCCCGCCTGCTGAGGGGGGCTAACCCCCGTGGCCGAACGGTGTGAGCCGGAAGCTGGTACTGAGCAGGCGACCGAGGCTGAGGCCGCCCAGCACCACGATCGAGAGCACCACGGTCATCAACAGCGGGGGGGGCACCACACGGATGCGCACCAGATCCAGGCGCGCCAGCATCACCGCCGATGCCAGAACGAGCACACTGGCCAGCACCGCCAGATGCAGCAGATACAGCCCGCCGATGGTGACCATCAGCAGGGTGAGCACGAGGCTGACCACCCTGCTGGCGGACATCATCGAGGACAGCTGGTGCAGCAGTTCCAGGGGCATGGTGCAGACCACCACCACCACCAGGGCCTGCATGCATTCGATCGACCAGATCACCTCGGTGTACCCCCCCATCGAGCCCGGGGTCTGCTGGAGGGAATGGGCCCAGTGCAGGCCCTGATAGGTACTCACCACCACCAGCAGCAGCAGCATCGGTGCCTGCAGAGGAACCAGCAGCATCCGCAGGAACGCACGCATCGGCATTTCAGGCAGGATCCAGCACCAGGGAGATCGCCTCCAGCGGGCAGCTGGGGATGCACTGCTCGCAGACCAGGCAACGGGGCGCCTCGAAGCGGAGCCTTGCGGCGAGCGGATCGAAGCGGAGGGCGCCGCTCGGGCAGACGCTGGAGCAGATGCCGCAGTCGACGCAGCGGTGGGGATCGATGCCGATCTCGCCGGGCGTGCGGCGCAGGCCGAGACCCTGGCGCTCGAGCCACACCTCGGCCGCATCGAGTTCGTCGATGTCGCCCGACAGTTCCACCACCATCGTGCCGCTCTGGTTGGGCGCGATCTGGGCCCGCAGGATCTTGGCGGCGATGTCGAAGTCCACGGCCAGCCGATAGGTGATCGGCTGGTGCACCGCCTCGCGGGGGAAGTGAAGGGTGAGGCGGCGCTTCACAGCCCCGAGGCAGTGATGGGAACCTAGCAAGGGCGCTCGGGGCCGTCCCGTGGCGACGGCGACCGGAACCGCGGCCGGCCAGGGGCGGCTGCCAGAGTGCGGCGAGCGTCGCGCCCGTCCCGCCGATGACCTCGCCTGCCCCCTCCGAACCCCTGGGCCGCCGGGAGCGGATGCTGCTGGCTGCGGTGGCCGCCGTGCTGGCGGTGGTGCTGTTCTGGTTCCGGGGCGGCCTCCATCCGGAGGCACCGCTGGAGCGTCTGGCCCGCCGCTCACCCGATCTCACCACGGCGCTGGCGAATGGTCGGCCCACCGTGGTGGAGTTCTATGCCGACTGGTGCGAGGCCTGCCGGGCCATGGCCCCGGCGATGGAGGCGATCGAACGCGAACACCGCGACGATCTCGACGTGGTGCTGCTGAATGTGGACAACCCGCGCTGGCAGCCCCAGCTCGAGCAGTACGGCGTGAACGGCATCCCCCAGCTCGAGTTCTTCGATGCGGCCGGCCGGGACGTGGGCCGTTCCCTCGGTGCCCGCCGGCCTCCGGAACTTCAGGCGCTCACCACCGCCCTGCTCGAGGGCACGGCGCTGCCGGAACTGGCGGGGGTGGGCGCGGTGAGCGACCTGGCCGAAGCCAGGGGACCCAGCGATCAGGCCCGAGGGGAGGCAGCGGCGGTCGGTCCACGCAGCCACGGCTGAGCGGCGGCAAGGGAGCAGGCCCAGGAGCCGTCGGCCGAGACCGCAGACTGGACGAGCGTGCCACCACCACCGATGGATCCCCGCTTCCGGGTTGAGCTGATCGCCGCCACCCCGAACCCTCAGCAATGCGTCTATGCCGGGATGCATCAGGACTACAGCGAGGGCTTCGTGGCGGCCGACCGCGCCGACTGGCCGGAGGAGAGCCGCGCCGGTGAGATCTGCGTGAAGCGACTGCTGGCGGGGGAGCGGGGCCACTACGGCCCGCTCGAGCACGCCCAGATCGTGCTCAACGTGGGTTGGTTTCCCCATTCGGTGATGCAGCAGGCCCGCACCCATCGGGTGGGGGTGAGCTTCGACGTGCAATCGATGCGCTACACGGGCGATCGCATCCGCAAGGCGGCGAATGGCGAACTGGAGCTGGAGGAGGTGTTCTATCTGCGGCCGGTGGGCAGCTACAGCGACCGCCAGGGGAAGAAATATAGCTACGACGACGACCAGCGGGCCATCGATCTCGACCTTTGCCGTCGGGCAGCCGAGCGCTATCGCGACCTGCTGGATTCCGGCTTCGCCGAGGAACACGCCCGCGGAATCCTGCCGTTCGACTATCGCCAGCACTTCGTGGTGAGCTTCAGCCTGCGCGCCTTCCTCCATTTCCTGGATCTGCGCGCCAAGCTCGATGCCCAGGAGGAGATCCGCGCTCTCTGCGATCTGATGTGGCCCCATCTGCAGGCCTGGGCGCCGGAGATCGCCCTCTGGTACGAGAAGAGCAGGCTGCATAAGGCACGGCTGGCCCCCTGAGTCCCAGGGGTCTTGCGTTTCAGCCACCACCCTGGAAAGCAGCAATCGATACCTTGGAAATTGTCCCGTAACGGTCTCCATGAGCGCTCTTCGCCGTCGGCTGGCCCAGGCTTCCCTGATCCTTCTTTTCCCCCTTTCCCTGGTGTCCGGAGCCCGTGCCGGTGAGAGCGACAAGATCGAAGCCCGGGTTGGTGCCTGGGGCCGGAACTGCAAGAACGCCATCGCCGCCAGGTTCAAGGCCCCATCGATGGCCGATGTGGAGGTGAGCCTGGCCGAAACGCTGCGCTCCTCCATCGACGCTGGTGAGATCACCCTCGCCGACATCGAGCGTGACGGGCTCTCCTACAACTTCCGCGTCCACCACGTGGCGGGAAAGGATCCCTCCGGGTACTGCAGCACCGACGGGCAGGGCAACGTCGACGACCTCAAGGCGGTTCATTGATGGCGGATCTCGTGCCTGCAACGCGACCCTGACCGGCGCGGAGGGGGCGCCCTGGTCACACCCTTGCCAGCGTGAGCCGTTCCGGCTGGTGCTGGTACGTTCCGGCCCGGTCCTGGTAGGTGGTGGGGCAGGATCGCTCTCGAAGAACAGCAGCTGACAGATCCCCTCACCGTCATCGATGAGGCAGTCGGCTCCGGGGGAGTTGCTGAACTCAAGGTTGAGATAGGCCTCCCTGCAGGCGTCGGCTGGCGTGGTGCTGACGATGATCCTCAGGCGGGCGTAGGTGCTCGTGGCCAGGCAGATCACGGTGAGGGTGGCGGGCACCCGCAGCTTCTCGGGCTCCACACCCTGAGCCGCAGGAGTAGGCCGGAAGGCCGCGGCTCGGAGGCCACTCCGAACCGCAATCAGGCGCCTCGGCGTTGTTCGATCACTCAGGCCCCGTGAGGATCCCATCGAAGTGGACCGGGCGCCGCAGAGGCACACTTATGCCCCGACCAACTGTGTGCGCGTCCAGTCCAGCATCATGCTGAGCCCTTCACGGCAGGAAACCTGAGGCTTCCAGCAAAGCAGGCGTTCTGCCTTGCCAATGTTGGCGATAAAGCAATCCTGATCACTGGCACGGCGAGGTCTGACCTCGTATTCCAGAGGAGGCATAGCGAGCAATTCAGAAAGCAATTGGAAGAGCTCTAGAAGGCTGAGGGCATTCTCTACCCCACCGCCTATATTGAAGATTTCGCCGGCAACCGTATCCCTGAACTCAAAGGCAGCCTTGTATAGACGGATAAGGTCAGAGGCGTGCAGCACATCTCGCACTTGCTTCCCTGAGCCAGCAATCGTAAACGGCATGGGTCGCTGGCCCTGACTCCGAGCCGCCTGCTGTTCAAGAGCCTTCAGGCAGAACCAACCAATCCAGCCCTGATCGAAAGATGCGAATTGCCGACCACCATAGATGGAGGAATGACGAAACACAACTGTTTTCAATCCAAACACCCGATACCAGTCACGCACATACTGATCGGCTGAACCCTTCGAACATCCATAAGGCGTGGAAAAGTCCAGCGGGAGCAATTCATCAAGACCGTCGGGGAATCCCCGGAGGAAATAGCGGCGATCAGATTCCCCATAATTCAGCCACTCAAGATCACCATAGACCTTATTTGTGCTGCTATAGGCAAGCAACGCATCCGGCGAATAGGAACGAGCTGCCTCAAGAACGTTAAATGTACCGAGCACATTGGTCAGGAGATCACGCCTGGGATCATCCAGTGAAGTCGTCATCGCCACCTGACCACCGACATGAATAATGAAATCAAAAGGTCCATAGCGACGAAAGACCGAATCAACCACGTCTCGATCTGCGAGATCAGCCTGAACGAATGTCAGCGGCGATAGCGAAGGCCTCTCCAACAGCCAGCGAAGATTCAGGGCCGAACCGCTGCGAAACAACGCATCAAGGACGACAACATGATGACCTTCGTCCTGGAGAGCAGCCGCCAGATTGGAGCCCAGAAATCCTGCCCCACCAGTAATTAGGATGTTCATTGAGAAAGCTTACCTGTTGTCAACCAAAACAAGAAATAGCTAGCCAAGCCAATCATCGCCAACCTTCCCTTATCCAGGGGAATTTCCAAGAATCAGTCTACTTGTGCATCCGCCCAGAAGCGACCATTGACGCTGCGCGAAAGCTGCCACAGTTATTCTTGGCACAAAATCCACACTACTGACCTCAAAACAATGTCGCACATTGCCGTAGTTTTCTCGAACTAAAAAGTCGCTGAGCACCGCAATCACATACAAGGAAAATGCATTGACATGAATAAAGCGCTTCATAGCTGCTGGATTTCGCACAATAAATGGCAGCCCCGCCTGGAACGCTATTCTCATCTGCCCCAACAAGGAGCGGGGAGGGTCATTACCTCCGTAAAGATTGGGAGTCATAATAACATGCGCGCAAAAGTCTCCCTTAGATGCATAGTGACGAATCAGACTTGATTGAACCACCTTCGACAGAGAGTACAACGATGCATCCGGCTGAACCATCTCTGTTGGCAAGTCCAACTCTTGAATACTATTGAGACACATAGCCAAATGTGATCGCTCCGTATCCGACCCAAAATGCAGAAGCAGACGTTCTCGCGTAAGCTCTGCTAGATGGCAGACTTTCTGTGCAATGATGAGGTTGATCAAAAGGGGATCAATGCCATCCTCATCCTTATGAGCCACACCAGCGCACGCAAGGTTCACAACAATGTCATGATCCCTAGCCTGAGCGCTCGGAAAGTCCTCAATAGTAGAGAAGACTGGCGTAATCGCATGCCTCAAGTCCACAAAGAGGTGAAGAATTTCGGACTGCGATGAAACAGCTGTAACCTGAAATCCCCCTTGGTTTGCCAAGGCAGGAATTAAATGGCAGCCAAGAAATCCTCCCGCTCCAAAAACAAGAAGGCGTCTCATCATGATCACACAGAGATTCCAAGTTAAAGAGTCCTGTCAGAGGGGACATTACTTCGCGCCTTCTCCACAACTAGTGGAAGCCGAAGTGAACGTTGACTGAGAAAGCCTACATATTCTCCAATGATTCCCAAGGAGGTAAGTGCTGCACCCAGGAAGAACAATCCTGATACGGCCAGCATCGCCAAACCAAACTGAAACATGGACCAGAGGAGCAATTTGCTAATCAGGACCAAGATTGATAGCAGCACTGCGACAATTCCAAACAAGATTCCCGAATAGGTAATAACTCGCATTGGCTTACGTGAAAGGGTAACGATACCCAGAATGCCAAAGTCAACAAGAAATCCCAGCGAGGCGGTGCTTCGCCCTCCTTTCCGATTCGAACTTTGATAAGGCACTGTTTCCCAACGAAAGCCAATCGCACAGACAAGCCCCTTAACAAAAGGATAAGAATCAATGCATTCCCTGAGCGCAACTATGACGCTGCGATCGTAGATGCCGAACCCGGTAGTATCTCGAACCATTGGGTAGTCCGAAAGAAAAGAAAGCAAGGCATAATAGATTTTTTTGCATACGAATAACATAGCATTCTCTTTGCTTGAGCGACGCACTGCAAAGATCACCTGGCTGGATCCTTGCTTCCATCGGCTAATCAGAACCGGAATGAGTTCAGGGGGATCTTGCAGGTCTGCCAAGAGAAAGATGTTGGCATCGGCATCTGGAGCAAGAAGGCAATTCGCAGAAGAGCGGACAAAGCCGAAATTACTTATGTTTTCAATAAGTCCTATTCGCGGGTCATTCATCATAAGCTGCTTGATTATTTTTATACTTTCGTCGGACGAGCGGTTATCTGCGAACACGATCGAAAACTCATCCTCCGGACAGCTCTCTAGCGCTTGGCAAAGCCGCTTGTAGAGCAGAGGCAGATTCTCCTGCTCATTATAGCAAGGAATGCAAATACAGATTTTGCTCTGCACTTTAAAAGTGCAACACTATCAGATTCCGATGCAACTACCTCATGAGAGGACGGTTGAGATTGTGACTGACTGGATGGCCGACCTGGGCGCCCATGACATAGGGATGAAGATTCAGCCAAGGGAAGGCTGATATGAATGAAATAGCAAGATTTTACTAGGCTGTGCTTCAATTATCACTCTTGCACCGAAGACCCAGCGAAACCACACTCCTACTGATGAGCATAGCCAGCAGGCTGAAGACTTGGCTGATATGTTGGATTACAGAACAGCAAAGGTAAATACACCTGGGAGTCTCTTGACACATCTTTGTCGAGAGTGGTATTCACAGGCAAGAACTTAAACCAACTTCACAACCACCATCATGAAACGAGCCTCATGCCTCCATAAAGTATTGATCGGATTGGAGAAAGACTATCTGAACCTCCTCCTCCTTACCAATAGCTTATCTCTTTATCTTTATCTATTCTGGGACTCTTTGGTTAAGGGGATGCCAGCACTTTCCGGCGGTCCCGCCGATCCCTTGTTTATCAAAGCTGATCGGTTCATGGATTGGATCAATACGCTCCACTCAGCTGGATTGACAAGACCTTACGGCCTTGAGAATCAAGTTGCTATGCCAGTTTATGGCCCCTTGACCTATGTAGCACTCAAGCCGTTGTCCTTAGCATTGAATGCTATGCCCTCATCCATTGAAGTCTCAAGGATACTTTGGCTGGTTATCACCGGCATGGTACTTGCTTCGGTTCTGAGAAATGTGGCAACGATCCGGGCTGCCTTACATCCGGACGGACAGAGTGTTTCACCTCTCCTATTGGCTACTACCCTTCTGCTGGGGTACCCATTCCTGTTCGCCTTCGATCGGGGCAATCTCGAGTTGATCACATTCGGTCTTGTTAGCTGGTTTGTCGCGCTGATTATTCAGAGGAGAAAAGAGCGGACCCCAGAAATTCAGAGATTCTTATCCATCAGTAGAAGTGAGTTCATCCTTGCCCTAGCCGTTTGCATTAAGCCCTACACGCTGCTGTTTGCCATTTGTTCTTCGGGACATGACCCATCAGATAGGCGGACACAGCTCCACCAAGCAGCGGGAGCATTCACTCGCATCCTGGGCCTGGCCATCGTGCTGTCAATCCTCAGCATGGCGATTCTGTACCAGGGCGACGTTGCTTTGGGGTACAGCGAATTGTCTCACTGGCAGCAGGAGTTTCGAACAAGTTATGTGATTGGCACAGCTGGAGATAGATTTTTCAGTTCTCCCTACATCGCCATTAAATCCATCATCTTTTGGCTATCCTCACCAGACTGGCTGCTGGGCGCCCTCGCCAAGGTCTATCCGGTTGTGGTACTAGCCTATTGTTCCATTTCTTTTCTTGCCCTCATTTGCATCCCCTATCGACGAATACCATACCGCGTCGGCCTGATCATCCTGTTAACGGCAATTATAGTGACGTTAATGCTGTTTCCTTTCAACGCCAACGAGTACAAAGCAATCTACGCCCTACTTCCTTTTACCATTGCCTATCGCGGGCCAGAAACATTCAGTGAGGCGTTAATCTCTCAATCACCAAGTGGGGAGGGCCTCATCAGGGCACAGTCTCTAGCGATTGCACTTTGTTTTGTCCTGCTTGTTAATCGATATGGATTGCTTGGCATTGGCACTCTCGCATCCCTGCTGTCCTCACTGGCCGTCGCCTTATTTCCCCTTCTGCTGTTTAGGATGTTATCCGATGAATCACGAATCAATGTCTCCTGATTGCATAGCTGACAGGCACTAAGGCCTCAGACCCTGGCGAGCGTGACCCGTTCGGGCTGGTGCTGGTACTTGCCGGCCCGGTCCTGATAGGTGGTGGCGCAGGGATCGCCTTCAAAGAACAGCAGCTGGCAGATGCCCTCACCCGCATAGATGCGGCAGTCGGCGCCGGAGGAGTTGCTGAACTCCAGGGTGAGGTGGCCTTCCCAGCTGGCCTCGGCCGGCGTGGTGTTGACGATGATCCCTAGGCGGGCGTAGGTGCTCTTGCCGAGGCAGATCACGGTGATGTTGGCGGGCACCCGCAGCTTCTCCAGCGCCACCCCCAGGCCGTAGGAGTGGGCCGGCAGGATGAAGAACTCGCCGTCCTCATCACGGTGCAGGGGCGCGGGCTCAAGGTTGGCGGGATTGAACCGCTTGGGGTTCATCACCGTGCCGGGCACATGACGGAAAATCAGAAACTCGTTGGCCGAAAGGCGCAGGTCGTAGCCGTAGGAGGAGCAGCCGTAGCTGAGCACGGCTCCAGTGCGGGCCTCCGGATCCAGGTGGCGCACCAGGGTCCCCTGGAACGGCTCAATCATGCCGCCGGCGGCCTGCTCGTGGATCCAGCGGTCGTTCTTGAGCATGGGACAGGAGGGAAGGCCGCGTTTCGGAGGCTATCCGGGGCGGGCATCAGGCGCCGCGGCGAAGTTCGGTCACCTGGTCGGCCATCGCCATCAGCACCTCCGGCACGGCTGGACCCGTGAGAATGACATCGAGGTGGGCCGGCCGCCGCTGGAGCGCCTCGGTGACCTCCTCAGCCGCGACGTAGCCCAGCTGCATCGCCAGCCCCAGCTCATCGAGCACCATGAGGTCGACATCGCCGGCCAGCAGCCGTTCCCGGCTGAAGGCCCACACCTCTCCCACGGCCGCCCGGGAATCCACTCCCTCGATGGCCACCGGAGGCAGGGCATCGGCGGGGCGATCCAGGCAGAGCGGCAGGGCCGGGCGCAGCCACTGCAACCGGCCGCACAGCCACAGGC
>JBKDPV010000121.1:0-16981 GCA_046342315.1 Cyanobacteriota bacterium
CCGCTGGCTCGGTCGGGCCGACTCCCATCCCCCCCTCCCCGGCCTGAGCGTTCTGCCCGCGGTTGAACCCGAAATGGAGGGCCTGCCGCCCGACCGCCTGCTGGCTGATCTGCAGCTGGTGATGGAGGGGGCCTACAACCCGGGCCATCCCGGTGCGATCGCCCATCTGGATCCGCCGCCGCTGGCAGCGTCGGTAGCGGCAGATCTGATCTGCGCGGGCCTGAACAACAACCTGCTGGCCGAGGAGCTCTCTCCCTCCCTCAGCCGGCTGGAGCGCAGTCTCTGCGGCTGGCTGGCGGAGCGGCTGGGCCTCCCCGCCGCCGCTGGCGGCGTCGCCGCCAGCGGCGGCAGCCTCAGCAACCTGATGGCGCTGGTGACCGCCCGCCAGCATCGGGGCCTGGTGGAGCGCAGGGATGCGGTGGTGGTGGCGAGTGCCGAAGCCCATGTGTCGCTGGCCAAGGCGCTGGTGGTGATGGGTCTCCCCCACTCCGCCCTGGTGTCGGTGCCCACCGATCCGGGCGGTTGCCTGGATGCGGGCGCCCTGGAGCTCGTGCTTGCCGATCTGGAGCGGCTGGGGCGACCCGTGATCGCCGTTGTGGCCACCGCAGGCACCACGGTGCGTGGTGCCGTAGATCCGCTGATCCCGATGGCGAGCCTCTGCCGCCGCCATGGTCACTGGCTGCACGTGGACGGGGCGATCGGGGCGGTGTTCGCCCTGGCCCCCGACCATGCCGCGCGGGTGGAGGGTCTGGGGCTGGCGGACTCGCTCACGGTCAATCCCCAGAAGCTGCTGGGCATCACCAAGACCTCCTCGCTGTTGCTCCTCGCCAGGCCCGGCCTGCTCCTCGACACCTTCCGCACAGGTCTGCCCTATATGGAGGCGAGCTGGGGCGGCGGCCACGGTGGGGAGGCAGGGCTTCAGGGCACCCGACCAGCCGAGATCCTCAAACTCTGGCTGGGCCTGCGCCAGCTGGGAGAGGCGGGCATCACCGCCCTGATCGACGGGGCGATCCAGCGTCGCCTGCTCCTGGAGCATCTGCTGAGCCCGCTGGCCGATCTGGAGCTGGTTCAGGGTGCGCTGCACCTGCTGGCCTTCCGGCCGGCGGGACTGTCGCCCGAGGCGAGCGAGAGCTGGAGCCAGGACACCCGCAACGCCCTGCTGGCCCGCCAGTTGATGCTCTCGCGGCCCGTGTACCGCGGCCATCATCACCTCAAGGCCGTCCTCGGCAATCCCCACACCCGCGCGGCCGAGCTCGAGGCGGTGGCGGAAGTGGTGAGCGGCTGCCTGCCGATTCGCTGATCCTCTCCCATGCCTGATTCCGCCACGCCACCCCCCACCCCGCTCGTCAGCCGCCGCTCCCGCTGGGTGGCGATCCTCACGGGGGCTGTCTCGATCCTGATCGGGCTTCTCTATCTGGCCCTGGTCACGGTGCTCGACCGCTCCGGTCCGCTGCTCCCCCCGCCTCCGGAGGCTCTGGCGGGCGCACCTGCCGCCGGGAGCCGGCCCGGGGCCCCGCTGGCCTCGGCGGCAAGCGCAGGCCCTGGCCCCGTTGCAGCGGTTCCACCACCCGCTGAAGTGCCGCCGTCAGGAAGCTCTTGAGTGCCCCTTCGCGCCGGTTGAGCTCGTACTCCTTCTGGAGCACCTCTGGCAGGCCCCCGTCGCCCCAGTCCTGATCCTGACGGAAGTAGGTGATGAAACTGCGGCCCGCCACCCGGGTAAGCCAGGCCACGCTCACCGCCTGGATGGCCCGCCCCACCACCACCGCCGGCAGCGACAGGCTGAGGGCGCTGCCCAGCAGACTCACCCCCCCCTTGATCAGACCCAGGCCCGCCAGGGTGCGTCCCACCGACACCGCCAGATCCTGGGCGGCGGCGCGGCTGAGGGTGACGCCGTAGACCCGGCCGATCTCCAGCACCATCTGGGCATGGACAGCGGCTGTTCCGAGCAGGTCGACTCCGGGCAGGGGGGTGACCATCACCACGCCGGCGCCGATCCACATGAAGCGATCCACCACCGCCTCCGCATCGCTGCGCCGCTGACGATCCAGCAGCTCCCGGCTCGCTTCCCCAAGCCGCCTGCACTGGAGAAGCAGGTTGTCGGCGATCAGCTCCTCGCCGTCGGCATGCAGGACGGCCGCTATCCGGCGCAGCAGGGCCTCCACCTCGGCTGGGGGCTGCAGCGGACGGCCCCCGGGCATCGGCACGCTCTGGGGAGCGGCGGCGGCGGGGATCACATCCTCCGGGGCGATGCGGCCGCCGCAGCGGCCCCGCAGCAGGGCCAGCAGCCGCTGTTCCTCTTGCTCGCCGCGCAGATCGCACTTATTGAGCACCAGCAGCAGCCGCTTGCCCAGCGAGGCCAGGGTGTCGAGCACCTCCTGTTCCGAAGCCCGCAGATCCCCGTCCACCACCAGCAGCAGCAGATCGGCCTGGGCAGCCTGGCGCCGGGCCCGCTCCTCCCGCTCCCGCCCCTCCTGGCCGGCTTCGAGGATGCCGGGGGTATCCTCCAGGATCACCGCCCTCTCCAGTGCCTTGAGCCGCAGCCGGTAGCAGGCGCTGCGGCGAGTGGAGCCCATGGGTGCCCCCACCTCCCCCACCAGCTCCTGCAGCAGGGCCCGGATCAGGGAGGTCTTGCCGGTTGAGCCGGTGCCGAACACCGCGATCCGCAGGTCGCCTCGCTCCAGTTCCGCCTGCACCCGCTCCCGTTCCTGGCGCAGGGCTTCCGTGTCCACAGCGTCGCGCACCCGCTCCAGGGTGCGATCGATCGCCTCCAGATTGCGGGCGGCCGCCTCCCGTCGGCTGGCAGGGGGCCGGATCGGTGCCGTCGCGGTGCCGCCCGGCTTGCCACCGCGCCGCAGGGCCTGCCACCAGGGGAGACCGAGCTGCACCAGGGCCAGCAGCAGGGCGGCCGTCACCGCCAGCAGCAGCGGCCCCACCAGCCACCCTGGCAGCCAGTAACTCAGCTGCCAGAGCAGCTGGTTCACCGCCTGCAGCACCCACCCCACGGCCAGCAGGCCGGCCAGGGCCACCCCGATCCAGAGCCAGAATCGGCGGCCGGGCATCAGTCCGCGGCCGGGGCGGAGCGCATGATCTCGCCCCAGAGGGAGGCCGCCAGGGCGCTGGTGGCTTGGGTGGGGCGGTTGTCGTCGTTCCCCAGCCAGATGCCCATCACCCAGTGCCGGCGGGGATCGAAACCCACGAACACCAGGTCACGGGCGTCGTTGGTGGTGCCTGTCTTGCCGCCGGCGCCGCCGGGAATCCAGGCAGCCGTGCCGGTACCCCCGTTCACCACGGCCTGGAGCATCGACTGCATCTGCTTCGCAGTGGCGGGCTTCACCACCCGTCGCCCGGGCGAGAGAGCACTGCGCTGGCCCGAAGGGCCGGGACGGCAATCGTTGCGGCCCTCGCCGGTGGCGCCTGGGCGGCCGCAACTCTCGGCATCGGTGAGACGGCGGATGGTGGTGGGCGCATGCCAGAGGCCGTCGGCCGCCACCGCCCCGTAGGCGGCGGTGAGCTCAAGCAGGGTCACCTCGCTCTGGCCAAGGGCGAGACCCGGAACGGGGTTCAGCGGGCTGGTGATGCCCATCTCCCGGGCCTTCTGCACCACCGCCTCCAAGCCCACCCGGCGAGCGGTGCGCAGGGCGGCTGTGTTGCTGCTGATCGCCAGGGCCTGACGCAGGCTGAGGCTGCCGCCGCAGCCGCTGTCGAAGAACTGGCCCTGCCAGCGAAGAGGAGCGCAGCTCACCGGATCCGTGGGCCGGGCTCCCCGCTCCAGGGCCACCAGATAGGGGATCAGCTTGAAGGTGCTGCCGGGCTGGCGCAGGGCCATCGTGGCCCGGTTGAACTGGCTGCTGCCGTAGTCGCGGCCGCCCGCGATCGCCAGCACCCCGCCGGTGCGGCTGTCGAGCACCACCACCGCTCCCTGGCTGACGCCGGCGCTGCGGTTGAGGTCGATGCGCTGGCGCAGCAGCCGCTGCACCAGCTCCTGCAGGGCGGGATCGAGGTGGGTGTCCACCAGGAAGTTGCCCTCGGCCGCGACATCGGGCCCCACAAGGGCATCCAGATCCCGCCGCACCTGATCGCTGTAGAAGGGGGCAGCCCGCCGTTCGCTGCTGCGACAGGCGCCGCCCGCCAGCCGGATCGGCCGGCGGCGGGCAGCGCGTGCGGCATCGGCGGAGACACGGCCGGTATCGGCCATCTTCGCCAGCACCTGATTGCGGGAGCGCAGGGCCTCCTGGGGGGCGAAGCAGGGGTCGAAGCCGTTGGGGGAGGGCAGCAGCCCCACCAACAGGGCCGCCTCCTCGAGCTCGAGCTGAGCTGCCGGCTTGGCGAACAGCCGCCTGGCGCCATCCTCAAAGCCCCAGCCGGCGCCGAGATAGGCGCGGTTCAGGTAGCTGAGCAGCAGGTCGTGCTTGCTGAAGCGGGCTTCCAGCTGCAGGGCTACCAGCAGCTCGCGCCATTTCCGGCCGAGGGTCTCCCCCTGCCCCACCTGCTCGGGATAGAGGCTGCGGGCCAGCTGCTGGGTGAGGGTGCTGCCGCCCTCCAGTACCCTTCCGCCCATCAGGTTCACCACCAGGGCGCGGGCGGTGCCGATGGGATCAACCCCGGGATGCTGCCAGAAGCGGCTGTCCTCGCTGGCCAGCAGGGCATCGATCAGAACCTTCGGGTAGCCGTCGAGACGAGCCAGTTCGCGGTGTCGGCGATCATCGGCGGAGGCGATCGGCCGATCCTGCCGGTCGTAGAGCACCAGCGGACCCCGCACCGTGGCAAGGCTGCCGCGGATCGGCAGGCTGAGAAACGACAGAGCCAGCAGGAGCAGTCCGCCGGCCGAAATCCCTGCCAGGGCCAGGGCCGGCAGCGTCAGCAGCCGGGGCATCCAGGGCCGCGGGTGCTGCACGAAGCTGAACTCCGGCACACCGGTCTCAGGCTCGGGGCCGAACCGCACCCGGTCGCCATCGCGCAGCACCAGCTCCCGCACCCGCCGGCCCTGCCACCAGAGGCCGTTGGTGGAGTCGCTGTCGCGCAGCAGCCAGCTGCTGCCCCGGCGTTCCAGCAGGGCATGGCGACGGCTCACGGTCCCGTGGTCGATCACGATGTCATTGGAGGGATCGCGGCCGATGCGGTAGCAGGCCCCCGGCAGGGCCTGGCGGCGATCCGGGGCCTGCGGCTGGTGCACCACCACTTCCGGTGGTTCCGCCACCGCCCCCCCCGACCTGAAGCGACGCTCGAGGCTCTCAAGCATCGGAGGCTTGCTGCGGCCTGAGCAGGTCGATGAGGAAGCAGAGCACGGCCAGGTTGATCGCCACGTCGGCGACATTGAAGATCGGGAAGTGCACCGGCACGAACTCGAGGAAGTCCACCACCCAGCCGAGGCGCCAACGATCGAGACCGTTGCCCAGGGTTCCTCCGAGCAGAAAGCCCGCTCCCAGCGACAACCACAGGCCGGCTGGAGGGCGCAGCACGAGCCAGCCCGCCACCACGATGGCCGCCAGTGCACTCACCAGCCCCAGCAATGTGGCGTTGCCGCTGAGCAAACTGAAGGCGGCCCCGGTGTTCGCCACGCGGCGTAACTGGAGCAGTCCCGGCAGGAAAGGTTGCACCACCCCATCCGCCAGGTGTCCGGCGGCCCAGAGCTTGCTGGCCTGATCCAGCAGCACTACGGCGATGGCCACGACCCAGGCCCGCAGCCCGCGCCGGCGCGGAGCAAGCGGCCGCCGCCGACTGGCGATGCTCCTCACGACTCGATCAGCAGCAACCGCCGCATCAGCCAGGCCAGAACGCCCACCGCACAGCAGAGCAGCAGCTGGGGCAACAGGGCCAGGCTGTAGCGCAGCAGCAGGGGCAGCAGACCGGCGCCCCAGCGACCGGCCAGACCGCCGAGCAGCAGGTTCACGAGGCCGGTGAGGTGCAGCACCAGCAGACCCACGGCCGCCGCCGCCGCCAGGCTGAGGGGATCGTCGAGGCGGCCCTGGCGGGCCAGGCGCCCGGTGAGCCAGGCCGCCGGCACGAAGCCCGCCAGGTAACCGAAGCCAGGGTCGAGGAGGTAGCCCAGCCCTCCGCCTTCGTGGAACACCGGCAGCTGGAACAGGCCGATGCTCAGGTAGGCCACGGCAGCGAGCATGGCGCTGCGGGGTCCGCAGACCAGCGCCGTGAGCAGGAGGGCCGGCACCTGAAGGGTGATGCCCAGGGGCCGGATCGACCAGCCGGCAGCGTCGTGGAAGGGCAGGGCAGCGGGCACCAGCCCCCCCACCACGATCAGCAAGAGGCCGGCAATGGCGCCGCTCCCGGTGGCCCGGGCCCGCAAACCACTCTGTCCAGACTGCCGCCCATCCTGCTCCAGCTAGGGTCGGCTGAGAAGGGTGCGGCGTAGCAGCCGTTGACGTTCGGGTGCTGATGGCGGTTATGGCGGCAGCGGGTGACAGCGGTGGCGAAGACGGCGGTGAAGGCGGCGGCGACCTCCAGGCAGGCTCTTTCGCTGTGGGAGATGCCGTAGGGCTGGCGGCCGCGCTGCCTTACCTCAAAACCGCCGATCCGATGCCGATGCTGCGTCCTCCCGATCTGGTGGCCCCTGGCGAGCTGGGCCGTGTTGTTGAGATCCGCTCGCGTGGTTGTTTCGCTGTGGCCTTCCGCCGGGGCACGTTTTTGATCGCCACCGCGGACCTTCGCTCCGCTGCTCCCGAAGGCACGCCGCCGGCCTAGATGCAGCCATGGAGCGGGTGTCGCTCCCAGGCCGCGGAAGCGGCGTCCAGGGCCGCCGCCGGGCCCACCAGACTCAGACAGGGGGGGGCGAGGCAGCGACGGGCCGCTGCCCGCAGCTCCTCGGCGTCCAGAGCCGGGGCCTGGACCAGCATCCGTTCCACATGGTCGCCAGGCAGACCGTGGCTGAGCACCAGGGCATCCCTTTCGGCGATCTGGGAGCAGGTCTGGCGTCCCATCGCCTCCTGGCCCACCAGCTTGGCCAGGGCGAGCTCGCGTTCCTCCTCGGTCAGGAGCTCCTCGTGCAGCCTCTGCCACTCGTCGAGCAGACAGGTGGTGGCCTCTGCCGCCCGGTCGGAGGAGGTGGAGAGGTGGAGCACGAAAGGGGCCGCGCCGCAGCGGGCCGGCAGATGCACCCCCACGTCGTAGGCCAGGCCCCGCTGCTCGCGCATCACCACGAACAGCCGGCAGGACATGCCCATGCCGAGATGGGTCTGGAGCAGCCGCAGGGCAAGGGCATCGGGGTGGCCCATGGGCACGGTGGCCGTGCCCAGCATCAGCACCAGCTGCTCGGTGTCCTGCTCCTCCCTCGCCAGGCGTGCCCTGCCCGGGGGGGCGCTGCGGCCTGAGGCATCCCAGGCTGGAGGCGGGCCTGGCAGATGGGTGGTCCAGGCCTCCGCTCCCGCGCCGGTCACCAGCAGCTGCTCCACCCCGGAGGGCACTTCACCACACAGCACCAGCACGGCGCCGTCATCGCCCAGCCGGCGCTGCAGCGGCCTGAGATCGTCGGCCTCGAGAGCGGCCAGCTCGTCCTCCACCCCCAGGGGGTCGTGGCCGTAGGGCCCGTGGCCGTAGAGCTGGAGGCGGAGCTGGTCGTGCGCCAACTGGAAGGGGTCCTCCCGCTGGCGCTGCAGGGTCTGGAGGTTGAGCTGGCGCTCCAGCTCCACCTGATCGGGATCAAGGGTGGGCCGCACCACCATCTCCAGCAGCAGGGGCAGCAGGTCGCTCGCATCGGTGGCGGCGCATTTGAGACCGATCACCAGGCCGTCCTCATGGGCCTCGGCCCGCAGGGCGGCCCCTGCCCCCTCCACTCGATCCGCCAGGGCCTCGGCGTTCAGATCACCACAGCCGCGGGTCATCAGGCCGGCCAGGAGCTGGTGGGCGCCGCGCGCCCCGACGGGGTCGCGGCTGCTGCCGCCGCGGATCACCAGGCGGGCGGCAAGGATCGCCGGTCCGCGGCGTGAATGGATCAGCAGCGGCAGTCCGCCGGCGAGTTGCCGGTGTTCTTTGGCAGCAGCAGGGATCGAAAGGCTCATGCGGGCAGGGCCTCCAGCACGCAGGCCCTCGAAGGATCCAGCAGGCCAAGGATCTCCCGTTTCAGACGGCTCGGATCCCAGAGCTCCAGCAGCCGCAGGGGCCGATCCAGATCGTGCTGTCGTCCCCACAGCTGGCTGTTGCCGATCAGCCCGGCGACGGCACCGGCTGATTCGAGGCCGAAGCGGTAACTGTTCGCCACCAGACGCTGGCTTCGTTCCCACTCGCCTGGCTCGATCGGACCCGCCATCACCTCCTCCCACACGTCCGTCACGGAGCGCCGCACCTGGGGAAGTTCCTCCGGCTCACACACCGCCTCCAGCAGGGCAAGGCTGCCGAACTCCATCGCGTGGAGATCGAGATCGATGCTCTCCACGATCCGCAGCCGCTCCCGGAGACGCTCCACCAGCCGGCGGCGGCGACCTTCGGCCAGAAGCGTGGTGGCCAGATCGGCCCCCATCACCGCTTCCAGGTCGCGGGCCGGCGGCAGTGTCCAGGCCATCAGCAGCCGGGCGGCCTCCAGCCGTGGCAGGCCCAGCTGTTCCTCCCCCGCCTCCATCCGCAGAGGCGGTGGATCGCTCAGCCGTTCCGCCCGGTCGAGCGCGGCAAGCGGGCCTTCGGCAGCCCGTTGCATCAGCCCGCTGTCGTCGATCGCACCGCCGAGCGCCAGCACGCAGCGGTCGGCTGCATAAAGACGCCGGTGGAAGGCCGCCATGGCGGCCGGATCGTGGCGCTGCAGGGCCGGGCGCCGCCCCAGGATCGGCAGGCCGTAGGGGTGCTCCGGGCAGGCCCGCTCCAGCAGCCGCTGGAGGGCCACCTCCTCGGGCTGGTCCTCGCTCTGTGCCAGTTCCTCGAGCACCACCTGGCGCTCCATGGCGAGGGCCTCCGCCTCCAGACGAGGGGTGAGCACCAGATCGAGCAGCAGGTCCATGGCTTCGCCAGCTGCTGCAGGGGGAATCAGCACGTGGTAATGCACGTCGTCGAAGCCGGTGGCGGCGTTGCTGCTGCCACCGAGGGCCTCGATGCTGCGGTCGAACTCGCCCGCTTCCAGCCGCTCGCTGCCCTTGAACACCATGTGCTCCAGGAAGTGGGCCATGCCGCTCTCCCCCGGCGACTCAAACACGCTGCCGGCGCGGCACCAGAAGTCGATGCACACCACCGGGGCCTCGGCCATGGGCAGAGCCACCACATTCACCCCATTGGGGAGCTTCTGCCGCTGTGGTTCGGCAAGCCCCGGCAGCAACGGCTCACAACGGGCCTCGGTCTGACTCATGCACCCATGGCAGGATCTTCATTCTGCTGGCCCCATGGCCGCGATGACTTCAAGCGTGTCCTCCGCACCCGCCCCTGCCACCCCCGCCGGCCCGGCGAGCGGCGGCATCCATCCTCTGGTGGATGCCCTTGCCCAGCGCATCCGCGAACGCTGGGCCGACCTCCCCGGGCTCGAGCCGCTGGCGATCGATCCGGAGCTGGAGGCCATCTGCGGCAGCCTCGACGGCGAGGACCTCTTCATCCGCAACGAGGTGCACCGCTGCCGCGGGCTGCGCAAGCTCCACCTGGAAACCGCCCGGCTGGGGGCTGGTCTGCAGATCCTCCACTGCGTGTTCTTCCCCGATCCCCGCTACGATCTGCCGGTGTTCGGGGCAGACATCGTCGCGGGCCGAGGCGTGGTGTCGGCGGCGATCGTCGATCTTTCGCCCGTTGCGGAGAACCTGCCGGCGCCGATCGAGGCCGCCCTGGCAGCCCGGGACACGGGGCCTTTCTCCCAGCGGCGCGAGCTGCCGGCCTGGGGGTCGATCTTCTCGCCCCACGTGTTGTTCGTGCGGCCCGCCAATGCGGACGAGGAGAGCGCCTTCATCGAGCAGGTGGATGCCTTCCTGGCGGTTCTGGCGGCGGCGGTGGCGGCGGCGCAACCGCAGGCCCCTGACGACCCAGCTACGGTGATGCGCCTGGAGGGGCAGCTCCGCTATTGCAAGCAACAGAAACAGAACGACAAGACACGGCGGGTGCTGGAGAAGGCGTTCAACCCCACCTGGGCGGAGCGCTACATCGAGGAGCTCCTGTTCGACGATCCCGTCGCCCCCTGATCCTCGGGGTCGGTTCCGCCGCCTTGGCCACGGTCGTGTTGGGCGTCGTTCTGGTGCGGGCCCCCTGGCGCCAACCCGCTTCGCCCCCCCGTACTGCTGCGCCCGCGCCGCCCCAGCCCAGCCGCCAGGCGGTGGCGGCCCTTGGCCGTCTTGATCCCTCCGGTGACATCCGCGTGCTGGCGGCCCCGATCACCGGCATCGGCGGCAGCCCCCGCATCACCCGCCTCCTGGTGAGAGAAGGGGACCAGGTGCAGGCGGGCCAGCTGCTGGCCACCTTCGACAACGGCCCCAACCACAGGGCGGAGGAGCGCCTGCTGATCACCCGCATCGCCAACCTGGAGCGACGGCTCGGTCTGCAGACACGCGATCTTGAGCGCTACCGCCGGCTGGCGGCCGCCGGTGCCTTCTCCGCCAGTGAACTCGACCTGCGCGAGCAGCGAACCCTCGAGTTGCAAGGCCAGCTGCAGGAGTCCCGGGCCGAGCTGGTGCGCGTGCGCACCGATCTGGTGAACACCGAGCTCCGTGCTCCGATCGACGGCACCGTGCTGCGCATCCATGCCCGCACCGGCGAGCGTCCGGGGGATGACGGCATTCTCGAGCTGGGCAACAGCGAGCGGATGGAGGCCCTGGTGGAGGTCTACGAGAGCGACATCGGCCGCGTGCGCCTGGGCCAGACCGTACGCCTCACCAGCGAGAACGGCGGTTTCGATGGCACCCTCACCGGCCGGGTCAGCCGCATCAGCCCCCAGGTGCGCCAGCGGGAACTGCTCTCCACCGACCCCACCGGCGATGCCGACGCCCGCATCGTGGAGGTGCGGGTGCGGTTGGATCCCGAGGACGCCCGCCGGGTGCAGGACCTCACCGGCCTGAAGGTGATCGCCAAGCTGGAGCCCTGAGGTCGGCCATGTTCTCTTTCTGGCAGTCCCGACGCATTCCGCTCTCCTGGCTGCTGCTTACCCGCCAGCCCGCCCGACTGGCCGTGGCCCTGGCGGGGATCGCCTTCGCCGGCATCCTGATGTTCATGCAGCTGGGCTTCCGCGACGGGCTGTTCGACGCCAGCGTCACGATCCACAAGCTCTTCGACGCCGACCTGGTGCTGATGAGCCCCCGCACGATGAGTTCAATCGGCATGGCGGGCTTCCCACGGCGGCGCCTGATCCAGGCGATGGCCGATCCGCAGGTGGAGGGCACCACGCCGGTGCACTGGAATCTGCTGCTCTGGCGCAACCCCCAGACCCGCACCACGCGCTCGATCCTGGCCCTGGGTTTCGACCCCGGCGATCCCCTGTTCACCGATCCCGGTCTGGCGGCCAAGGCGCAGGTGCTCAGCCAGCGGGGTCGGGTGCTGTTCGATGAACTCTCCCGGCCCGAGTTCGGCCCGATCGCCGACTGGTTCCGCCAGGGAAAGGTGGTGGAAACGGAGGTAGCTGGCAAGCGGGTGCGGGTGGCCGGCCTGGTGGCCCTGGGCCCCTCCTTCGGCGCCGACGGCAACATCATCACCAGCCGCGAAACCTTCCTGCGGCTGATGCCGAACACGCCCCCCGGCAGCATCGAACTGGGCCTGATCCGGCTCACCCCCGGCGCTGATTCCTCCGCCGTCGCCGCGCGCCTGAAGCGATCCCTGCCGGAGGACGTGACCATCTACACGAAGAAGGGCTTCGAGGAGTTCGAGAAGAACTACTGGCGCAGCAGCACCGCCATCGGCTTCATCTTCACCCTCGGGGCCGCGATGGGCTTCGTGGTGGGCTGCGTGATCGTGTACCAGATCCTCTATTCCGATGTGAGTGATCACCTGCCGGAGTACGCCACGCTCATGGCGATGGGCTACCGGCTGCTCACCCTGCTGGGGGTGGTGGCTCGCGAAGGCCTGATCCTGGCGGTGCTCGGCTACGTGCCGGCCTGGCTGGCCGGCCAGGGGCTCTACGCCCTGGTCCGCTCCGGCACCCGCCTGCCGGTGGAGATGGACGGCCAGCGCTCCCTGCTGGTGTTCGCCATGATCTTCACCATGTGCATGGGTTCGGCGTTCATGGCCATGCGCAAGCTCGCCGACGCCGATCCCGCCGAGATCTTCTGACGGCATGACGCTCCCCCACGCCGATCCCGATGCCAGCGTGGCCGTCTCCGCTCTCTGCCACTGGTACGGCAGCGGCGTCAACCGGCGCCAGGTGCTGCAGGGGATCGACCTGGAGATCCGCGCGGGGGAGGTGGTGCTGCTCACCGGGCCTTCCGGCTGCGGCAAGACCACCCTGCTCACCCTGGTGGGGGCCCTGCGCCAGGTGCAGCAGGGCTCTGTGAAGGTGTTCGGCCACGAGCTTGCTGGCTCCACTCGGGCCGATCGCCAGCAGCTGCGGCGGCGAATCGGCATGATCTTCCAGGGCCACAACCTGCTGCGCTGCCTCACCTCCGAGCAGAACGTGCAGATGGGGGCCGACCTGCTTCAAGGGCTCAGCTACCGGGCCCGGCGCGATCTGGCCCGCGAATGGCTGCGGGCGGTGGGCCTCTCCGACCACCTGGGCAAGCTGCCCCACGATCTCTCCGGCGGCCAGAAGCAGCGGGTGGCGATCGCCCGGGCCCTGGCGGCCGAGCCGCGCCTGCTGCTGGCTGACGAGCCCACCGCTGCCCTCGACAAGACCACCGGCCGCGAGGTGGTGGAACTCCTCCAGCGCCTGGCCCGGGAACAGGGCTGCAGCGTGCTGATGGTCACCCACGACCCCAGGATCCTTGATGTGGCCGACCGGCTTGTGCAGATGGAGGATGGCCGTCTCTGGGACGCCCCGGTGCCGCGGGCGGGAAGCGGCCCGGTCCTCGTGGGCGCCGATTGAGTAGGCTGAATTCTCACGACTCTCCCCCAACGCCGCTCGCATGGCCAAGCGCAGGAATCTCAAGAAGGAAAAACAGGAGCGGAATCGCGCCTACGCCCGCAAGTTCAAGAAGCGCAAGCTGCGCAACGACGGTCGCGGTGAAGGCGCGGGCAATGGCGTCACCGGCACGGCCAACAACGGCGGCGCAGCCGATTGAGGCAGGGTCTGCCCTGCCTGCGCAGCGGGGGACCCGGAACGGGTCCCCTTTTTGCTGAGCGCCTTTGCTGAGACCCACTCACCAACGTCTGCCCGATCGTTCCGGATGTTCCTCAGCGTCGTCATCCCCACCTACAACCGGCTGCCGATTCTGCGCCAGTGCCTGGAGGCCCTCGAGCGGCAGCAGCTGGAGCCCCCAGTCGAGCGCTATGAGGTGGTGCTGGTCGACGACGGCTCCACCGACGACACGGTGCATTGGCTCGACGCCCACGCCACCGCCTTCCCCCACGTGCGCCTGATCCGTCAGGACCATGGCGGTCCGGCCGAGGGGCGAAACCGGGGGGTGGAGCATGCCCACGGCGACGTGATCGTGTTCATCGACAGCGATCTGGTGGTCACCCCCAGCTTCCTGCTCTGCCATGCCCGCGCCCTGGAGGCCGGCTGGCGGCGGCGCGGCGACCGCCTCTGCTTCACCTACGGCGCGGTGATCAACACAGCCAACTTCGAGGCCCCCACCAGCGAACCCCATAAGCTCCGCGACCTCTCCTGGGCCTATTTCGCCACCGGCAACGTGGCCATCGACCGGCAGGTGCTGGAGCGGGCCGGTCTCTTCGACACCGGCTTCCGGCTCTACGGCTGGGAGGATCTGGAGCTGGGCGAGCGGCTGCGGCGGATGGGCGTCGAGCTGCTGCGCTGCCCCGAGGCGGTGGGCTACCACTGGCATCCGGCCCTGCGGCTCGAGCAGATCCCCGATCTGGTGCGGGTGGAGCGGGAGCGGGCGAAGATGGGGCTGGTCTTCTATCGCAAGCACCCCACCCGGCGTGTTCGCTTCATCATCCAGTTCACCTGGCTGCACCGCCTGCTCTGGGAACTGCTGACGCTGGGGGGCCTGCTGAACGAACGCAGCCTGCGCCCCCTGCTCGGCTGGTTGATCCGCAGCGGCCGTCCGGGACTGGCGATGGAGCTGCTGCGGCTGCCGCTGAACCGCATCGGCGTGCGCGCCCTGTTCGCAGAGGCCCGGGAGGCGGGTCTCGGCTGAGTCGGGTCTCTGCCGAGACGAGTCTGGGCTGAGGCGCGGGAACCGCCGTTTGATAGGTTGGCCGGGTTCACCCACACCGCACACCTGCGCGTTTCGGGTGATTCGTGCCCCGCTCCTCTCTCGAGGATCAGCGTGGCTCGGATCCCTGGCAGGTGGAGGCCAACCCGAAACCATTAACACAATCATGGCTGTCGTCACTCTCGCCGAGATGATGGAGGCTGGCGCCCACTTCGGGCACCAGACCCGGCGCTGGAACCCGAAGATGTCGCGCTACATCTACTGCGCGCGCAACGGCGTTCACATCATCGACCTCGTGCAGACCGCCGTCTGCATGAACAACGCCTACAAGTGGGTGCGCAGTGCCTCCCGCAGTGGCAAGCGTTTCCTGTTCGTGGGCACCAAGAAGCAGGCCTCCGAGGTGATCGCCATCGAGGCCACCCGCTGCGGCGCCTCCTACGTGAACCAGCGCTGGCTGGGCGGCATGCTCACCAACTGGACCACGATGCGCGCCCGCATCGACCGCCTCAAGGACCTGGAGCGCATGGAGTCCTCCGGGGCCATCGCCATGCGTCCGAAGAAGGAAGCGGCCGTGCTGCGCCGTGAACTCGATCGCCTTCAGAAATACCTGGGCGGCCTCAAGAACATGCGGCGCCTGCCGGATGTGGTGATCCTGGTGGATCAGCGCCGCGAAACCAACGCCGTGCTTGAGGCCCGCAAGCTCGACATCCCCCTGGTGTCGATGCTCGACACCAATTGCGATCCTGATCTCTGCGACGTGCCCATCCCCTGCAACGACGACGCCGTGCGCTCGGTGCAGCTGGTGCTCGGCCGCCTCGCCGATGCCATCAACGAAGGTCGCCACGGCGCCCAGGATCGTCCGGCAGACGACGAGGGCTGAGCCCACTGTTTCCAGGGATCCTTCCCCTGACCCCCGGTCGGCTTGTGCGCCGACCGGATCTTTCTTCCCGACGTTTCCCCTCCCTCCCCCGCTGACCGATGGCTGAGATCTCCGCCAAGCTCGTCAAGGACCTGCGCGACAAGACCGGCGCGGGCATGATGGATTGTAAGAAGGCCCTCACGGAAGCCAAGGGCGACACCGAAAAGGCGATCGAATGGCTGCGGCAGAAAGGTATCGCCAGCGCTGAGAAGAAAGCCGGCCGCACCGCGGCCGAGGGAGCTATCGGCAGTTACATTCACACCGGCGCCCGGGTGGGTGTGCTGGTTGAGGTGAACTGCGAAACCGATTTCGTTGCCCGCGGCGAGATCTTCCAGGAATTGCTGCGCAACGTGGCCATGCAGATCGCTGCCTGCCCCGGGGTGGAATACGTGAGCACGGAGCACATTCCCGCCGAGGTGGCTGAGCGTGAGAAGCAGATCGAAATGGGACGCGACGATCTCGCCGGCAAGAAGGAGGAGATGAAGGAGAAGATCGTGGCCGGTCGCATCGGCAAGCGCCTCAAGGAACTGGCGCTGATGGATCAGCCCTTCATCAAGGACAGCACGCTCACCGTTGCCGAACTGGTGAAACAGGTGGCTGGCAAGGTGGGCGAGAACATCCAGGTGCGCCGCTTCACCCGCTACACCCTTGGCGAGGGCATCGAGGTCGAGCAGTCCGATTTCGCCGCCGAGGTGGCGGCGATGAAGGCCGCCTGATTTCCTGTTCCCCTTCCGTGGTGCCGGTGTCCGACCAGCCCGGTTCCGACCTCCCCGGGGCCATCGAGGCGATCACGCAGAGCGTGGCCGCCTCCAACCCCCAGCTTTACCGCCACGTCGCCCTCTACCTGCAGGTGCTGCGTGAGGTGCTGCCCCACCGACTCGAACAGACCATCTTCCACCTGGTCACCCGGGTCCATGCGTCCCGCTACGTGGCCCTGGAGGCCCACGACCGGCAGCAACTGCGTCAGCGTGTGGCGGTACTGGTTCAGCGCTGCGGCAGCCTGCTCACGGTGGAGCAGTTGGCGGCGCTGGCGGCCCAGATGGCACGCGAGTCCGCCCGCCGCCGCCGACAGGTCGAGCGCCGACTTCTCGAAAGGCTCACCGAGGGGGTCGCAGAGATCGCTGACGGTGCCAAATCGCCCACACCCCAGGGTTCCGTCCATCTCGATCGCAGCCCGAGCCTTCCCTTCGCGTTCCCCTTCAGTCTCAGCGTCGGGGACGTCCAGGAGCCTCTCCAGGAATCGTCGGAGTCCGGTGAAGCCGATGGGCAGGAAACGGGATCGGCCGATGGCCTTGTGAGCTCGGATTCCCAGCCGCAAGCGGCCCTGGAAGCCGACGATGACGACCAGCCCGAGTTCGACTTCCAGGGCGGCGATCCTGGTCCTTGGCAGCAGGGAAGCCTGCCCACCGACCCGGTGGAGTTGCTTCGCTGGCTCGACGGCATGGATCATGCCCTCCAGCGGCGCCTGCGCAACCTCTCCCATGCCGTGAACGTGGAGCTGTTGCGGGCCGGCGTCAGCCCCACGCTGCTGCCGGTGAGCCTGCTGGATGCCGCCCTTCACGGCCGCGTGGATAGTGCCCCGGCCCCATCCCATCTGCTGCAGCTCCCTCTTCCGGTCGCTCTGCCGGGTCTGCCGCCGGGTCTGCCGGCGATCGCGGTGCTTCTGCGCCGCACCGATCTGGAGATCGAGGAGCCCAGGTTGCGCACCTGCCGCCGCCGGCTACAGCAGCATCGCCAGGAGCTGCGCAGAATGGCAGGCCGATTCCGTCGCCTGGAGCGGCGGCTCGCTATCCACCAGGCCGAACGCCTTTGGCTGCAGGATCTGCGCCCGCCCCCCCACCCCCCCGGCAGAGCCCCGCGCCGGCAGCGGGCCCCTCGCCCCCCACCGGGTGGG
>JBKDPV010000122.1:0-13584 GCA_046342315.1 Cyanobacteriota bacterium
GCATTGGCCACCGTGGCCGAGAGCGCCACCAGCTGCACCGAGGGCGGGCAGTGAATGATCGATTCCTCCCAGACCGTGCCGCGCTGGGAGTCGTTCATGTAGTGGCACTCGTCGAGCACCACGGCTTCCACATCGTGGAGGGGATCGTTGTTGGGGTGATCGATCTCCGCATAGAGCATGTTGCGGAAGATCTCGGTGGTCATCACCACGATCCGCGCCTCGCGATTCACGCTCAGATCACCGGTGAGCAGGCCCACGTTGTCGGCGCCGAACTGGTGGCGGAAATCGCGCAGCTTCTGGTTGGAGAGCGCCTTGAGCGGCGTGGTGTAGAAGACCTTGCGCCCGTGGGAGAGGGCGCGGTGGATGGCGTACTCGCCCACCAGGGTCTTGCCGGAGCCGGTGGGGGCGCTCACCACCACCGAATGGCCCTGGTTGAGGGCGTCGATCGCGTCGAGCTGGAACGGATCGAGGGGGAAGGGGAACAGCTGATCCAGCGACGGCACGCCACCAGCCGTGGTGGAGTCCGTGCCGATGGTGGAGCTGGAGGGCATGGAGGGATCCTATGGCGCAGCCGCTCCGCAAGCGAGAGGCTCAGGCGCCGTGGGAACCGGTGCGGGAGAAGAGGTTGATCACCGGCACGCCGGCGATGATCAGGCCGATGCCCACCAGGGCGGCTCGACGTTCCGCCATGGCGTCCAGCAGCACCTGCCTGATCGCAGGGGATGTTGCCGCTTCGATGGGTCGCACCTCGTCGTTGATGTATGCCATTCGATCCAGGTCGCTGTCGGCAACGGTGAGATCCCGCTTACGACCGCGAAGGTGCTGGGTCCGACATCTACACCGGGACAACAACCGCAGACTGCGGCGATGGGGCCTGCGCGTTGGGGTGGCGCATGGAACAGCAGGTTCCCCTCGCTCGAGCGGCTGCAAGGAGAGTGGAAGCAATCAGACCGCTAAATCAAGGTGCCATCGGCAATCACTGCATTCTTCTCAACCACCACAATGCCATCGCGAATCGTGAATCCCAACTCACTTCGGTCAGCCTCCTGAACCCTGTCTTTATTGATGATCTGCACGTGCGCACCAATGCGTACATTCTTGTCGAGGATGGCTCGCCTGACGAGCGAGCCTGCCCCGATCCCCAGCGGCACTCCGCCGCGGGAGAGCACCTCAGTGCGCTCAGCCTGGGATTCGTACGCATCAGCACCCATCACCAACGCATCCTCCAGAATGGCGCCCTCCCCCACCCGCAGACGCAGCCCGAGCACACAATGCTCAATCACACACCGATCAAGCTGGCATCCCTCACTGATCAACGAGCGGTGCACGCTTGAATCACAGATCTGACTGGGAGGCAGATAGCGTGAACGCGTATAGATCGGAGCCTTTTCATCATAGAAAGTAAAGGCAGGCCTATCATCGGCCAGGGCAAGGTTCGCGGCATAGAAGGCGCTGATGGTGCCGATATCTTCCCAGTACGAATCAAAGAGGTAGCTCAACAGCGGCATACCTGCGCCCAAGGCAGCCGGAATGATTTCCTGGCCGAAATCGGTTGCCTCAGGATGACTGGCAAGCAGAGAGAACAAGCTCTCCCGCTCAAACACATAGATGCCCATCGAGGCCAGAAAAGGGCGGAGCTTCGCATCCGCAGCCGAGAGACCCAGAGCCTCCGTATCCACGCGCATCGCTTCCAAGGCATCGCCCTTGGGCTTCTCCCGAAACTCGAGGATCCGGCCATCAGCGTCTGTACGCATCAGCCCGAAGCCTGGCGCCGCAGCGCCATCCACCGGCAGGGCCGCCACGGTGAGGGCAGCACCGCGGGCCCGGTGCGCTGCAACAAAGGCTGCGTAATCCATCCGATAGAGCTGATCACCGGAGAGGATGAGCACCTGATCCACATCCCAGGCCTCGAACAATGCGCGGTACTGACGTACCGCATCGGCCGTGCCCCTGAACCAGCTCGGGCTATCGGGAGTCTGCTGAGCCGCCAGCACCTCCACAAAGCCACTTCTGAAGCCTGAGGAGAGGTTGTAGGAGAGGCTGAGATGGCGATTGAGCGACTGACTGTTGAACTGGGTGAGAACGTAGATCTTATGAATGCCGGAATTGATGCAGTTGCTGATCGGGATATCGATCAGGCGGTACTTACCGCCCAATGGCACCGCCGGTTTCGCTCGGGTGAGCGTAAGGGGCTGCAAACGGGTACCGGCACCGCCTCCCAGGATGATGGCAAGAACACGCTTCACGCGCTGATCTCTCGCCGGAGATGGAAGTAGAGGTGGTTTGGATCCTTGTAACGGCGTGGCAGGCAGCGATGCAGCGTCTCCAGGCGGTTCCAGCAGACACTCCGCTGGATCTGCCGGAGGGTTTTCTCTTCTCGGATCAGGATGCGCAGCGCCTTGCAGTAGAGGGGATAACTGGCTTCGAGTTCGCCGATGGTGAGGGCGGTGGTGAACGTTGCCTGGCTCATGGCAGCAAGGGCTTGAACAGGCCGAATACTCGGTCAGCCGCTCCGTCAGGCCAAGTCCCCGGTTGGGGGCAATCAGATCTGAATCATGCCGCAGCGCATTCCCTTCAGCACGGCCTGCAGGCGGTTATGGACGTTAAGGGTCTGCAGCAAACGTTTGGTGTAGGTGTGTGCCGTTTCATCACTCACCACAAGACGCTTGGCGATTTCGCGGTCGCTGAGACCGCTGGCAAGCAGGTCGAGAACCTCGTACTCGCGGGGGGTGAGCCTGGGGCAACTCAGGTAGGGCAGGATGCCCGTGCGCAACGATGGGCTGCGGTAAGAGTGGCCGCCCAACACCGCCATCACGGCGGCCTGCAAGGGCTGTTGATCGTCGACGAAGTCAGCCTCGGCCACAACGGCCTCCAGCCACGGTGCCTCGAGACATTCGGCAGGGATGGCATCCCCGAGCGCCAGGATCACAGCGTGGAGCTTCGGATGCTGCTGGCGAGCCTCCCGCACGAGATCAAAACCATTACCGCTCTCGAGATAATCGGTGCAGACCAGCAACTCGTAGGGATCGCCAGCTTCTTCAGAAAGATAGTGCAGGCAGGTGTCCTGATCGGTGACGGCACAGGTGATCCGGGAGTAGCCGCCGAAACTGCGGCACAAGGCGCGCAGCAGAAAACGTCCTTTGGCCGCTATGGCGACGCGGCCTGGAATCTCGATCGATTCCAGGCCTTCCTCATGGGTCCCCTTGTCGGCGGTGGCCAGGAAGGGAGTGAGGTCCATGCGCAGGCGATTACCCGTGGTCGGGTCGCGAAGAGAGCCGGTTACAACCCTAGGGCTGGGGAGAGTGGACGGCGAATCGGCCGCCGTTCAGTCGTCGTAGACGCGGCAGTTGATGTCGGAAGGGTTGAGGTCGCAGAACACTTCGAAAGGGGATGGCGCCTCGGCCTCCTCGGGATGGCGCCGCTGGAATTCCTCGAGTTCTCTGATCTGCTGCTCGATCTTGCGAGCGATCGCCTGGTCGCCTTTGGCCTGGGCCTCGGCGAGGGCGGAACGATAGGTCTGGAGCTGGTCTGTGATGGTGGCCATGGCACACAGCCCCCGCAGGGGTGCGAATTGGCCCGGAGAATGTAGCCCTGCCGGATGCCTGGGCGGGGCAACAGGCCAGGCGAACGCTGGCGAATCTCCGCCATTATTCAAGTACTTTTACTCATCTTACCGTGCGGGATCGTGCCGGGAGTGATGATCCGCCAGGGTGGTGTGGCACTCAACTGGATCGTTTTCATGGCAGAGGCTCCCTATCTCGTAGCGCTGGCCCTGGTGGAGATCGGCGGTAAACGGGCGCTGCCGCTGAACGGCAAATCCCAGGCAGCCGGAGCAGGCGATGCCAGCGATCCTGGCAACGACGGCCGCACCCTGGCGCTGGAATTGCTGCTGCGACTGTGGCAGCGCAGCGATGAGGGTCTGATGCAGCGGGCCGCCGGGGAGAGCAGCCTGCTGCTGGTGGAACTGCCGCTGGAGGTGATGAGCGAACAGCTTCCCCTGCTCAAGGCGAACTGGCTGGCCGGCGGTGAAACGGGAACGCTGCTCAGCAGCCTTGAGGGGCTGGCCATGAGGGCCTGGCGGATCACGATTGCGAAATATGAGCCGGTCACTTTCATCGCCTGGCCCTGATCATTCATGCCGCCTGCCCCCAGATGGGGACAAGCGGTAGATCACCTCAATCCGGCTCAGTTGTACTCGCCAGGAATGTCCTGCTTCGTCACCTTGACGCGGCCCACCTTCTGCCCAGACAAACGCAGCAGCTCATCGCCGGAAAATTGATAGCCGAGTTTGCCGGTCATCTGAGCCACATCGTCGGCCGTGGCCGCCGCCATGACCGTCTGGCGCAGTGCCATGTCGGTGGAGATCAGGCCGAGAAAGGCTTTCAACTGGTCGAGGGACATGGTTGGCGATCCAGGGTGCCCCGGCGCAGGGCGGCCACATCATGATCCACCCGGGCCAGGCGCTCCATGATCAGCTCGCGGTCGAGAGCGGTGAGTTCACCGTCCACGCCCCACTTCAGGCAGGTGCGCCCCAGGCAGCTGCCGGCATTGATCGTGACGTTCGGGTCCGCCATGGCGGGCGTCCTGGCTTCGGTGTGTACCAGTGTGGGCCGTGCAGGCCCAGCACTGACGTCCCCAGCTGGGGGCAATCGCCGATGATCGGGCGTGGCGGGCCTGACGGAGTCGGCTGGGCGGCGCCGGCATCGCCGTGCGGATTGATGGCGAGCTCCGCATTCTTCGGGGCGCCGAGCTGGACAGAACCCCAGAGGCAGGTGATGGAGGCTGAGCCGATGGAACGGGGCGATGGAGGTTTGCCCATGTTCCGCCAGGATCCAGCCGACGCCCCCGTGGGCAACAATGTGGCTGCTGCCCTGGGGCGGATGAGCCCCAAGGAACTCAGCGACCTGCAGGGCGTGGAAGCCGGGCTGCAGGAATGGGCATCGCCGGAGGATCAGCAGGCCTTTGCCGATCTGTGAGCCGTTTGCGGCGGCGCGAGTGCCCTTGCCGTTCAGGGTTCGCGCCCTCAAGCGGCGCATGGCGGCAATGGTGACTTCAGCCCTGCCGTTCCAACGGGCCCAGCCCATGGGCTGCTGGCGATGATCACCACGGCCAGGAGCTTGAACCAGCTGGGATTGATCTCACCGGTGTGCAGCCGGTCCTGCGGCAGCTGATCGCACCCAACGAACAGCGGTCAAAGCGCCCACCCCCCCGCCACCGGGGATAGACTTAATGGATATACAAGGAAAGCCGTGGTGGCCGTGACCAAGCTGTTTCTCAGCAACCGCAGCCAGGCCGTGCGTATCCCGGCCGACCTGCGCCTGCCCGAATCGGTCAAGGAAGTGGAGGTGCGCGCCTGCGGCAAGGAACGGATCATCGCCCCGCTGGGCTCCAGCTGGGACAGCTTCTTCACCGACGGCCCCACGGTTCCAGACGACTTCCTGACTGAGCGAGCCTCTCAGCACCAGGACGAGCGAGAGACGCTCTGCGCGCGGTGATGCTCCGCTACCTGCTCGACACCTACATCTGCATCTACGTGATCAAGCAGCGGCCGGGTTCGCTGCTGCCCACCTTCAACCGCCACGCCGGCCACCTGGCGATTTCCGCGGTCACGCTGGCGGAGCTGTTGCACGGGGCCGAGAAAAGCTCCGATCCCGCCCGCTCCCTGGCGGTGGTGGAGAACTTCTGCTCACGCCTGGAGGTGCTCGCCTATGGCCCCAAGGCGGCTCAGCACTACGGCCAGATCCGCAGTTCCCTGGAACGCAAAGGAACACCGATCGGTGTCAATGACCTGCACATCGCCGCCCATGCCCGCAGCGAGGGCCTCACCCTGGTGAGCAACAACCTTCGGGAGTTTGAGCGGGTGGAAGGCCTGCTGCTGGAGAACTGGACATGAGCATCTCCACCGACCTGCTGGCCTTGGTTCAGCAGGTCCAGTCTGAGCACGCAAGCAGATGCCTATAGGACAGATCGGATGCGTGGATGAAATCTGGAGGTTCGAAACGAAAGTCTCGTGGATGCAAAGACCCGTCTATTGGTTTCTTGGTTGTGCAAAAGGGATGCCGAGGCGTTCGGGACTCCATACATTCAGAAGTGGTATAGAGCGGCGTGCGATGTGCTCCCAACCGAAGACCACGAAGGATCCAAGCATAGTTCATTTTAGTAACCCAGCTTAGTGCTCGGCGAAGATGCCTTCCGACAAGCCCCATTAAGGCCCTGGCCGCATGTTGGCACCTACATGAGCACCACACACCTTCCCTGCAACTCCGGGACACGTTCATGAGGCCCGCCAAGGGCCGGAGCAATGCACCAGCCGCACAGACCCCTCAACACCCCCGGCACCCCCCAACCACCCCCATTCCGCGCCGCGATTGCCATACTCCCCACCAGTGGCACCGGTCTGATCCCTGAATGGCCGATCAGAACCTCTCCTCCTCGTTCCTGTGGTCGGTGGCCGACCTGCTGCGGGGCGACTACAAGCGCAGCGACTTCGGCAAGGTGATCCTGCCGTTCACGGTGCTGCGGCGGCTGGACTGCGTGCTGGAGGCCACCAAGGCTGCCCGGTGAAAGAATGAAGTGTGAAGGCTCCCCCCCCCCTCTCCCGGGAACGATGACGCCGCTCCATCCCGTCCGCTTCAACCACCAGGGGGCTTGATGGAATCGCTCGATGCGTCTTTACAGCGAGGCCGCCCAGGATGCCAAGACACAGTCGCTGCTGCAGAGGGCCGAGCAGACGGACACGGGACACGCTCTATACCCGGCTCAGGAAGCACGCGGCCCTCGGCTGGCATTCACCTCAGCAGCGGCTCGTTGAGCTGCTCCGCTGCCTAGGACAGCGAATAGGTTATTGGCACACACCTTGACCAGTCTCGATCATTTTGCCCCAAGCCACTTGAAGGGCTCAGCTGGCTTGAGCGCGGCCGAAAGCTCGCCGGCGAGTGGCTTGCCTCGCTCAATCCTGACGACCTTGGGAGTAGCACCGACACTGAGATCAACCTTGTTGAGATTGATCCACGACACAGCAGGGAAGATCGCAGACTCGAAGTAGTAGATCTTCGCCTGTTGATCCGCCACGGTCCGCCACAGTGTCATCGCGATATTCGGGTTACTCGCATCGGCCAGGCCGAGGGGAACACTGATCATGCGAATCTGCGAGAACACAGATGCGAGCGCCAGCTCAGTATCCTTGTACTTCGGTGACAGTTTTAGATAGTAGGTCGAGCGCACGAAGCGGTCGGCGGCACTGATCGTGCCAGGAAGGAAACGATCACCGCCAATCTTATCCCAGTAGACATTCAGCGCGAGTTGCTGGTCAAACGTTGGCGAGTTGGTCATCACCCTGTACTGCGGGCCATGGTGAATCACCAGTTTGCCATTGATGTATTCAAGGATCGCAGAATCGCCCGTTGCATCAGAAAGCGAAAGATGCAGGCCCGCTGCGTGACCATTCGGCAGCGGAGGAGCAATGATAGAGAATGGCGGATTGGCCATCGCAGCAACCGCCTCCTTCACTGTTGCGAAGTTGTCGAGGAAGTACTGTGCCCAAGCGCCAGCGGTCAGAGTGGGCTTTCCCGACTTGGTCGCATCACCCCATTGGGCTTCCTTTAGATAAAGCAGGTTCGCAACGAGCCCTTTCTCATTCATGCCATCGGCAGTTCCGGCATCATAGAAAGAGACAGCAATTGAGCCATACTTGGCGCTCCACTTGATCGGGTTGGCACCAACCGTTCCATCGCGCTTCATCCCCCTGGGAAAGGCCCACAACGCCGTCTTGGCAGACGTATCCATCCAATCCATCGATCGACCAGTGATGAAGGACTTATTGCCCGTCTCATAGAGAAGGCGCGTGCATGCTCGCGCTTCCTGGGCATGCTCAAACGCGAATGTGGAGATGAGCAAGGAGCTGATCAGTGCCTTGATCATCGGGAATGCTGATGCGATTCTCACTGCGGCCCTCTTGATGCCGGTGATGTATAGATTAATCTTTAGCGATGCCGATTCGCATGTCAGTCTATCTGTGACAATCCTTCAGGCTTGATTGAAGCCGGTCACGGTTCCCCTACATCCAACCTCTCGCTCCTTCCAGCGGCTTGCATAAAAGGCGGTCAATCAGCTTGCAACGAAGCCAGAACTCAGCCTTCAGTCCGATGCGTGCGATGGATAGGTTGCGATCGCACTGCCAGGGGGTTGCTGCTAAGCACCCAGTTCCTCGGCCGCGATGGCGAACACGTCGTCTGCTGAACCAACCGCAACAAAATGACCAGCTCCTTCAACTGGATGCCACACGGCTCCAGGCATGTGTTGGACTAAGCCGCTGCGCGGCAGATTCAAATCCACTGTAGCCAAAGACATGCGATATTGCCAGCAAGCGCTGATTTGATTGCCGAGCAGCCTTGGGCTTCGGCAGCAGGCCCGATCGCCAGTCGGTTGCCCAGTTCCACAGTGAAGGATGCACGCCCACATCGGCGTGTCATGTCCTTTATCCCCTGGGGGAAATCCACCATGGAACAGCATGAACAGGAGCTATTCGACCAGCTCTATGCAAAGCACCTGCAGGGCCTCAAGTTGCAGGGCAAGCGGAGCAAAACAATCGATGGCTATGCCAGAGCAGTGCGCCGCGTTGCAGGATTCTTCAACCGCTGTCCTGACAACCTGAGCGCCACTGAGCTCAAGGCCTACTTCGCCTGGATGGTGAGAACAACTCCTGGAGCAGCGTCAAGGTGGATCTGTGGGGATTGTCCTTCTTCTATCGGCATGTGCTGGGCCAGCCGATGGATTGTATGGACATCATCAAGCCACCCAAATCTAGATCGCTGCCAGATATTCCCACACGAGAAGAAGTGCAGCTCTTAATCAACAGTGTCTATCGGCTGCGTTACCGCGTTTACTTCTTTTTGGTGTACAGCATGGGCCTGCGCCTTGGAGAAGGCCTCTGCCTGGAGGTTGGCGACATTGATTCCGCCAACAGGCGGGTGCATGTCCGCCAAGGCAAGGGCGGCAAGGATCGGTACGTGCCGCTGCCTGAAGCCACCCTTACTGTGCTGCGGCGCTTCTGGAGTACACACCGCAATCCTCGCCTGCTCTTCCCCAATGGCAGCGGCAATGATGCCTCGGCTCGCACCGCCCGCAGCCCGATGGATCGCGGTGGCGTGCAGGCTGCGATGCCCGCAGCCCGGCAGTCCTGCCGGATCCACAAGCATTTCACGATCCGGAGTCTGAGGCACGCCTACGTCACTCACCTGCTGGAGCTTGGCGTCGACCTGCGCTCCATTCAGGTGGTGCTGGGGCACGAAAGCCCGGAGACGACAGACCGCTATGCCCACCTCACAACCGTCAATCGGCAGTAGGCCAAAGATCGTATCGAGTGCCTTGTTGCTGATTTTGCCCTGCGTTGGGAGGACGGCCAATGATCCTCCTTGCGGATCTGATCGATCGCTACAGCAGCGATCTGGAACATCACCACAGCCACGAACTGTTACCCGGCCATTACCGTGCCCTGCAGGCGATGCGGCGTTGCCGCAATCAACACAACCGCGTGATGATTCTGCATTGCAACAGCTGCCACCATCAGAGCACAGTGCCCCATTCCTGCGGACATCGCAGCTGTCCCCATTGCCAGCAGCATGAGAGCCAGCAGTGGCTGGAGCGGCAAAAGGGAAAACTGTTGCCCGTTGACTATTTCATGGTTACCTTCACAGTACCAGCGCAGCTGAGGCGATTCTTCTGGGTACATCAACGAATTGCCTACGATCTGTTGCTCAAAACCGCCTGGCAGACGATCGATAGCTTTGCACGCCGCGATCCACAACTGCGTGGCCGCAGCGGTGCGCATGCTGTACTCCACACCGGCGATCTGGTGATCGGGGTCGAGACCGCCCACGATCGCCCCGCAGAGATTTCCGAGGCTGGGCCCGCCGGAGGCCTCCACCACCCGGGCCTGTTCTTCAGGACCGCACTGGCGGTCGAGCCGGGCCAGGCGGCTGGCCAGGGAGGAGAGCACCGCCTCATCGATGCCGCCCATGGCCACGTGCTCCAGCAGCGCCTGGAGGCTCACCGTGCGCTTGCGCTCCAGCGGCTGGCTGTCGGTGAGCGGTGTTTCGGTGATGCCCACGCAATCCACGATCACGAAGTGGGTTTTAGCAGTGGCGTCTTCTCCGCTCACGGCGCGCAGGTCGTTGGGGTCGATGATGCGCACGCCGCGGCCCTTCATCTGCTCGAACAGCAGCCGGCTTTTCACCGCCCGCAGGAACATCACGATCTCTATCGGGCGGATGTCCGTGCCCGTGGCAACCATGTCCACCGTCACGGCGATGCGCGGCTCGTACTGGTTGCGGAAGGCCTGGATCAGATCCTCGGGCTTCGCGTCTGTCACCCGGTAGGTGATCTTCTGGCAGAAGGAATTACCGCGGCCGAACTCGTCGCGGATGATCTCCACGATGTCTTCGGCATGGCTGTCGTCCTTGGCGAAGATCAGGGTTTTCGGCACCTCCTTGCGCCCTGGGAAGATGTCCACCGGCAATCGGTCGCAGAAGGTGCGGATGATTGTGCGGATCTGGTCCTTCGCCACCACGCGGCGGTCGAGCTCGTTGGGGTCGTAGGAGAGATCCTCCTCGGCGGATTGCCAGCGCAGCGCCCGCGTTCGGCGGTTGCGGAAGCCCAGCATGGTGTCGGGCCCGGCCTCAACCGTGGAACCACCCTCGGTGATGCGGGTGCGGATCTTGTAGATCTCGAAGTCCACGTTCACGCCATCGGCCACGGCTCGCTCGTGGTCGTACTCCATCACCAGATTCTTGTTGAAGAAGCCGAAGGTCTGCTTCGAGGGGGTGGCGGTGAGGCCGATCAGGAAAGCATCGAAGTACTCCACCACCTGCCGCCACAGGGTGTAGATGGAGCGGTGCACCTCATCGATCACCAGCACATCGAAGAACTCCAGCGGCAAGGCCGGGTTGTAGACCACCGGCAGCGGCTCCAGGATGGCCTCTGCGCCCCTCTCGAACTGGGAGCCTTCCTCCAGGGTGGGATCCAGATCGGGTTCGCCCTTGAGCATCGAATACACCCGCTGGATCGTGGCGATCACCACCTTGCTCGAGTCCATGATCGTGTTCGAGCTGAGGCGCTGCACGTTGTAGAGCTCGGTGAACTTGCGGTTCACCTCCGGCGCCCAGTACCCCTGGAACTCCTTCTCGGCCTGCTTGGCGAGGTTGCTGCGGTCCACCAGGAAGAGCACCCGTCGCGCCCCGCCGTACTTGATCAGGCGGTAGATGGCAGTAATGGAGGCGATCGTCTTACCGGAGCCCGTGGCCATCTGGATCAGCGCCCGCGGACGGTTGCGCTTGAGCGAGTGCTCCAGGTTGGTGACTGCTTCGATCTGGTTGGCGTAGAGGGACCCGGGCTCAACGGGCGGCATGGTGGTGATCCGCCCCCGCAGCGTCGACGGCTTCGTGTCGTTGGCTGCGGTGTAGAGGCCGCTCCCATCTGCGTGCAGGCGCTTCACCCAGGCATCCAGCGTTTCCGCACCGATCCATTCGGCGAGCGTTTCGGGCCGATGGATGTGGGGCAGGTTGGCGGAGATCGCGCGGGTCCTGGGGTCGGGGTCGAGGCCGTTGATGAAGCGAGTCTCCACGCCCGTGCTCATGTACACGAACGGCAGGGGTCTCACGGGAGGATTCAGCCCCGCCGGCAACCCCGCGGCGTACTTGCCGGACTGGAGCTCCACGCCGCTGAGGGTGTGGCCCGCCGGCTTGGCCTCGATCGCACCCACCGCCTTGCCATTCACGAACAGCAGGTAGTCGGCGAAGCCATGGCCACTGGCCATTTTGGCCTCGCGCACGGCCACACCCGGCCCTGCGGCCAGGTTGATGGCGTCGCGGTTCTGCAGGGTCCAGCCCGCGGCCACGAGAGCCGCGTCGATGTCGACGCGGGCCTTCTGTTCGGGCGTCAGGTTCATGGGGGAGCACCCTCGGCCAAGAAGTATTTCCGCTGTGGATCCTTGGCGCTGGTGCCGATCTCGCGCACCAGCCCGCGATCGATCAGACGGGCCAGTCGCGTGCGCGTGGCCCGGGCCGACAGGCCAATGATGGCTGCGATCTCACGGGTGGCCAACCCCTGGCCTTCCTTCAGGCTGGCGAGGATCGCCTGCTCGGTGGCGTCGACCACCGAAGGCCCCACGGGGACGGTGGGAATGGTGACCCGAAAGCGCATGGCGATCTCCTCGAAGATCGGCGGCGGCAGCCCGGCGTCCCGGCAGACGGCCGTCATCCGCTGGATGCCGCTGCCCCACTGCTCGATCAGCCCCAGCGCCTGGAAGACGCGGCCGATCACGCGGTTGCGCAGCCTGGACACGCCATGGGGCAGATCCTCCACCGTGAGGCCGAAGGGCAGCAAACCGGGATTTTCGATCTCCAGCCGGTCGTCGAAGATCGACAGCCGGATCGGTGCGCCCCGCTGGGACTAGTCGGTGTGGACCACCGCATTGATCAGGGCCTCACGCACGGCCTCGGGCGGCAGGCTCCAGCGGTCGGTGCGGCGCACCGCGCCGATGGTGGCGCCATGCCAGGAATGCTTCTGCACGAAAGCGATCGCTTCCTCCACGGCCTGCACGGGCAAGGAGTGGATCTCGATCCGATCCAGGATCCTGCTTTTGTCGCTGCCGGCGAAGCGCCCGGCCTGGATCCAGGCATCGGGAAAGTGCCGCTCGCGGTCATGGCCGAAGAGGATCATGCCGCCCACAGTCGGCACCGTCTTCCCTTGGTGGGCTCCCACGAGCCGCAGGGTCTCCAGATCGCGGCGGCGGAGTGCACGGAACGGTGCGAACGACTCGGAAGCCGCTCGGAAGTCGATGGCTTCCGAGCTGAGCCCCGGCAAGGGTTGCTCGTCGAAGTCCTCACCCAAGGAGTATCGGCGCAGCTCCTCGATCAGCTCGGCATCGGCGCGGCGGTTGGTGGAGCCCACCCGCACATACACGCCTGCAGCAGGCCCCTCGCAAATCAGGTGATGGGGTCGGCTCGGGCTGGGGTGTACTTGCAGCGCCAGAATCTGCGTCTGCCGCCAGGGGAGGATCTCGATCTCCGGCACGAGACGTGGGCTGATTCGGTCGCTGATGAGGTTGGCGAGTCGCTCCTCCTCATCCAGCGGGTCGGCCACTCCGCGTACATTGCGGCTGCGATCCTCCACGCCGATCAGCAGGATGCCCCCGGCCGTGTTGGCGAAGGCCACGATCGTTTTCAGCGCCCCTTCGGGCGCGGAGAGGTCACGCTTGAACTCCAGCGTCTTGCCCTCAGGGCGCTTGAGCAGGTCGAGCAGGTCCATCCTGCTCGGAATCGTACTCGGAAGCAGTGGGTCCCGCCATCAATCAGAGTTCCCTGCTGAGTGCGGAGCAAGAGTGGTGAGCCCAACGCTCCAGATCAGAAGCGGGCCAGGATGTGTGCCAAGGAATCATCTCTGGCGCCGTCTTCTGCATCTGGTTGTTGGACTAAGCCGCTGCGCGGCAGATTCAAATCCACTATAGCCAACTCTACGCAGTACGCGTAAAGAATGCTGGCTTGATTGCAGCATGCATGGGCTGGTGAGCGGATGCCGATCGCCCAG
>JBKDPV010000123.1:0-8713 GCA_046342315.1 Cyanobacteriota bacterium
GGAGCGGGCCCGGCCGAGATGGTGGACGGGGAGTGCCTGAAGGGAGATCTGCGTTCGCTGCTGGACCAGCTGCCGGAACTGCAGGGGAAGGTGCTGAAGATGCGGTACGGGATGGAGGGTGAGGAGCCGATGAGCCTCACCTCGATCGCCCGCACCCTGGGCATGAGCCGCGACAAGACCCGCAACCTCGAGCGCCGTGCCCTGGAAGGCATCCGCAGCCACTCGCGCCGCCTGCAGGGCTATCTGGTGGCCTGAGCCTGGCCGGGGCGGTCTTCCGCCCCTGGCGGCGCGAAGCCCGTACAGAGATCCCGGCCCATCGGCCATAGGGTTTCTCCCAACTGCCTGTCCGTCCGTGACCTCCCCTGCTGAAGCCTCCGTCCGCCCGGTGCTCCGGTCGCTGGGGGTGCTGGCCGCGGCGGCCGGGGACCGGCTCACCGCGGGCCTGGCTCAGGCTTCACCGCTGCAGCGGGAACGGGAGCTGGAGGAGGCCCGGCGCCTCGGCCGCTGGGAGACGGAGGAGGACCGGCGGTTGGTGCGGGAGCACGAAGCTCGTCTGGTGCTGAGCAAGGCCGGCCGGGCCGGTTCTGTGGGCCTGGTGGTGGTGGCCTGGTGCGTGCCGCTGTTGTGGCCCGTGGCGCTGGTGGGCAGCCTGCGGCTGTTTCCACGCACCACCCGCCGGCTGCTCCTCTCCCTGGTGGCCACCGGGGCGCTGGGGGTGGTGGGTCTGGCGCTGCTGGTGGGCCAGGTGACGCGCACCGCCCTGCCGCCGTCGGCCCCCGAAGCGCTGCCCTCGCTGGATGCAGACCGTCCTGCCCTGCCCCCGGCCGCTCCGGATGGGTTGCGTCCCTGATCCGCGGGGCAGCGAACGATTAGGCCCCAAGGGTCACCGCAAGCTCCAGCTGCTCCAGTGGGGCCTGGGGCTCGGGCGGCACCAGCAACAGCACCGTGCCGCCGGTGGGGGTGCTCTCCGGACGCTGCTGCAGCACCTCCAGCGCCACCATCGTGCGGCGCCAGTTCAGACGCCGGGCCTCCAGCAGCACCACGAAGTCCTCGCAGGTCCAGCGGGCCCCCTCGCCTCGGCAGGGGTAGCGCTCCACCAGATCGAGGATCTCCAGTTCCTGCAGGGGCGGGCGCTGGCCCGGATCCCACACCAGCACGAGCTGTCCTCCTTCGAGGGCATTGGCTTCGATCAGGGGCGCCTGGCGGGTGAGAAGGTCTTCGAGGGCCACTTCGCCGTCGTCCCGCTCGATCGCCCCCAGCAGCGCCTCCAGCACCAGCTGGGTGTCATCGTCGAGGCCGGTGTCGTCATCGGCCAGCAGGCCGGTCACCGCCTGTTCGATCTGTTCCGCCGGCAACACGGTGGTGAGAGCCTGCACGATCGCGTCGAGCACGTCACCGCCACTGTCCGGGTCGTCGCCGGCGAACAGCTCGGGATCGGCGAGGAAGCGCTCGATCGCGGCCAGAACGAGCATTTGTTCAGGGGAGAGGGCCGCCATGGCCACGGTGCCGGGGATGGCACCACCATGGCGCCGTTCGGGCGCGGGCGGCTACTCAGGAGCCCGGAGCGGGAGGGCGGGCGATCCCGAGGAGCTCACCGGCGAACTGCTCACTGAAGCCGGCCTGGATCTGCCAGGCGGTCAGGAGGGTCTTGGCGACACGGCGGAGCTCCTCGATGTCCTGGCAGTTGTCGATGGCGCGAGAGTGCACCTCCATCGAGAACCGGCGGTTGAGGGAGAGGACGTCGGACACGCGGGATTCCAGATCAAGTAACGAAACGTTACGAGGCTGGGCGTCTCGGCGTGGGCTGCCGGCGGGCGGTTGCCCGAACCGCGTCCGGCTCTCGCAGGCGCGGCCGGTGGCGTTGCTCAGAAGAACTGGTCGAAGTTGTCGAAGTCGACCGCCTGGAAATTGCCCGACTGCACCTGCTCCATCAGCCGTGCCAGCTGCACCCACAGCGCCCCGGCGGTGGCGATCGACAGCACGAAGGCCACCAGCAGCGCCGTGCCGCCACCGAAGCCGAACACCTGCAGGCTGCCGCCGATGAACAGGGTCACCCCCAGGATCAGGCCGATCCAGGGCAGCACCGTCTCCCGGGTCCCCAGCGGCAGCAGCGAGAGGCGATCCTGTTTCCAGGCCTCCAGCCGGTTCTGCACCAGCTTCGCGAAGGTGAGCCCGCACACCATCCCGATCGCCAGACCCACGCCCGCCACCAGGTAGGGGGGCTGGGGGAGAGACGGGGCGTACTCCAGCAGGATCTCGGCGGCGTCGAGATCGCCGAACCGGCCGCTCGCCTGGTCGGCCATCGCCTCCGTCAGGTCGAACGGGGCGGACATGGTCGTCGGCAGGCTCACGGCGTCGGGGGAGCGGGAAGGCCGACCCTAGGCGGCAAGTGGGTTGATGCGGCTCAGCACGCCTTTCGCCATGCGGCTGGGGGAGAAGCGATCGCGCAGCAGCCGGCCGAGGGCCCGCAGGTCGTCGGTGTGCAGGCGGTCGTCAGCCACCAGGCTGAGCAGCAGGCGCCGGCGCAGGCTGCCGCCGTCGCGGCCCAGCAGCAGCTTCAGTCCGTCGCGGGCCACCGGCAGCAGGTCGGCGCTCGGCCCCTCGCTCTCCACCACCGCCAGCAGGTTCTCCAGCCGCTCCACCCGCAGGCGCCCGTTGCCGTCGAAGATCACCTCCAGCAGCTTCTCGCGCATCTCGGCGGTGTCGCCCGCCAGCAGCCGGCGGGCCACGTAGGGGTAGGCCACCTGCAGGATCCGGAAGCCAGGATCCAGCCGGATCGCCAGTCCTTCCTGGCTCACCACGGCGCGGATGATCAGGGCGAAGCGGGCCGGCACGCGAAAGGGGTAGTCGTACATCAGCTCCGAGAAGCGATCGGTGATCGCCTTGAAGTTGAAGTCGCCCACGTTCTCACCGATGGCCCCCCCCAGCACCTCCTCCAGCGCCGGCACGATCGGCGTGCGGTCGGTGCGGGGATTGAGGAAGCCGAGCGCCACGAAATCCAGCGCCAGGGCTTCGAAGTCGCGGTTGATCAGGTGCACCACCGCCCCGGTGAGGGTGAGCCGGTCGGCATCGCTGAGGGAATCCATCATCCCGAAATCCACGTAGGCCATGTGGCCCAGGTTTCCGGTGCGGCCCGGCAGGGCGAACAGGTTGCCGGGATGGGGATCCGCGTGGAAGTAGCCGAACTCGAGCAGCTGGCGCAGGCCGGCGATCACGCCGGTGCGGATCAGGGCCGCCGGATCGAGGTGGGCGGCCTCCAGATCGCGGCGGCTCTGCATCTTGGTTCCCTGGATCCAGCTGGTGGTGAGCACCCGGCGGCTGGTGTAGGCGGCCTCCACCGTGGGCACCGTCACCTCGGGGCTGTCCGCGAACAGCCGGGCGAACTGGCGGGCGTTGTCGGCCTCCTTGCGGTAATCGATCTCCTCGAACAGGCTGCGGCCGAACTCGTCGATGATGTCGCCGAGGCCGAAGCCCAGATTCAGGGGCAGGTAGGGAGCGCTCAGCACCCCCAGCACCCGCAGGATCGCCAGATCGCGCCGCAGGATGAAGGGAAGCTCGGGGCGCTGCACCTTCACCGCCACCCAGCGTCCATCGTCGAGGCGGGCCCGGTACACCTGGCCGAGGCTGGCCGCCGCCACCGGATAGTCGGGGAACACGGCGAACAGCCGCTCCGCCGGAGCCCCCAGCTCCTCCTCGATCACCCGCTCGGCGATGGCGTGGGGAAAGGGGGGGAGGTCGTCCTGCAGGCGGGTGAGCTCCTCCAGCCAGTCGCGCCGCACCAGGTCGGGGCGGGTGGAGAGGGCCTGGCCCACCTTGATGAAGCAGGGGCCCAGATCGGTGAGGGTGGCGAGGATGCGGCGGGCCAGGCGCTGCTGAATGCGGGGGTCGCGGCTGTTGCCCTGCACCGCCAGGCCCAGGCCCAGCCAGCCGAGCCGCAGAATCACCTCCAGCAGGCGCGGGATCCAGATCCACAGGCGCGGCAGCAGCCAGCGCAGGTCGGCGGCGGGGTCGTAGCGGGGTCCGGGGTCAGTGGCGGCCGGCCGGGGCGAGGGGGCCTCGAGGCTGGTGACGGGGAGGGTGGGGGCTGCGACGGCCAGGGGAGAGCCCTTCAGGTGGGGAGACTCTAGAAAGTTCGCTCCGGGCTCCATGAGTCCCGCCGCCTGGCGGTCGCTGCTGGCGGCCCTCGCTGCGCCGCCGCCGCCGCTGCCGCTGCACCTGCCAGCCCACGGCCGCGGCCGTGGGCTGGCCCCGCCCCTGGCGGCGCTGCTGCGGCGGGCTCCCGGCAGCTGGGACCTGCCGGAGCTGCCGGCGATCGGTGGGCCCCTGGAAGCCGAAGGAGCGGTGGCCGAGGCCCAGGCCGCCTGCGCGGCCCTGTACGGCGCAACCCTCTGTCGCTTCGGGGTGAACGGGGCCAGCGGGCTGCTGCAGGTGGCCCTGCTGGCCCTGGCCCCTCCCGGCGCCAGCGTGCTGCTGCCGCGCAACCTGCACCGCTCCCTGCTGCATGGCTGCGTGCTCGGCGGTCTGCGGCCCCTGCTCTACACCCTCCCTTTCGATCCGCTCACCGGCCTGTGGCTGCCGCCCGCACCGGAGCACCTGGAGCGGGTGCTGGCCGCCGCTGCCGCCGCCGGCGACGCACCGGCGGCGCTGGTGTTGCTGGATCCCACCTACCAGGGGCTGGCGGCACCTCTGGCGGCCCTGGTGGAACGGGCCCATGCCAGCGGCCTGCCGGTGCTGGTGGACCAGGCCCATGGCGATGGCTCGGCGGTGGCCGCCGGCGCTGACCTCACGGTGCTGTCGCTGCAGAAGGCCGGCGGCGGGCTGGCCCAGAGCGCGGCCCTGCTGGCACGGGGCCCGCGGGTGGAAGCCGAGGCGATCGACCGGGCCCTGCTCTGGTTGCAGACCTCCAGCCCCAGCGCCCTGCTGCTGGCTTCGGCGGCCGCGGGCCTGGCCCATGGCCTCTCCCCGGCCGGCCAGCGGCGGCGGCGGCGGGCCGAGGCGCGGGCCACCGCCCTGCGGCAGGGGCTGGAGGAGCGGGGCTTCCCCTTCGTGGTCAATGCCGACCCGCTGCGGCTGGTGCTGGCCACCGGCCCGCTGGGCATCAATGGTCTGCAGGCCGATGACTGGCTGTTGGAGCGCGGCGTGGTGGCCGAGCTGCCGGAGCCCGGCGCCCTCACCTTCTGCCTGGGGCTGGCGCCGCCGCGGGCGCTGGAGCGCCAGTTGCCCCGCCGGCTGCAGGCGCTGCGCCGGGCCCTGGGCGGCGCTCCCCTGCCGCCGTTCACGCCGCCGCCGCTGCCCCTGCTGGCCGCGCCGGAACAGGATCTGGCCGTCGCCTGGCGGGCGCCGCGACAGCGGCTGCGGCTGGATCAGGCGGCCGGCCGGCTGGCGGCCGAGCCCCTCTGCCCCTATCCGCCGGGGATTCCGCTGCTGGTGCCCGGCGAGCGGATCGATGCGGAGCGGGCCGCCTGGCTGGCGTCGCAACGGCGGCTGTGGCCCGGCCAGATCGCTGATACGGTGGCGGTGGTGGCCGATTAGGGCGGGGTCCGTTGGGCGAAGCCGATCCTCCGCTGCCGTTCCACTGGGACTTCGTCACACCGGGGCTGCCCGATGCCGCCTTCGAGGATGCGCCCGGCTTCAGTCCCACCCCCATGGAACTGCGGGTGATGCTGCTGGCCCATCTGCGGCCCCGGGCCAATTCGCTGGTGTGGGACGTGGGCGGTGGCACCGGTGCCCTGGCTCTGGAGATCGCCCGGCTGCTGCCCGCCGGCGCCGTGCACACCCTGGAGCGTGATCCCGAGGCGATCGAGCTGCTGGAGCGCAACCGCCGCCGCTTCGGCATCGCCAACCTCCACATCCATCAGGGCCAGGCACCCGCCGACCTGGCCCTGCTTCCCCCCTCCCCCGACCGGGTGCTGCTGGAGGTGGGGCGGCCGCTGCAGGAGGTGCTGCAATCGGTGTGGGCGCCGCTGCAGCCGGGCGGCCGGCTGGTGATCAGCACGGTGGATCTCGAGGGGCTGGTGGACGCCACCGACCAGCTGGCCCAGCTGGGGGCCGTGGCGGTGCAGGTGGTGCAGGCCACCGTGCACCGGATGCAGCGACGCGGCAGCCAGGCCAAGCTGGCGGCGGCCGAACCGCTGTTCGTGATCGCCGCCGAGCGCGGCTGATCCGGCTTCAGGCACCGCCCATGGCCTCGCGCCACCCCGCCCCGCGCCCCCCTCGTCCTCCTTGCTTCCCCGACCCCGCACCGCCACTTCCCTTTCCCGGCTGGCCAGCGGCTGGGCCGCCGGCGGCATCGGCTTCGTGGTGGTGATGCTCGGCGGCTGGTGGTTCACCGCCGCCGTGGGCGTGATCGTGCACCTCGGCCTGCTGGAGTTCTTCCGCATGGCCCGCTTCAAGGGGATCCGGCCGGCCACCAAGACCACGCTCGTGGCCGTGCAGCTGCTGCTGATCACCACCCAGGCGGCGGCGGGCAACGGCTGGCCGTCCCACGGGGTGGTGGGCGATGTGGCGGCGGCGGTGCTGCCGGCCTCCGGCGCCGTGATCTGCGGCTGGCTGCTGCTGCAGCCCGAGACGGGCACGATCGCCGACATCGCCGCCTCGGTGTTCGGCCTCTTCTATCTGGGCTTCCTGCCGAGCCACTGGATCAAGCTGCGCGATCTGGCCGATCCGGCCCTGGCCCCCCTCCTTTCCGGCAGCGTGCTCGGCACTCCCTGGCCCTGGACCTCCGGCCTGGCCCTCACGCTGCTGGCCTGCTTCCTGATCGTCGCCACCGACATCGGCTCCTATGCCATCGGCCGGCGCTGGGGCAGCCGGCCGCTGTCGCCGATCTCCCCCGGCAAGACGGTGGAGGGGGCGCTGGGCGGGGTGGCCTGCGCGGCCCTGGTGGGGGCCCTGGGGGGGCTGTGGCTGGGCTGGCGGCCGGGCTGGCTGATTGGCGCCGGCCTGGGGATCGTGGTGTCGCTGTTCGCGCTGGTGGGCGATCTCACCGAGTCGATGATGAAGCGCGACGCCGGCCTCAAGGATTCGGGCGATGCCATCCCCGGCCACGGCGGCATCCTCGATCGCATCGACAGCTATCTGTTCGTGCCGGCGGTGGTGTACTCGCTGGTCACGTTGCTGCTGCCGGTGCTGCAGCGCTCCTGAGGGCCCTGCGCTCCTGAGCGCCGTCAGGGGGAGACGCGCGCTTCCCCTTCCAGCTGGAGACGGCCCTGGCCCAGCTTCGCCCGCTCGATCGTCACGTTCGGGTCCATCGGCAGGCGGGCGCTGGGTCCGCCGTCGAGGGCGCGCACCTCCACGGTGCCGTCGGCGGCGCCGAGCTGGGCTTCGATCCGGATCGGTTCCTCCGATGCAACCCCGCAGGCGGAGAGCAGCAGCCGGTCGCCGTCGATCGCCAGGCTGCGCAGCGGCGTGAGCCCGAGCAGCTGTTCGGCCAGGTCGTCGCCCAGGTTGCGCCACTCGCTGGCGGCGAGGGAGCGGTTCAGGCCGTCGCCGCTGAAGGCCACCTGGCCGCGGATCCGGAAGGGGTGATCGAGCTGCACGCCCTGGCTGCGCAGCAGCGGACCCATGCGCACCCGGATCGGCTCGCTGCGCAGCTCCACCTCCTCGAACTCCAGCTGGCGGTACACCACCCGCCGGGCGGTGAGGCTCACCCCCTCCAGCCGGCCGCGCAGCAGGGCGCCGGCGGAGCCCTTCAGCTGGATCTCCAGATGCTCGATGGCGTCGCACTGCTGGCGCAGCCAGAGCTCGAGGCCCCGGGCCAGCAGCCGCAGCACCGCGCTCCCGCCCTCCGCTCGGGAACTGGCGGTGGAATCCGGGTTGGCTTCAGGGTTGGTTTCGCTGCTCATGCCGCCGCGCGGGTGTCGCTCTCCTATCAGATCGGCGCCGGCTTCAGTCCATGCGGGCCTTGCGGCCCGCCAGGAAGGCCTCGGCCATGGTGACCGCCGCCAGCAGCAGCAGGCCCGCCAGGCCGATCAGCTGATCGCGCCCGGCGATCGTCGCCTCTCTGCCCTGACCGAGAACGGCGCCGAGCACGAACCAGCTGGTGGCCACGGCCGAGGTGATCCAGTACGCCCGCCAGCGGCGCTGGTAGATGTAGCCGCTGCCCAGGCCCGGCACGAGGTTCAGCAGGGCCGCCAGCCAGGGGGCGGAGGCCGCCAGCACCGCCTTGCGGGCCACGGCGTCGAGCTGATCCGGGGCGGGGGATGGGGAAGCGGAAGCCATCGGTGGTCAGCACAGCTGCCGCCGACTCTGACGGATCCGCCGCGGGGCCGGCGGCTTCACCCGCCAACCCTCATTCGCCCCAGAGGCGCAACAGGTTGGCGTAGCTGCGGCAGAGCAGGTCGAACACCTCGCTTTTGCCCTCCCGCGCGAACAGGGTGCGGCGGGCGGTGTCGAGCTCGAACAGCAGCTCCCGCTCCTCAGCGCGCCGGATGCGGCTCTGCACCCAGCCCACCGCCACCAGCCGGGTGCCGCTGCGCACCGGTTCCACCCGGTGCAGCAGGGTGGAGGGATAGACGAAGGCATGACCCGCCGGCAGCCGCACCGCCTCCTCGCGGTCGGGGTGCTCCAGCACCAGCTCACCCCCCTCATAGGCGGCGGGATCGGAGAGGAACACGGTGAAGGAGAGGTCGGAGCGGCCCTCGGCCATGAAGGCGTTGTCCACATGGCGGCCGTAGCCCTCGCCCGCGGTGGCACGGCTGAACCGAAGGCTGTGCAC
>JBKDPV010000124.1:0-18562 GCA_046342315.1 Cyanobacteriota bacterium
TAGAGGCTCACCTCGTCGACGAGCGTGGCGGAACCACGATCCGGCGTGCACGCAGGGAGGGCGCGGATCGGTTGCAAAGGCTACTGGCAACCACCCCAACGTAAGCGCCTGCGGGGATCCTTTCCCACTCCGCCGTCGAGCCTGGGCAGGCCCACTCTGCCGCTGCTATCCAGCGGGGAATCGAGCAAAGTCCGTGTCGAGGCCATGCCCCGCTCCCGTCCCATGGTTCTGGCCGCGGGGGCTCAGACCACGGAAGCCCCGACTGTGCTGGAGCGCCCTGGCAGCTCTGCTTCTGGCCCTGCTGGTCGCGGTCCTCCCCGCTGTGCCGGCTCGTGCCGCGGGGGCGGCCGCGTCTCCGCCGAAGCCGGCCTGGGTGTTGCTCGAAGGCCGGCGGGTGCTGGAGATCCGCTCTGCCGCCGGCGCTCAGACTCCCGAGGCCCTGGCCCGACGGATCAGCGCCGAACTGGAGCGCATCGCGGAGCGGGTGGCGCTCGATCCCGAGCGGCTGGTGGTGGAAGAGGATCCCCCCTACGCGATGCTCGGCTTCCGGGAAGCCGATGGCGGTTTCACCCCCAAGCTGGCGGTGGATGATCGGGCGGCCCGGGCCTTCGGTTCAAGTCGCCGGGCTCTCGCGGAGCGCTATCGCGACCAGCTGCGCAACGCGATCCTCGCTTACCGCCGCAGCCACAGCCTTGGCGTCTGGCTGCGGGGAACGGCCCTGGCCCTGCTGGTGCTGGCCGGTTTCCTGCTATGGGTGCGTCTGCAGACGCTCGCTTACTTCCGGCTGCGGCGCTGGCTGGCCCGGCCGGAGGGTGCTCCCGTGCACGGCCTGCGCCTGGGCGGCAGCCAGGTGCTCGATGAAGTCCAGGTGAGGGGCAGCCTCGAATGGGGGCTGCGGCTGGTGCACGGCGCTCTGCTGCTCCTGGCCGGCTGGCTGTTGATCCCGCTGCTGCTGGGCCTGTTCCCACCCACCCAGGTGGTGGCGGAGGGGCTGCAGGGTCACATCCTGCGGGTGCTGGGCCGGCTGCTGGATGCGGCGGTGGGGGCGATCCCCAACCTGCTGGCGATCGTGCTGATCCTGCTGCTCACCCGACTGGCGATCCGGGCCAGCAATGCCTGGTTCGGGGCGATCGAGCGCGGGCGGCTGTCCTTTCCGGGCTTCTACCAGGAGTGGGCCCGTCCCACCGCCCGTCTGGTGGCGGTGGCCCTGCTGGTGGCGGGGCTGGTGGTGGCCTATCCCTACGTGCCCGGATCCGGCAGCCGGGTGTTCCAGGGGGCGGGTCTGTTCGTGGGCGTGCTGGCCGCCCTCGGCTCCAGCGCCGTGGCCTCGAACGTCATCAGCGGCCTGATGCTGATCTACACCCGCGCCTTCCGCGAGGGGGATCGGGTGGAGATCAACGGGGTGGTGGGGGTGGTGCAGGACCGGGACCTGCTGGTGACCCGGGTCCAGACGCCGCGCAACGAGCTGGTGAGCATTCCCAACGCCACGGTGATCGCCTCCTCGATCGTGAACTTCAGCTTCGCCCGCCGGGAGATCCAGCGCCCGGTGGCGCTGGCCGCGGCGGTGACGATCGGCTACGAAGTTCCCTGGCGCAAGGTGGAGCGACTGCTTCTCGATGCCGCCGCCTCGGTGCCGGAGATCGACGACCGGGTGGCGCCGTATGTGCTGCAGACGTCCCTGAACGACTCCCACATCGGCTACGAACTCAACGCCTGCGTGCGCGACGTGGACCGCTACCGCGAAACCCTCTCCGCTCTGCTGGCGGCGATCCAGGATCAGTTCGCTGCCGCCGACGTGGAGATCCTCTCGCCGATGTATCACGCGGTGCGCGACGGCAACCCCCGCACCATCCCGCCGCCCCAGGGCAGCACCAGCTGAGGTTCAGCCCAGTTCGGCGTTCAGGCGGGCGGCCTGGCGCAGGGCGAGGGCGATCACGGTGAGGCCGAAGCCCACGGCGGGAGCCGAAGGCAGCAGGGAGGCGTCGGCGATCCAGAGGTTCTCGAGGCCATGGCAGCGGCCCTCGCCGTCCACCACCGAGCTGGCCGGATCGTTGCCCATGCGACAAGTGCCGCACGCATAGCCCACCACGCTCTGGGGGGCCTCGCCGCGCGGAACGATGGGCGTGCGCTCCACCACTGTGGTGAGGGGGTCGTCCTCCACCCGCCGGATGCAGTCGAGCCAGCGATACACCAGTCGGTCGTGGGCTTCGCGGTTGTTCGGCAGGTAGGACACGGAGATCCGTTCGCCCTTCAACTGCACCCGGTTCTCGGGGTCGGGCAGCACCGAACTCATCGCCCACCAGGTGATCGAGCGATCGGCGAGCCATTCCAGCGCCCCATCGCTCAGCAGGCGAGTAACCAGCGAGAGCAGAGGCGGCGACTCGGCGAACAGGGGATCCTGCAACACGCCACCACCGCTCTGGATGCAGCCGAGCGGGAAGCTCACGTTGCGATCGCCCCAGTAGTGGTCGGTGAAGCCGAGGCTGCGGCCGTAGCGGCCGGAATTGGGCCGGCTGGCCCGCTGCAGGATCGCCGTGAGCTGCAGCTTCATCAGGTTGCGGCCCACCTGGTCGGAGGCATTCGCCAGGCCGCCGGGATGGCGGTCGGAGGCCGAGCGCAGCAGGATCGCTGGCGTGTGGATCGCCCCGGCGGCGAGCACCACCAGGTGGCTGCGGAACAGCCAGCGCTGGCCGCCCACGCTGGCCTCCACCCCCACCACCCGCCGGCCGGAGGGGTCGGTGTGGAGGGCCTGCACCCGCGCATCGCCGCGGCGCTCGAAGCTGGCGACGGCATTGCCACGGTCCACCCCGAACTGCTCGGCATCCCCGGTGGGATCCTCGCGGGACGGCGACCAGCTCAGGGGCAGGGCATAGGGATGGAGTGCCTGCCGTTCGTAGCCCTCGCGCAGTTCCTGCAGGAAGGGCTCGATTGGCCGGGGGGGATGGGGATAAGCTGCCGCGCGGGGCGGTTCGCTGGGATCGAGGCCCGCCTCGCCGTGCACCTGGTACAGGGCTTCGGCCCGGTCGTACCAGGCGGCGAGTTCGTCGTAGCCGAAGGGCCAGGCCGGCGCGGTCCCCTCCTGGTGTGCGAGGCCGCCGAACTCCCGTTCGCGCATGCGCTGCAGCACCCCGCCCCAGATCTTGGTGTTGCCGCCCCAGGCGTGCACCGTCTGGGGAGCGAAGGGATCGCCGTCGGTGCCGAACCAGGGCTCCTCCGGGTGATAGCGGCGGCGGCGGAAAAGTGTGACGTCGGCGACGTTCTGATCCGCCAGCGGCAGTCTTTCGCCCCGCTCCAGCAGCAGCACCGACCGGCCGGCTGCGGCCAGTTCTCCGGCGAGCGTGCCGCCGCCGGCACCGCTGCCGATCACGACGACGTCGTAGAGCTGGTCGTCGATGATCATCGCCATACGTAGATGAGCAGAAACAGCACCACCCAGATCACATCCACGAAGTGCCAGAACAGCGCCACCGACGTCACCCCCGCCTCACCGCCGTCGTAGTTGCCGGGTCGGAACGAGCGCCACAGCATCAGCGCCATCAGCACGATGCCGGTGAGCACGTGCAGGCCGTGGAAGCCGGTGAGCAGGTAGAAGCAGCCTCCGAACACGCCGCTGCCAAGGGCGAAGGGAAGATGCAGCCATTCGCTGGCCTGGCCGTAGAGGAACACCGTGCCCATCAGCATCGTCAGCGCCCACCAGCAGCGGAAGGCCACCAGCCGGCGATGGTGCAGCGCCCGCTCCGCCAGAACGATCACCAGGCTGCTGCTCACCAGAATCACGGAATAGAGCAGGGGCCCACGCAGCTCCAGCCCCTCCACCCCCGGCGGCAGCCACACCGGCGAGGAGAGCTTGAAGGTGGCGTAGCCGGCGAAGAACGCCAGGAAAATCAGGCTCTCCGAGCAGAGGAAGAGCACGAAGCCGGTGAGGTTGTGGCCGCCGTGGCCGTGGTGGCCGCTTGTGGCGGCCTCCGCGGCGGGAGGTGCCGGCAGGGTAGTCATCGTTTCAGGCCTCCTTCAGGGATCGCTGCACCACGCTCTCCTGGTCGGCGACCAGATCGCGGCCCAGGCCGTAGCCGTAGGGGCCGGAGATCACCACGGGCACGTGTTCGCCGAAGTTCTCGGCCGGAGGTGGTGAGGGCAGCAGCCATTCCAGGCCGATCGCCTGCCAGGGATTGGCAGGCGCTTTGGCACCCCGCGCCCAGGAGCTCACGATGTTGAGCAGGAAGGGAAGGGTGGCCACGCCCAGCAGGAAGGCTCCGAGGCTGGCCAGAACGTTGGCGCCTGCGAACTCCGGGTCGTAGGAGGCGACGCGGCGGGGCATGCCCATCAGCCCCGCCCAGTGCATCGACAGGACGTTGAGCTGGCTGCCGATGAAGGTGAGCACGAAGTGCAGTTTGCCCAGGCCCTCGTAGGTCATGCGGCCGGTGAACTTGGGGAACCAGTGGTAGATGGCGGCGAACACGCCGTAGGTGATCGTGGAGAAGATCACCGTGTGGAAGTGGCCCACCACGAAGTAGGTGTTGCCCACGTGGATGTCCACCGGCACGGTGGCGAGCATGATGCCGGTGATGCCGGCAAAGATGAAGTTGAACAGGCCGCCGAGACAGAACAGCATCGGGGTTGTGAGCCGCAGCTTGCCCTGCCAGAGGGTGCCGAGCCAGGCGAACACCTTGATGCCGGTGGGAACGGCGATCAGCATCGTGGTGACCATGAACACGTTGCGCATCCATTGGGGGGTGCCGCTGTAGAACATGTGGTGCACCCATACGATCAGGCTGAGGAAGGTGATCGCGAAGGAGGCGATCGCCACCACCTGATAGCCGAACAGGGGCTTGCGGGCATAGACGGGAAACACCTCGGAGAACACCCCGAAGATCGGCAGCACCATCACATACACCGCCGGGTGCGAATAGAACCAGAAGAAGTGCTGGTAGAGCATCGGATCACCGCCGCCCTCCGGCCGGAAGAAGCTGGTGCCGAAGCTCAGGTCGAACAGCAGCATCACCGCCCCGGCCGTGAGCACCGGCAGTCCGCAGAGCTGGATGGTCTGGGCCGCAAGGGCCGTCCAGCAGAAGATCGGCATGCGGAACCAGCCCATGCCAGGGGCGCGCATGCGGATGATCGTGGTGCAGAAGTTCACCGCCCCCATGATCGAACTCACGCCCGAGAGCGCCACCGCCAGGATCCAGAGGAACTGGCCGTTGATGAAATGACCGAGGGGGTTCTGGGTGCTTACCGGTGGATAGGCCCACCAGCCCGATCCGGAGGGGCCACCCGGCACCAGAAAGGACGCCATCAGGATCACGCCGAACAGGGGCACCAGCCAGAAAGCCGCGGCATTCAACCGCGGAAAGGCCATGTCAGGGGCGCCGATCATCGGCGGGATCAGCAGGTTGTTGAAGCCATTGAGAACAGGGAACAGGAACAGGAACAGCATCACCGTTCCATGCATCGTGTACAGGCCGTTGTACACGGTGGGATCCACCAGATCCGCCGGCGGAGTGAGCAGTTCGCCCCGCATGATCATCGCCAGCAGGCCTCCCACCAGCAGGAAGAACAGCGACACGGCGATGTATTGGATGCCGATCACCTTGGCGTCGGTGTTGAAGGAGAAGAAGCGGCGCCAGTTGTCAGGGGCCCCGGGTACCGGATGGGGTGCCCTCAGCACGCGGGGATCAAAGGGGATGGTGGGGGACATCGGCGGGGCGGCTCAGGCGTCGTGGGGGGCGTTGGGATCGGCGTCGACCTGCACCAGCGGCGGTGGGGCGGGCGGCACGGTGGCCCAGCCCCGATCTCCTCGCTCCAGTCGTCGCTGCCACAGCTCGGTGGCCGCGTTGGTGGCCGGCACCCGCGGCCGACGCAGGGCGTCGGTGAGCCAGGCGCGGTAGGCGTCCTCGCTTTCCACCACCACGTCGGTCTGGTTGGACGAGAAGTAGCCGCCGCTGAACATCGACTCCCGCAGCCGGTAGCGGCCTTCGCGGGTGGGGGTGAGGGCGTAGGCGATCACGCTGCCGGGCACCAGGTCCTGCTTGAGCCGGAAGGCCGGCACGTAGAAGCCGTGCAGCACATCCATGGAGATCAGTTCCAACCGGGCGCGGCGGTCCACCGGCAGATGCAGCTCGGCGCTGTGCACGCCCTCGGGATAGATGAACTCCCACGACCACTGCCGGCCGATCACCTGGATCGGGCCCACCGGCTCGGCGGCGGCGGCCGAGCCGGCCACCGCCAGGGCTTCGCTGTCGCTGCTGACCCGCACCTTGCCCTCCAGGGTTGCCAGCACCTCGTTGACCTGGATGGCATGGAAGGCGATCGCCATCACGATCACCAACGGCACCAGGGTCCAGACAATCTCGAGCCGCAGGTTGCCCTCGATCGGCGCCCCGTCGTCCATGTCGTACTTCGGGGCGCGATTGAACAGGATCGTCCAGGTCATCACTGCCACGCAGCCCAGAAAGATGAAGGTGCCGATGCCGGCCTCGAGGGCGAAAAGATCGTCGACGTAGGGCGCGGCGCTGGACGCCTGAACGGGCAGCCAGTCGCGCACCCGCTGGCTCGTCCACACACTCGCCAGCACGTTGAGCGCCACAGCGATCGCCACCAGCGCGATCGCTGGGGGGGAGGGTCGGAACGGACGGGAGGGGACGTCGCTGGTCATGGCAGAGCTTCACGAAGATCCACACCGTCCGCCAGCAGCTGGTCGGCGGTGACGTGCACGCCGAACTCGGCGCCCAGTTCGGCGCCCAGCGTGCCGTGCAGGGCGAACACGGCGAACAGCGCCAGCCCCACCAGCAGGTAGCTCCACTGCACCTGGCGCCCCATCTCGGCGCGCCAGCGGAACCGCTGGAATCCTCGCCACACCGTCATCGCCACGATCACCAGCAGCAGCAGCACCCCACCCACGCCGTGCCAGAGCATGGTGTCCATGGCGCCGAGCCCCAGGCCGCCGGTGACCCCGGCCAGGGGGTTGGCGAGCAGCATCTCGTAGAGACCTGCCGCCACCGTGAGGAAAGTGATCCCGGCGCAGGCCAGCAGGTTGTACCAGCCCACATCGTGGAAGCCGGCGCGGGTGACGGGCAGGGCCAGGAAGCGGAACACCCGCTTCTCAAGGGGATAGAGGGCGCCGGCGACGTCGAAGGCGATGGCGATCACGAACAGGCCGATCGTGAAGTGCACCAGGTTGGGGTGGATCGGCTGCGTGTAGGGCAGGCCGTTGGCGGCAAGGGCGCTCACACCAGGCCCTCCCGTACGGCCTGAACCACCGGAACGGTGTGCAGGCCGTAGACCCAGATCAGCTGGTTGCCCAGGTTCACCTGCAGGGCCACCAGCAGACACAGAACGCCGCCGGCCGCCAGGAAGGGAAGGGGCAGCACCGACGGATCGCGGCTGCGGATCACGTAGCGCCAGCCGGTGAGCACCCCCAGCACGCCCGCCAGCGACCAGCCGAGGGTGCTGTGCAGGTTGAGCACGTTGCTGGCGCCGCCGTAGGGCTGGGCCAGACCGGCCTCCACCTGTCCGAAGATGATCGCCAGGAAGATGGCCGCCGTGGCCACCAGCAGGTTCCAGAAGCTCACCTCAAACAGGTTGGGCCGTTTGGCCAGCACCCCGATGAGATCGAAGGCCACGGCGACGAGGGCCATGGCGATCACGAAGTGCACCAGGATCGGATGGATCGTGTCCATCCACGGGAGGTTGTGCTCGTTGAGCGGCGGCAGCAGGTCGAGCATGGGGAGTGGACGGACCGGTGCCCTCGCACTACACGACAGCAGAAAGCCTGGGTCGAGGTGAGTGGTTGTGATGGATCGCCACACCACCAGTCGGCGTTCGCCCACGAAGGGCGGCCTAGCCTCGGTGCATTCGCCTGCCCATCCTTGACCGCCCCGGCTTCGCCCACCCTTCGCTGGCTCACCATCGCCCTGCTGCTCACCGGCGCGGTGCTGTCGTTGCTGCTGCCGTTCGTGTCGGCCACCCTGTTCACCATCGCCCTGGGTGGTGTGGCGATCGCCGCCGGCGTGGCCCAGCTGATCCGCCTCGGCGGCAGCGACGACACCAGCGGCAAGGTGCTGCGGGGGCTTTCCGGCGTGCTCTACCTGCTCGGTGGCCTTTCGCTGATCGTGTTCCCGGTGCAGAGCACCATCAGCCTCACCCTGTTCATCGGCGTCCTGCTGGCCTTCGAGGGAGTCACCGAACTGGCGGTGGCGGCCGCCCGGCCCATTCCCGCCCGCACCCTGGTGCTGCTCGATGGCATCGTCACGGCCGTGCTGGGGGGGCTGCTGATCGCCGGCTGGCCCGGGGATTCGGCCTGGGTGATCGGCACCCTGCTGGCGGTTGGCTCGCTGATGTCGGCGGTGAATCTGATCACGGCCGGCTCGGAGCCGCAGAGCGCAGCCTGAGGCCTGCGGGCTCCGGCTGGGCGAGTCCGCTGGCCCGGCGCGGATCCGCCATGCCCAGGCTTCCTCGTCCCTCCCCCAGCCATTCCACGCTGTGGGCGGCTCCCATGGCCCTGGCCGGAGCGATCCGGTGGCCTCGGTTCTGCAGCAGGTCGGCGGTGTCGGGGGAGATGCCGTCCTCGAGCTCGAGCCGCTCGGGCCAGAGCTGGCTGTGGACCCGCGGCGCCGCCACCGCCCCCGCCAGGTTCATGCCGTGCACCAGCCGGTTTCGCAGCACCTGGGCCACGATCGTGAGGATGCGGCTGCCTCCCGGGCTGCCGGTGGCCAGCCAGGGGGCGCCATCGGGCCGGAACACCAGCGTGGGACTCATGGAACTCAGGGGGCGGCGGCCCGGCGAGATGGTGTTCGCTGCCCCCTGAATCAGGCCGAAGGCGTTGGCCGTGCCCGGCGCGGCGCTGAAGTCGTCCATGGTGTTGTTCAGCAGGAAGCCGGCGCCGGGCACGGTGATGCCGCTGCCGTAGGCCAGGTTGAGGCTGGTGGTGCTGGCCACCAGGCCCCCGTGGCGGTCGACCACCGAGAGGTGGGTGGTATTGGTGCCGCCGCTGCGATGTCCGGGGTCTGGCGCCAGTTCGGCCGAGGGGCGGTGGCGCAGCGGGTCGATCGTGCGGCGCAGCTCTTCCAGCCTGGTGGGATCCAGCAGCAGGCGCACCACGGGCTCCGGTTGGAGCAGATCGCCGAGCTTCGCGTTGCGGTCGCGGAACACCAGCGCCATGGCTTCGGCCAGCGGGTGCAGATCGGCGACGGAGCCGGCGCCTCCGGGCAGGGGCCCGAACGGTTCCACCAGCTTCAGCAGCTGCAGCAGACTGAGGCCGCCGGCGGGCAGGGGGGGGGCCAGCACCGCATGCCCCCGGAACGTGATCCGCAGCGGCCGCACCAGCCGGGCGCGGTAGGCCGCCAGGTCGGCGGCGGTGATCCGCCCCCCTTTCGCCTGCATCAGTGCCGTGAGCGCGGCGGCGGTGGCTCCGCCGTAGAACCCTTGGTGCCCGGAGTGGGCGATGCGGCGCAGGCTGCCGGCCAGTTCCGGCTGGCGCAGGATCTCACCGGCCGCAAGGGCGCGGGGAGTCCCGCCCGGCACGGCGCGCAGGAAGGTGCGCCGCGCCCCGGGATCGGCGGCCAGAAGCTGGGCTGCATCGGCGAGGGACTCGGCCAGGGATGCATCCACGGCGAAGCCCTGTTCCGCCAGGGCGATGGCCGGGGCGATCACCCGCGTCAGCGGCAGGCGGCCGTAGCAGCGCTGGGCGAGCACCAGCCCTGCCACGCTGCCGGGTACGCCGCCACTCAACGGGCTGCGCGTGGCCCGCTGGCGATCGACGCGGCCATCGGCCGCCAGGAACTGGTTTGCCGTGGCGGCCGCCGGCGCGCTCTCGCGGAAATCGATCGCCACTGCCCGACCGTCGCCGATCGGCAGCTCCGGGCTCGTCGCTCCGCTGGGCCCGCTCGGCAGGCAGCCGCGCCCGGGGGCCGGCGATGTTCCCGGCAGCCACAGAACCAGAAAGCCGCCGCCGCCCAGATTGCCGGCCGCCGGCAGCGTTACCGCCTCGGCGAAGGAAGCGGCCACCGCCGCATCCACCGCATTGCCACCGGCGGCGAGCATCGCCGCCCCCACCGCTGCCGCCCGGGGTTCCTGGCCGGCCACCATCCCGCCGCTGGAGCGGACGGGTCGGAAGCGCCCGGGGCGCTCCTGCAGGAGAGGCGCGAAGTCGGCCGCCACCGCCGCTGGCAGCGCAACGCTGAGCAATGCCAGCGGCGTCAGAAGCCCCGCCACCTTCATCACTCCGTCTTCGGGGCGCCGTAGCCACCGCCGCCGGGGGTGGCGATCTGCAGCCGATCGCCCGGTTCCACCTCCAGCGCGGCGCAGCCCAACAGCGGCAGCTCGCTTCCGTCGGCCCGCACCAGCCGGTTCTCACCGGCATGCCCGCTCTCCCCCCCAGCCAGGCCGAAGGGGGCCACACGCCGCGAACCGCTCAGCAGCGACACCGACAGGGGCGCCTCGAAGCGCAGCCACCGTTCCACACCGTCGCCGCCGGCGTGGCGGCCCCGGCCGCCGCTGCCGCGCCGAACAGAAAAGCGTTCGAGGACCACCGGGAAGCGATCCTCAAGGATCTCCGGATCGGTGAGGCGGGAGTTGGTCATGTGGCTCTGCACCGCGTCGGCGCCCGCGAAGGAGGGTCCGGCGCCGGTGCCGCCGCAGATCGTTTCGTAGTACTGGCGGCGCTCGTCGCCGAAGCTGAGGTTGTTCATGGTGCCCTGGGCCGCGGCCATCACCCCCAGAGCGCCGAACAGGGCGTTGGCCACCGCCTGGGACGTTTCCACGTTGCCGGCCACCACCGCGGCCGGCGGTTCCGGCCGCAGCAGGCAGCCCCGCGGCACCACCAGATCGATCGGCGCGAAGCAGCCGGCGTTCAGGGGGATCGGCCGGCCCACCAGGCAGCGGAACACGTAGAGCACCACCGCCTTGGTGATCGCCAGCGGCGCGTTCAGATTGCCGCGGTGCTGGGGGGAGGTGCCGCTGAAATCCACCCGCGCCCGACGGGCTGCCGGGTCAATCCGCACGCTCACGGCGATGTGGCTGCCGTCGTCGAGTTCCACGCAGCAATCGCCGTCGTGGAGGCGATCGATCACCTCCCGCACCGCCTCGGCGGCGTTGGTTTGTATGTGAGCCATCCAGGAGCGCACCTCGTCCTCGCCTTCGCGCTCGATCCAGCGCTGCAGCTCCTCCACCCCCAGCCGGTTGGCGGCCACCTGGGCCTGCAGATCGGCGAGCAGCTGGTCGGGGTTGCGCACCGGGTGCGGACCGGCGGCCAGCAGGACCCGCCAGGCCCCTTCGTCGAAGCGGCCGCCTACGAGCAGGGGAACGTTCACCAGCCGCAATCCCTCGTCTGCGATCGAGCCGCTGAAGGGAGGCATCGAGCCGGGGCTGATGCCCCCCACATCGGCGTGGTGGCCGCGGCAGGCCACGTAGAACGCCGGGGCCGAGCCCGCTTCGGCCTCCGGGGAAAACACCGGCGTGATCACGGTGATGTCGGGCAGGTGGGTGCCGCCGCCGTAGGGGTCGTTGCTGGCGATCGCATCCCCCGGTGCCAGCGACGGGCGTTCGCCGCGGCGGATCGCCGCCAGCAGCGCCACCACACTCTCGCCCATCGAGCCGAGATGCACGGGAATGTGAGGGGCGTTGGCCACCAGAGCCCCCTCGCCATCGAACAGGGCGCAGGAGAAGTCGAGCCGCTCGCGGATGTTCACCGAACGGGCGCTCTGCTGCAGGCGCACGCCCATCTGTTCGGCGATGGCGGCGAAACGATGATGGAACAGCTCGAGCCGCATCGGATCCACCCGGGCCCCGGGGGAGGTGCGCGTCGCGTCGGCATCGATCGGGGCCAGGATCGGGGCCCCGGTCGGGTGGTGTTCCAGCAGCAGCTCGCCCCCCTGCAGACGCCGTGCCTCCCACTGCGGCTCCAGCACCGTGGTGCCGGTGCTCTCCATGATCAGGGCTGGTCCCTGGAGCGGGCTTTCCAACAGCAGATCCTCCCGGCGCCAGCAGGACACCTGAGCCAGCTCCACTCCGCTTCCCTGCCGCAGGGCCAGGGGGACCCGGCGGGGCTCGATGCCGATCTTCCCGCCGCCAACCTCCCACCCCCCGCCCGGAGCGGGGCCGCTGCCGGCAGGTGGATCGGGGGCCTCCACCTCCACCACGATCCGCTCCAGCACCAGCGGCTCGCCCTCCACCACGTAACCGAAGCGGCGCCGGTGCAGGGTCTCGAAGGCGCTGCGCAGCTCCGTCAGGGCAGCGGCCGGATCGGAGGCCTGGGGGGCTGCCACTTCCAGTCCCTGGTCGCTGGCGGCGTAGCGCAGTTCCAGCCGTTCCCGAAGCCGTGGGGCAGCATCGCTCGCCAGATCGCCTGCGCTGCGCAGATCGGCGCTGGCTTCCTTCACCAGCTTCTGCCGCAGCCGATCCCCCTCCGCGAGCGCCTCCAGGCTCAGTGTGCGGCGCACGGCCCGTTCCCGCAGCAGGCTCTGCCGTGCCCGGCCGATCCCCCAGGCCGAGAGCACCCCGGCCAGCGGGTGGAGCAGCACCTGGGAGAGCCCGAGGGCCTCGGCCAGGGCGCAGGCATGCTGGCCGCCGGCGCCGCCGAAGCAGACCAGCACTGCCTCCCGGATGTCGTGGCCCCGCTGGATCGAGATCCGACGGATCGCCTCGGCCATGCGTTCGATCGCGATCGTCAGGGCCCCCATCGCCGCCGCTTCCGGTGCGGCCGGCGGCTCGCCCGGGGCGGCCAGCTCCAGGGCCAGCGCGGTGAACCGCTGCCGTACAGCCTCGCCATCGGCCGGCCGGTCGCCACCGGCGCCGAACACCGCCGGCAGCGCCTCGATCGGCAGGCGGCCCAGCAGCACATTGGCGTCGGTGATGGTGGCCGGCCCACCGCGGCGGTAGCAGGCGGGGCCGGGATTGGCGCCGGCGGAGCGGGGTCCCACCTGCAGCCGCCCGCCCTCCACCTGCAGCACCGATCCGCCGCCGGCCGCCACGGTGTGTATCGGCAGCATCGCCGCCTGCAGCCGCAGGCCATCGATCTGGGTTTCGCTGCGGTGCTCGAAGCCGTTCGCCTCGGCGCCGGGCGCGAGGTGGAACACGTCGGTGGAGGTACCGCCCATGTCGAAGCCGAGCAGGGGGCGGTCGCCGAAGCCGGCGGCCCGGGCCGCCGCTGCCGCGCCCACCATGCCGCCGGCCGGCCCGGAGAGGATCGTGTCCTTGGCCCGCAGCAGCGATGGAGCACAGAGGGCACCGCTGGAGGTCATCACCCGCAGGCGGCTGCCTGCCCCCAGATCGGTGCGCACGCGCTCCAGGTAGGCCGAGAGCACCGGGGCCAGGGCCGCCTCTGCCACGGTGGTGGCCATCCGGGGCACGAGCCGGGCCCGACGGCTCACCTGGTGCGAAAGGTGCACCGGGCCGAAGCCCCGCTCTTCCAGCCAGCTCCCCAGTGCAATCTCCTCCTGCGGATGGCGGTAGGCGTGCAGCAGGGCCACGGCGATGCTGCGGTAGCCGTCGTTCCAGGCCTGGCGGATCTTCTCCTCCAGGGCCTCATCGAGCTGCAGGGGCTCCAGCGCGTGCCCATCGGCGGCCCGCCGTCCCGTGATCTCCACCATCTTCATGTCGAGCGGCCGGGGCCGCACGATCTCGAGGGCGAACAAATCGGGGCGGTGCTGGTCGCCGATGCGAGGCAGATCGGCCAGGCCGCGGTTCAGCAGCAGCAGCACCGGCGCCACTCGCCTTTCGAGCAGGGCGTTGGTGGCCACGGTGGTGCCCAGTCGCACCTCCTCCACCAGCCCCGGCGGCAGCGGGGCTCCCGGCTCCAGTCCCAGCACATCACGCAGGGCCCGGATCGCCGGATCGCCGGGCTGTTCCGGCTGCTCGGAGAGCACCTTGCGCACCACGGTGCGGCCATCCGGTGTCTGGGCCACCAGATCGGTGAAGGTGCCGCCGCGGTCGATCCAGAAGCGCCAGCCGCCGGGGCCGGCGTTGCCATCGGGCATGGGAGCCGGCCCTCGCGCCTCAGCGGTAGTTCTCGAACTGCAGCGGCACCTCCAGGTCCTGCTCGCGCAGCAGCTGGATCGCCTGCTGCAGGTCGTCCTTGCTCTTGCCGGTGACCCGCAGGCTCTCGCCCTGGATCGCCACGGTCACCTTCTTGAGGGAGTCGCGCACTGTCTTGCTGAGCTTCTTGGCCAGCTCCTGGCTGAGGCCCTTGCGCAGCTTCACCTCCTGCTTCACCTTGTTGCCGCCCACCGGTTCGGGGGTCTGGAAGTCGAAGATCTTGAGCGAGAGGTTGCGCTTGGTGGCCTTCTGGCGCAATACGTCGGCCACCGCTTCCAGGGTCATGTCGCTGGCGGTGGTGATCGTGAGGACCGTTTCCTCAAGGTCGATCACAGTGCCGGAATCCTTGAGGTCGTACCGCTGGCCCACTTCGCGCCGCACCTGGTCGACGGCGTTCACCAGCTCCTGGCGATCGAAATCGGAGACGACGTCGAAGGAAAAGGTGTCGGCCATGGGGCGGGGGCTCGCGGTCGTGGCAAGGGGAGAATTGATCCTATGGGGCGGAGCTGAACTCCAGGTCGCCCTGTGGTGCCTCCATCTGTTCGAGGGCACTGCGCTGGTCGCCTGTGATTTCGGTGGCGATCAGGTTGGGATCGGGAAGGTTGTCGGAATCGAGGACGCTGTCGTCCTTGAGCCAGAAGTGATCGAGGCTGATCTTGTCCGGGCGAGCAGGTCTTCAAGGTCGTGGCAGCGTCAGCGGCCCTCGGGGTTGGCCTCGCTCCAGGTGGGTTGGCGCTGCCGGCGCGGCGATCGAACACCCTGCTGCGGATCCCTTCGCCGATCCTGGCGCCGTTCGCCCAGCCGCTGCCAGCGGGCCCGGCAGCGGCTCTGATCACCTGCCAACCCGCTCAAGCCGCGCGGGTGGCGGTGGGAACGACAAGGCTGCCTAGGGTGCCTGCAGTTGCCCAACGCCCCCTATGCGCAGCGCCAGCTTCGCCAACGGTGACCGCATGCCCCTGCTGGGTCTGGGCACCTGGAAAGCGGCCCCCGGCGAGGTGGGAGCCGCGGTGCGGCAGGCGATCCGGCTGGGCTACCGCCACATCGACTGCGCCAGCGTCTACGCCAACGAACCGGAGGTGGGCGAGGCGATCCGCGGTGCCATTGCCGACGGTGAGGTGCGCCGCGAGGAGCTGTGGATCACCTCCAAGCTCTGGTCCAACGCTCACGGGCAGGGCCATGTGGAGCCGGCCCTGCGTCGCACCCTCACCGACCTCGGCCTCGACTGGCTGGATCTCTACCTCGTGCATTGGCCGGTGCCGATCAGGCCCGGCGTCGCCTTTCCCAGCAGCGGCGACGACCTGCTGCCGCCGGCGGCGGTGCCGCTGGCCGACACCTGGGCGGGCATGGAAGCCGTGCTGGAGCTGGGCCTCACGCGCCACATCGGCGTGAGCAACTTCTCCAGCCGCAAACTGCACGAACTGCTCGCCCACTGCCGCATCAAACCGGAGGTGAATCAGGTGGAGCGGCACCCCCTGCTGCAGCAGCCGGAGCTGCTGGCTCACTGCAACGCCGCAGGAGTCCACATCACCGCCTATTCCCCGCTGGGCTCCGGCGACCGGCCGGCCGCCCTCAAGGGCGCCGATGAGCCGGTGCTGCTCGACAACCCCGTGATCGGCGCGATCGCCGCGGAGCACGGCTGCAGCCCCGCCCAGGTGCTGATCGCCTGGCAGCTGCAGGGCGGTATCTCCACCATCCCCAAATCGGTGAGCCCGGCCCGGCTGCGGGACAACCTGGCGGCGGCCGATCTCCCACTCACACCGGCTGATTTGGAGCGGATCGCCGGGCTGGATCAGCACCGCCGCCTCGTGGATGGCTCGTTCTGGCTTCTGGAGGGCAGCCCCTGGACGCTGCAGAGTCTGTGGGATGAAGCCTGATCCCAGGCAGGGTGAGGGCATCAGTGCCTTCCTCCGCCTCGAAGTAGCGGGCAAGCCCATGGGTGTCGAGGCCGATCACAGCTTCCACTGGCTGGCGGGATCAACGACCACGGGCAGAGGCTGATCCGGCCACCAGGCACGCACCTCGAGGTGATCGCCCACCAGTTCAAAGTGCACGCGGCAACCGCGGGCCAGACCAACCTGTTGCCTTACCAGGTAACAAAATCGAGTGTGATCGCGATCCAGCTGGAACCGAGACGCTGGCTGCATCTGGGCTGGTGATCAGCCGGGCCAGCGGATCCGGCGAGCTCGGGCTCTGGTTGCGCGATCCATGCCAGGAACGCCTCCAGCTGGAGCTCGCTGCGCTCCTGCACCGTCCAGCCCGAGGCCGCCAGCAGCGCAACAATCCGCCGGCGCGCCTGCGTTTCCGGTGGCGGAGCCGGCTGCGGCATTCTCCACATCGGCGATGCAGGGTCAGGCTAGATATCCGCAGTCCATCGCGGCAGCTTGCCCTGCTCGAATCAACCAACAGAGCCATTCCCGCCATGACCCGCCGCTACGGCCTGATCGCGCCGCCGGCCATCGGCCACCTCAACCCGATGGCGGCCCTGGCTCTTGAACTCATCCGCCGCGGCCATGCGGTGGTGGCGTTCACGGTGGCCGATGGGGCCAGCAAACTGGCGGGCCTGCCGCTGCAGGTGGTCACGATCGGCGCTGAAGCCTTCCCACCGGGCGCAGTGGAGGCGGCCTACGCCACCCTGGGCAAACTCAGCGGCGGCGCCGGCCTGCGCTTCTCGGTGCAGTACTTCCTGCGCGAGCAGGCGATGTTGTTTGCGGAACTGCCGGCGGCGCTGGGCGCCGCGGCGGTGGATGTGCTGCTGGTGGATCAGCTCAACCCGGCCGGCGGCGCCGTGGCGGAACGGCTGGGGCTGCCCTTCGTGACGATCGCCAACGCCCTGCCGGTGAACCGCGAGCCAGCGGTGCCTCCTTACTTCACCGGCTGGCTGCCGAGCCGGCGGCCGTGGCTGCGCTGGCGCAACCAGCTCGGCAATGCGCTGCTCGATCGCCTCACCGCGCCGATCTGGCGCGACCTGCAGGAGCGGCGCCAGGCGCTGGGCCTGCCGCGCCACCGCCGCAAGGAGCAGGCCCTTTCGCCCCTGCTGCAACTGGCGCAGCTGCCGGCCGCCTTCGACTTCCCCAGGGAGCGGTTGGCACCGCACTTTCACTACGTCGGCCGGCTCGCGGATCCCTCCGGCCAGGAGCCGTTGCTGCGCCAGGCCGTTCCCTTCCCCTGGCAGCGCCTGGATGGCCGTCCGTTGGTGTACGCCTCCCTCGGCACCCTGCAGAACGGCCGCCCCGAGCTGTTTGAGCGGATCGCCGCCGCCTGCGCCCCCCTCAACGCGCAACTGGTGATCTCCCTCGGCAATCCCCGCCACCCGATCCCCTCCCTGCCCGGCGATCCGCTGGTGGTGGCCTACGCCCCTCACCAGCAGCTGATCGAGCGCTCTGCCCTGGTGATCACCCATGCCGGCCTCAACACCACCCTTACCGCCCTTGGCTGCGGCGTGCCCGTGCTGGCGATCCCGATCACTAACGAACAACCCGGCATCGCCGCCCGCCTGGCCTGGTGCGGCGCCGGCCGGGTGCTGCCGCTCCGGCGCCTGCGGGTGGAGACGCTGCGGGCGCTCGTGGCGCAGATGCTGGAGGACCCGAGCCTGCGCGCCAACGCCCAGCGCCTGCAGGCGGCTTGCCAGGCGGCAGGCGGGGTGACGGCGGCGGCCGATTGGATCGAGGCCCTGGAAGGAGCCACCTGATGGTGCTTCCATCTCTGACCCTGCTCGCCTCCGTGCTTCAGCGCGGCTGTGACCTCTCCTGCCACCACCCGGACGAACGGGCCCGGATCGCTACCGCCTAAAAAAGGGCAGCCCGCGCCCCTGCACCCCCATGCCTCCGCTGACCCTGCTGGCCGCCACCTCCCTGCCGGCGATTCCGCCAGCCACCGTGGCCCCCTTCGCCTGGTCGCTGGTGCTCAGCGGCGCCGTGGTGATCCTCAGCCTCATCCCCCTGGCGGCCGGTCGCGCCAAGGCCGACTTCACCCCCGCCGATCTGGCGGCGCCGCGGGCGATGTTCGAGCGGCTGCCGGCCTGGGGCAAGCGCGCCAGCTGGGCCCATCAGAACAGCTTCGAGGCCTTCACCCTGCACGCCCCCGCCTGCCTGCTGGTGCTGCTCGCCGCCCCGGACCTCACCACCACCGCCGGCGTCAGCGCCATCGCTGCCTGGCTGCATCCGCTGCTGCGCCTCGGCTACGTCGGCGCCTACGTGGCCAACCTCCCGCCCCTGCGCAGCCTCTGCTGGGCCGGCGGCATCCTCTGCACCGGGCTTCTGTACAGCGAAGGGCTCCGCTCGCTGCTGCAGGGCTGAGCGGGTGAACGAGTGCCTCAGTCAGGCGTAGGCCTTCGGTCTCCCTGCTCGAGCGCCTTCAGGATGTCCGCGATCTCCCCCATCGTCACGGCCTTCGCGCGCACATCACCCAGCCGTTCATAGACGGGCAGTTCCTCCTCTTGGCGGATGCGCAGCGCTTCATCGAGTTGCTCTCGCGCTTGCAACACATCCGCGATCTTCCCCATCGTCACGGCCTTCGATCGGACATCACCCAGCCG
>JBKDPV010000125.1:0-28614 GCA_046342315.1 Cyanobacteriota bacterium
CCTCACCGAGCATCAGGCGGCGGGCCTGCTTGTCGATCAACTGGGGGCGGACCCCACCGAAGCCCTCGGCAAAGCGCAGATCCTCCAAACGCAGTCCGGGAACGATCTTGCGCACATCCGCGAGGAACAGCCGCCGCCGCAACCAGGGCACCTCGTAGAGCAGGTTGCGCAGGATGTAATTGCGGATATCGGCAACGCCAAACAGCTGCCACAACACGGCGAGCACGGCGCCATCAAGGCGCAGCACCTGCAGAAACTGCCCGAAGGAGGCGGCCACATAACGCTCCAGCCGGGGCAGCAGCAGGGCGGTGGGGCCGAAGCGGGTCTGGCCGGGCACGCGCACATCGGGATCGCCATGCAGGGCCGCGAACGGCAGGCGATCGTTCTGGACGGTGTACACCTTGCCGTTGAGGCAGGCGGGGGTGAAGTAAAAACTGCCGGCCACCGGCAGGCAGGAATACTGCAGACCGAAGCCCATCGCCTGGGCCATCAGCAGGCTGTGGGCCCCGGCATTCACCACCACCTGACGCGCCCGCACCCGTTGGAGCAGGCCCGCGGACAACCTTCCCGCTGAGCCGCCAGACGTGGCAGCCATCTCCACCACGAAGCCGTCGCCGTCGGGGAGGATGCGCTGCACCACCGTGCCCAGGCGTAGATCCAGCCGTCGCTCCGTTCCCTCCAGCTCGGCGCGTGCCCGCACGAGAAACGATTCGGAGAGGGCCTCGTAGTCGACGGCGGTGGGGGAGTTGCGGATGCCGATCGCCACGATCTCCTCGGGCCTGGGCTTCCCTCCGACCAGGGCCACCTGGGGTTCCCATTCGGCGATCGCGGGCGCATCGAGCAGCTCCATCGCCGGGAAATGGGGCGAGAACTCCTCAAACCGGCGGCGCAGGAAGGCGCATTCCTTCTCTCCCACCCCCAGCACCATCTTGGGGGTGCGGAACACGCACCGGTCGCGCTCCTGAGGCTCCAGGAGTTCGGCGTAGCGGCCGATCATCTCGGCGGTGCGCTTCACCTTCAGCGCCTTCTCGAGGGTGTAGTTGGTCTCGATGTCGCCGCAGTGGATCGTCTGGCTGTTGTTGGTGGCCTTGGAGTTCACCTGCGCCAGCTGCCCGTAGCGCTCCACCAGCGTGAGGGAGGCCAGATCGGTGTAGCGGGCCAGCTCGAACAGCAGGGCCGTGCCGCACACGCCCCCACCCACGATCAGCACATCGGTTGTGGCATCAACCGCCGCGATGCCGCTGGGGCTGTCCGATGTCTGCCTCTCCTGGTCGCTCACCCTGCCGTCGCTCAGGCCAACGGCAAATCTTCTCGCACCGCCCCCTCCAACCGGGGATCGTGCTCACGAGACCCCGCCGGTGAGCACGAGCACCGCCCCGGCCAGCATCAGGGCCGCAGCGCCCACCCGCAGGCTGCCGCCGTGCGCTGCAGGGCCTCGACCTGGGCCAGCCCCGTGGCGGTGACCAGCAGGCCCAGCAGGATCCAGCTCAACCGGAGAAGGGCGCGGGGGGGCCGTGTTCTATGCTGATCGGGCTGCGGTCAACGCATGCGGGCGATTAGCACAGCGGTAGCGCACTTCCTTCACACGGAAGGGGTCACTGGTTCGAATCCAGTATCGCCCACTTGATTACAGATCCTCTGCTGGTCTTGCTGCAGCCGCAGCGTGGGCGTTGTGGTTTGTGTCCGGCATACTGCGGGCACAACCTTGTCGGTTCTCGGTGCCTAAGTCCCCTGCCTCACCCAGCAGCGAGACCCTGCCCGAGCTGCAAGCGCTCGGGCAGCTGCTGCGGGAGGCGCGGAGCCGGCAGGGGTTGAGCCAGGAGGAACTGGCGGAGAGGCTGCGACTGGGCACCGACCAGCTCGATGCCCTTGAGCAGGGGGACCGGAGCCGACTGCCGGAACCGGTGTTCGTGATCGCTCAGGCCAAGCGGGTGGCCGGATCCCTCGGGATCACCATCGATGAGCAGATCGCCGCCCTGCGTCGCAGCGGCCTGATGGAGCCGGTCCGGCGGCCGGTGGTACCAGCCCTGGTCGCATCGGAGCCGTTGGCCCCGGAAGTCCGCCCGGCAAGGCTCGCCGCTCCCTCTCCCGCCATGCCCGCCTGGCTGCCGGCCGCCGCCGCCGCCGTGGTGGCCCTGGGACTGGCCATGGCCCTGCTGCTGCCGAAACGGCAGGCACCCTCCCGCACTCCCGCGGCGGCCAGACCGGCGTCCGGTGCCCCCGCCGCGACGACGGCGGCACCCACCAGCCCGACCGCCCTGCCCAGCCTCGAGCTGCGGCCCCGCGAACCCAGCTGGCTGGCCGTGCAGGACCTGAACGGCCGCATCCTGTTTGAAGGCACCCTCTCCCAGCCGCGCTCCTTCCCGCTCGGCCGCGGCCTGGAGGTGAGAGCCGGCCGCCCCGATGAGGTCACCGTGTCAGCACCGGGAATGGCGGCCCGGCCCCTTGGCGCCAGTGACGATTTCGAATGGAAGCGCTTCAGCCCCTCCCTCAGCCGCCCGTCGACAGTGCCGGCACACCCTCCGTCCCCTCAACCCTGAGCTGCAGGCCCGTGGCCTCCAGCATCACCTCGGCGCACGATCGCAGGCTCCAGCACTCCAGGCTCAGATCAATCGGTGCCTCGTCGGGGTGCTGAGGCCTGGGCTCCAGCGTGATGCTCACACCCTCAGGCTCTCCCACCAGCCCTGGGATGGCGCGGACCCGCAGGCCAGCCACCATGGGCTCGGGGCGGCGGTCGAGGGCTGCCGCCAGCCGCAGCAGCAAGGCCATCGAGGTCACGGTGCGGCGGTCGTCGCGGCTCTCGATCAGCTGCCACGACTCGTGGCGCTTCTTCGGCAGGCTGCGGCGGTGGTAGCGGGCGATCGCCGCCACCATCAGATGCTCGGCCTGGGAGTAGCCCAGCAGTTCGCCATGGCGGATCAGGTACCAGGTGTGCTTGTGATAAGCGCCCACGTTCACGTGCTTGCCGCAGGCGTGGAGCTGGGCGGCGGCCCAGAGCAGCAGGCGGCCCGCGCCCCGATCGTGATGCAGCAGTCCCCGGGTCTGGTCGTAGAGGCTCAAGGCATGGGCGGCCACCTGGTCCGCCCGGGCGCTGTCCACCCCATAGGTGCGGGCCAGGTGCCGCACCGTTCGCTCGCGGATGGTGCTCTGGAAGGCGAAGCGGTCGTCGAGCAGTCCGCTGCGCAGCATCCAATCCATGATCAGCCCCTCGCGCAGGGCGCGCTCGCAGACCACGAAGCCCCGCGCCTGCAGCATCTCCATCGCCGTGAGCAGGATCAGAGCCCCCGGCACGATGATCTCCGCCCGGCGTTCGTTGATCGGCGCCAGGGCGCGGCGCTGCTCGGGCGTCATCGCCACCAGGCGATCCAGGATCTGGGCTGCGCGCGCCCGGCTCACCCGGTAGCCGTGCAGCTTCATCGGCGGCTTGGGGTCCTCCGCAGCCGCCAGGGCCGCAATCGCCATCGCCGTGCCGCTGGTGGCCACCAGGATCGGCTTCTCACCGGGCCGCAGGGACCGCCGCACCTGGGCCACCGCCGGATCGAGCGCCCCCTGGATGTAAGCCGACAGGAAGGTGCGACGGCCCTCCGGCAGGGGATCTTGCTGGCAGAACTCCCGCTGGAGCCGCACGGCGCCGATGCGGCTGCTGGTGAGCGCCCGCGCATCGCGCTCGTCGGCGAGGATCAGTTCGGTGGAGCCGCCGCCGATGTCGAGGATCAGGTGGGGCTGATCACCGAACGCCATGCCGGACAACACGCCCAGGTAGATCAGGCGGGCCTCCTCCGGACCGCTCACCAGATCGACCTCGAGCCCCAGCTGCTCCTGCAGGGCCTGCAGGAAGGTGCGCCCGTTCGGTGCCTCGCGGACGGCGCTGGTGGCGGCGGTGACGATCTGTTCCACACCGTGGCTGAGGGCCAGGTCGCGGCAGTGGCGCAGGGTGCGGAACGCCCGCTCGATCGCCTCGGGGCTCAGATCGCCCGTCTCGGGATCCCTCTCCCCCAGGCGGGTGGTGCTCTTTTCGGCCACCAGCACGCTGAAGCTGTGCAGGGAGGAATCGATCGCCGCCACCAGGAGGTGGATCGAATTGGTGCCGATGTCGATCGCGGCGACGCGGCGCACGCCCGCAGGCACCTCACCGGGAGCGGGCCCCGCGACGGGGGGCGGGGCTGAACTCGGGACCATGGCTCGCCGGCGCCGGATCGGCGGCGCCACTTTGCCATCGCCGGCGCTCCCCGGCAGCGGCCCTAGGGTTGGGCGCGTCCTGGGGGAGGCGATGGCTGGGCTGGGCGCCTGGATGCAGGCCGGCGGCAGTGGCGCTGGCGGTGGCGGCATCAGCGACGGGCTGCGGCTGCTGCGCTGGAACAAGCCCAGTGGCCGCCTGATCCTGCTGATCCCCGCCGGCTGGGCCCTGTGGCTGGCCCCCGGAGCGCCACCGCCGGCCCCCCTGGTGGGCTGGATCGTGCTCGGCGGCCTGGCGGTCAGCGGCGCGGGCTGCATCGCCAACGATCTCTGGGACCGGCGCATCGATCCGCTGGTGGAACGCACGCGCGACCGGCCGCTGGCGGCGGGCCGGGTGGCCGTGGGCAGCGCCGTGGCGCTGCTGCTCCTCTGCCTGCTGGCGGCCCTGGCGGTGGTACTGGCCCTGCCGGCCGCGGTCCGCGGCACCTGTCTGATGCTGGCTGTGGCCACCCTGCCGCCGGTGCTGCTCTACCCCTCCGCCAAACGCTGGTTCCCCCTGCCCCAGCTGGTGCTGGCCTTCTGCTGGGGCTTCGCCGTTCTGATCCCCTGGGCCGCCGTCGGCGGCTTCAGCGGAGGGGGCTTCGGAGATGGTGGCGGCGGCGGAGCGCTGCTGGTCACCTGGCTGGCGGCGGTGGTGTGGACCTTCGGCTTCGACACCGTCTACGCCATGAGCGACCGCGACGACGACCGTCGCCTGGGGGTGCGCAGCAGCGCCCTCACCCTCGGGACGGCGGCACCCACCGCGGTTTCGCTCTGCTACGGGGCCACCGCCCTCGCCCTGGCCGCCGCTGCCGTGCTGCAGGGACTGGGCGGCCCGCTGTTCTGGATCCCCTGGGCTGTGGCTGCGGCCGGCATGCAGCGGGAGGCGGCCCTGCTGCGCCGCAGCGACCTGCCCCGCTCCGCCTACGGCCGGCACTTCGCCCGCCAGGTGCAACTGGGGGCCCTCCTGCTGCTCGCTCTGGTGTTGCCCACCCTCTCCCGCTGACGCCGATGCCGCCCGTGGCCGCCGCCCCCTGCCTGACCCTGCCTCCGGCCCTGCGCCCGGGCGATCGGGTGCGACTGGTGGCCGCCAGCTCGGCCCTCGAGGAGGCCGCCCGGCTGGAGGCCGGCATCGCCGTGCTGCGCGACTGGGGCCTCTCGGTGGACCCCCGCAGCGAGGAGCTGGTGGGCCGCCGCTGGGGCGACCTGGCCGGCGGCGATGCCGAGCGCGCCGCCGACCTGCATCCCGATCCCGCGGATGCTCCCCCGGGGCTGCTGGCCTGCGTGCGGGGGGGATGGGGATCGGCCCGCCTGCTGGAGGGGCCCCTCGACCTGCCGGGGGGCTGGCTGCTGGGCTTCTCTGATGTCACCTCCCTCCTCTGGCACCGGGTGGCCCGGGGCCAGCCCGGCGCCATCCACGGTCCCTTGCTCACCACGCTCGCGGCGGAACCGGACTGGAGCCGCGAACGGCTGCGGGCCCTGCTGTTCGGTGAACCCCTGGCCACCCTCGAAGGCACGCCCTGGGGCGGTGGACAGGCGGAAGGCCCCCTGCTGGTGGCCAACCTCACCGTGGCCACCCATCTGCTGGGCACGGCCCATCTCCCCGCCCTCGACGGGGCGATCCTGATCCTGGAGGACGTGGGCGAGGCCCCCTACCGGCTGGAGAGGATGCTCACCCACTGGCGCCTCTGCGGTGCCCTGCAGCGCCTGGGGGGTCTGGGGTTCGGCAGCTTCAGCGGCTGTGAGGAGGCCGACGGGCGGGCCGACGAGCCTGCCGATCGGCGCTTTGCCGTGGCCGAGGTGCTGCGGGAACGCAGCCTCGATCTGGGCATCCCGGTGGTGGCGGAGCTGCCGGTGGGACACACCCCCGGGAATGCGGCCCTGCCCCTTGGGGTGCGGGCGCGCCTCAATGGGTCCACCGGTGGACTGAGCCTGACGCCCTGAGGAGCTCGCCGCCTCAGGCGGCTTGGCGGCGGGACGCGAGCACCGCCTCTGCCACCACCAGATCGAAGGGAGTGGTGACCTTGATATTCGAAGGCGGGGCCTCCAGGATCCGCACCGCAAGCCCCAGCCGCTCGTAGAGGGCGGCGTCGTCGGTGACGCTCCAGCCCTCGGCGTCGGCGCGGGCATGGGCCTGGCGCAGCTGGGCGACCCCGAATCCCTGGGGTGTCTGGGCCGCCCAGAGCCGGCTGCGGTCTGGGGTGGCAGTGATCGTCCCGTGCTCGTCCACCTGCTTGATCGTGTCGCTGACGGGGGTGGCGGCGATCATGCCGGCCCCGGCGGCCACCGCCTCCCGCACCGCCTCCGCGCAGCGCGTGAGCAGTTCGGGCTCCACCAGGCAGCGGGCGCCGTCGTGGATCAGCACCGCCGCGGCCTCCGGCGGCAGGGCGGCCAGGCCCCGGCTCACCGACTCCTGGCGCGTTTCCCCCCCCAGGATCCACTGCACCGGCAGGGAGGGAGCGGCGGCGGCCACGATTGCCGCCACTTCAGCCTCATCGTGGGGCTGGCCCATGATCCCGATCCAGGTGATGGCGGGGCAGGCCAGGGCGGCCTCCAGGGTCCAGGCCAGCACCGGCCGGCCGGCCACGGGCAACAGCAGCTTGTTGCGATCGGCTCCCATGCGGCGGCCGCTGCCGGCGGCGGCGATCAGCAAATGCAAAAGGGTCTTCCCCTGCGAGGGGGACAACGGGGATCGCGTCCATACAATCAGCCCGCGAGGCCGGCCCCCGATGCGTGCACTGTTTCTGATCCCGGGGGATGGCGTGCGTCAGCTCCAGGCCCTGCCGGCGGCGGCCGCGGTGGCCGACCAGCTGGGATTCGCGATCCAGGTGGCCTGCAGGCCCGAACTCGCGGGCCTCTGGAAGCTGCTGCCGGCGGTGGAGAAGGTGATCCCCTTCGCCTTCGGCGATGCCTCCCTGGCGGACTGGGCGAACCTGCTGGGCTCGGTGCGCGAACCCGACTTCCAGGCCTGCATCAACCTGGCGCAGGGACGCCAGGTTGACCTGATGCTCTCGATGAGCCACATCCCCACCCGGGTGGCCACCGGGGGATTCTCCGCCACCACCACGGTCACCCCCCCGCCCGGCGGCTGGGCGGCCCAGTCGCTGGAGGCCTTCCTGCAGCCGATCGGCGTCCGGCTCGATGCCGATGCCTTCCGGCTCAGCCTTCCCCGTGCGGCGCTCGAGGCGGCCACCGCCGCCCAGCCGTCGGGAGACGGGCCGCTGCTGCTGCTGGCCCCGGCTGGGGTGCCGGGCGACTGGCCCGAGGAGCGCTGGCAGGGGTTGCCGGACCACATCCGCACCACGATCCCGAGCCTGCGCTGCCGCCGCCTGCCCCCCGTCTCCCCCGCCGCGGCGGTGGCGGGGGCCGCGGAGGTAGCCACGGCGGATGTGGTGCTGGCCAGCGATCCGCTCAGCGAGGAACTTGCCTTGCTCTGCGGCGTGCCCCTCGTGGCCCTGGGACGAGATCCCGCCAGCCTGCCGCAACGCCCCGGGGTGGCGGGCCTCACGGCCCCGGAAGGCCTCAGCGCCCTCGACGACCGGATCGTGCTCAACGCCCTGGGGCTGGGCTGAGGCATCCTGAGCGGCTCCTTCCCCCGCAGCCGTCCCCGCCGCTTCCGGCTTCGCTGGCCGCCGCGGCTGAGGAGATCCTCGCCGCCCACCACTCGTTCGCGGCGGCCCTGGCTGATCCCGATCCTGGCGCTGGTGGCTCTGGTGAACGCCGGCGCAATTGGCTACCGCATCACCGAAGGCTGGGACTGGGGTGACTGTTACTGGATGGTGGCGATCACCATCTCCACCATCGGTTTCGGCGAGGTGCAGCCCCTCAGCTATGCCGGTCGCCTGGTCACGGTGTTCACGATCATCGGCGGCCTGGTGGTGGTGCAGATCACGATCCAGAGCATGCTGGGGCTCGCCGAATCGGGCTATTTCCGGCGGCTGCGCGAGCGCCGCTTCCTGCACTGGATCCGCCGCATGCACAACCACGTCATCCTCTGCGGCTATGGCCGCATCGGCCAGGAGATCGCCGAACAACTGACCCGCGAGGGGGTGCCCCTGCTGGTCGTGGAGATGGATATAGAGCGGCGTGAAGCCGCCGAGGAACGGGGCTTGCCGGTGTTGATGGCGGACGCCACCCTCGATGAGACGCTGGTGGAGGCGGGCATCCACCGCTGCCGCAGCCTGGTGGCGGCCCTCACAAGCAATGCCGCCAACCTCTACGTGGTGCTCAGCGCCCGGGGGCTGGCCCCCCACTGCCGCCTGATCGCCCGCTCCGACAGCGAGGAGGCGGAACGCAAGCTGCGGCTGGCGGGCGCCAACCAGGTGGTGAGTCCCTATGTGGCCGGCGGCCGCACGATGGCCGCCACCGCGCTGCGGCCCCTGGCGGTGAGTTTCATGGAACTGCTCAGCGGCTCGGACTGCGAGGTGGAGGAGTTCCAGCTCAGCAGCGATCCGGCAGATCTGGAGGGGATCGACGGGGCCAGCCTCGCGGAACTGGAGCTGGGACGCCGCAGCGGGGCCATGGTGCTGGCCGTGCGTCATCCGGTGGACGGCATTCCCAACCCCTGGCGGGAAAGCGAGGCGGGTCGGCTGTTCGCCAATCCCGGCGGTCACGTACGCCTGGGCGCCGGTCAGTTGCTGGTGGTACTCGGCAGCAAGGAGCAGCTGCGCCGCTTTGCCGACCTGCTCGGGCGGGCGGTGGTGGACGTGGGCAGCATGACGAGCTGAGAACAGGACCGGGACCCGGGGCCATACGATCGCCGCCACCGAAGTCCCGCTCCGATGTCCAAGACCGCCCCCCTTGCCCATCGGACCGCACTGGTGACCGGCGCCAGCCGGGGCATCGGCCGGGCGATCGCCCTCGAACTGGCGGCAGCGGGGGCCGAAGTGGTGGTGAACTACGCCAGCTCCCCCGAAGCCGCCGCCGAGGTGGTGGCGACGATCGAAGCCGCCGGCGGCCGGGCCTGGAGCCATCGCGCCAACGTGGCCGACGAGGCGGAGGTGGAGGGCATGGTGAAAGCAATGCTCGAGCGCAGCGGCCACATCGACGTGCTCGTGAACAACGCCGGCATCACCCGCGACGGCCTGGTGATGCGCATGAAGACCGCCGACTGGCAGAGCGTGATCGACCTCAACCTCACCGGCGTGTTCCTCTGCACCCGTGCGGTGAGCCGCTCGATGCTCAAGGCCCGCTCCGGCCGCATCATCAACATCACCTCGGTGGTAGCCCTGATGGGCAACCCCGGCCAGGCGAACTACAGCGCCGCCAAGGCGGGCGTGATCGGCCTGACCCGCAGCAACGCGGCGGAGTTCGCCGGGCGGGGCGTCACGGTCAATGCGGTGGCCCCCGGCTTCATCGAGAGCGACATGACCGCCGGGCTCGATCAGGAGCCGATCCTCTCTGCCATTCCCCTGGGACGGATGGGCCAGCCGGCGGAAGTGGCCGGCGCCGTGCGCTTCCTGGCCTCCGATCCTGCGGCGGCCTACATCACCGGCCAGGTGCTGCAGGTGGACGGCGGCATGGTGATGCGCTGAGCACTCGGGGCGCAGGGCGCGAAGCCCTTGGCCTCATTCCGGCACCACGGGCTGCCCCAGTTCGTCGCGCAGGCGGCGGATCCGTTGCAGCAGGCGCAGCCGCCGGCTCCGGGCCGTGATCGTGAGGAACAGGCGGATCGGCACGTAAACCAGGGCCATCAGCACGCCTAGAGCTGCGATCAGCAGAAACACCATGCCGTTGGCGCTGGTGGCCAGTCCGCCGTCCGCACCGGTGGCCACGGCGCTGTCGATTGTCTGCTGCAGCAGATCCTCCATGGCCGGAGGCTACCGGGCCCGCACCACCCGCTGCTGGGACGCTCGCACCGATGCGGCAGCCATTCATTCGGCTTTCCCCACCGACACCCCCCTGCCCGAGGGGGTGGCCCCTGTGGGAGCCTGAAAACGCGTGTCCGCCCGCAACCGAACCCGATGGCCAAGCTGATCCAGTTCTCCGATACCTCGCGCGATTCCCTGGAGCGGGGCGTGAATGCCCTGGCGGATGCGGTGCGGGTCACCATCGGTCCGAAGGGCCGCAACGTGGTGCTGGAGAAGAAGTTCGGCGCACCGGACATCGTCAACGATGGCGTGACGATCGCCAAGGAGATCGAGCTCGACGATCCCTTCGAGAATCTCGGCGCCAAGCTGATCCAGCAGGTGGCCTCCAAGACCAAGGACACCGCCGGTGATGGCACCACCACCGCGACGGTCCTGGCCCAGGCCATGGTGCGGGAAGGCCTGCGCAATGTGGCCGCCGGGGCCAACCCGGTGGAACTGCGTCGGGGCATGGAGAAGGCCACGGCTCAGGTGGTGGAGGGCATCGCCAGCCGCGCTCGCGCGGTTGAGGGCGAGGCCATCCGCCAGGTAGCCACGGTCAGTTCCGGCAACGACGAAGAAATCGGCCGGATGATTGCCGAGGCCGTGGGCAGGGTCAGCGCCGACGGTGTGATCACCGTGGAGGAATCCAAGTCGCTGGCCACCGACCTGGAGGTGACCGAAGGCATGGCCTTCGACCGCGGCTACAGCTCCCCCTACTTCATCATCGACCAGGAACGGCGGGAGTGCGCCTTCGACAACCCCCTGCTGCTGATCACCGACCGCACGATCGGTGCCATCGCCGACCTGGTGCCGGTGCGGGAGGCCGTCACCCGCACCGGCAGACCGCTGGTGATCATCGCCGAGGAGGTGGAGGGGGAAGCCCTGGCCACCCTGGTGGTGAACAAGACCCGTGGCGTGCTCCAGGTGGCCGCCGTGCGGGCGCCGGGCTTCGGCGATCGCCGCAAGGCCATGCTCCAGGACATCGCCATCCTCACCGGGGCTCAGCTGATCAGCGAGGACCGGGCCATGAACCTCGACAAGGTGACCCTGGCTGATCTGGGCAGCGCCCATCGCATCACGATCACCAAGGACGACACCACGATCGTGGCCTTGGAGGATCACCGCACCGCCGTGGCCGAGCGCGTGGCTTCGATCCGTCGCGAACTGGAGGCCACCGATTCCGACGACGACCGGGAAAAGCTTCAGGAGCGCATTGCCAAGCTCGCCGGGGGTGTGGCCGTGATCCGGGTGGGAGCTCCCACCGAAACGGAACTCAGGAACCGCAAGCTGCGCATCGAGGACGCCCTCAACGCCACCCGCGCGGCGATTGAAGAAGGAATCATTGCCGGTGGCGGCACCACCCTGCTGCAGTTGGCCGATGCGCTCGAACCGCTGATCGCCGCCGCCCATGGCGACCAGCGCACCGGCATGGAGATCGTGCAGCGGGCGCTGGCGGCCCCCGCTCGCCAGATCGCTGTGAACGCCGGTGCCAATGGTGAGGTGGTGGTCAATGAGATCCGGCTGCAGGGCAAGGGATTCAACGCCCTCACCGGCACCTACGACGACCTGCTCTCGGTCGGCATCCTCGATGCCGCCAAGGTGGTGCGCCTCGGGCTGCAGGATGCCGTTTCAATCGCGTCGCTGCTCATCACCACCGAGGTGGTGATCGCCGAGAAACCCGAACCCACCGCACCTCCCGCCGGCGGCGACATGGGAGGAATGGGTGGCATGGGAGGAATGGGAGGAATGGGTGGCATGGGGATGCCCGGCATGATGTGACGCCAGGCACCGAGGGTGCCTACAGCGCGTTGACCAGCCGTGCATGGATGCGGCAGACCGTCATGGCCTGCCGCGGAGGAGCGGTGCATAGCTTCCCGAGCTCCCGGTTCAGGGCCTGAACCTGCGCCAGATGGTACGAGTTGAGGGGAAGACCGAGCAGGGTGGATCCGAACAGCACCACACCGGTACAGGTGCCGGTGATCCACCACGGGAACAGGAAGCGTCGATTCTCCATGGCAACTGCCTGTAAGGGACCAGCTGTAGGGGACAAGGAGCGGCAGGCCGATGGGGCCATCCCACCGTCCTGCCGCCCAGAGCAAGCTGATCCCATGGTGAACCTCAACCGTCCCGCCCTGGCTGGACGTCAAGAAAGTTTTGCGATCGTTGTCACCCTGACGAGGCGCTCGGGACCATCGCTCCCAGGTAGGCGCTCACCTGCAGATCCACCCCCGTGATCGCCGTACCCACCACCACTGCATCGGCACCAGCAGCCAGCGCGCGGGCAGCCTCCTGAGGGCTGGCAATCCCGCCCTCGCTGATCAGCATCACCGCCGGCGGCAGCTCCCGCCGCAAGGGCCCCAGCAGATCCCAGGCGGGTGGTCGCAGGCCGACGGTGGCCTCGGTGTAGCCATACAGAGTGGTTCCAACCCAGGCACAACCCAGTTCGGCAGCCCGCAACCCGCTGGCCAGCGAATCCACATCCGCCATCACTGGTGCCCCCAGTTCCTCGCGGCAGCGCGCGATCAGCGCAGCAAGATCCTCTCCCCCCGGCCGATGGCGGTCGGTGGCGTCGAGGGCCACCACATCCGCCCCCGCAGCCCACACCGCGCGGATCTCGGCCCAGCCCGGCGTGATGTACACCGGGCTACCGGGATGGACCCGTTTCCACAGACCCACGATGAGGGCCCCAGGGCAGCGACGCCGTACCGCGCCAATGTGCTCCGGACTCTCGAGCCGCACGCCGATAGCTCCCCGCGCCAGGCTGGCTTCCGCCATCGCCGCGATCACGGCCGGGTCTCTCATGGGAGAGCCTTCCGGTGCCTGCACGGAAACGATCAGCCCTCCGGAGAGCCTCTCAGCAGCAGGCAGGGTCATCGACACGGGGACAAAAGGAAAGTCTCAGCAGGCGCGGGGAAGATCCTCGATCGGATCCGGCAGCCACATGCGCAGATCCGCAAGGTCCGGCGGGGCTGGAGCTGGACGGGTGGCCCGGGGAAGCCGGGGAACCGTCAGGCGAGGCCGGGGGCGCAGGCGCTCCAGGGCCACGGAGGCGGAAGGGGCGGGAATCGTTGCAGGAGCGGCAGGAAGGACGTCCTTGGGGAGCGCCGTCGCCGCGGGAGAGGGCGGGTCCACGGCTTCGAGACGGCCTCGAGCCGAGGCGGCACCTCCGAGCCCGTCCCACACCTCCTCCAGACATTCGCGCAACAGCACCCTGGCTCGGCTCACCAGACGCATGGCCCTGACTGGAGCCGCTCGCAGCAGCGAGTCCGGCGTGGGTGATCGCGAAGACGCCCTTGCTGGGGTGGCTTCCTCCTCAACAGCCAGCAGCTGAACAGAAACGGGTGCTGCTTGCCGTTCGGGTTGTGGCATGGGTGCCCGTTCGGGTTCGGTTCCTGCCAGGTGATTGGCAAACTCGGCCAGGGCCTGATCGACCACCGAAGTCGGAGAAAAGCCCTCGGTGACGACCGAACCTTGGACCAGATCCAGGTTCCCCAGCCACAGCTGCGCGTCGGAGTCGATCGAGAGCGGCAGGGTGTTGGCGCAGAAGTCGTACAGGGAAGCCAGGCCCCGGCGATGCACCCACACCTCGACCAGTCGGCGGGTCCGGCCTGCATCCCGGCCCTGGATGGCCTCCACCAACTGGCTGGCCGGATCAGGGCGGGGGGGGAGCGGACGGCGGGGGACGACAGCAGGATCGGGCACGGGATCAGGGGGTCAGGTCAGCTTGCGGTCCAGCAGCGGCCGGATCGCCAGGAACAGTGCCGCGGAAAGGACGGCCAGAAGCCCCAGACAGGTGCCCGCGGTGAGGGACCCATAGGGAGCATTCAGAACGACGTCGCCGAGGTGGAAGGAACCGCTGTAGACGGCTCGGATCGGTTCAATCGCGAAGGTAAGGGGATTCAGGGCCGCCAGCCAGCCCAGCCAGGGGGGCATGAACGAAATCGGCGCCAGGGCGGTGCTGGCGAACAGCAGGGGGAGGTTGGCCACGAAGATCACCGCGATCAGCTCGATGTGGCCGGGCAGGGCGAAGGCCAGGCCGAGGCTGAGAGCCGTCACGGCAAAGACCAGGAGCAGCAGGGTGACCAGCACCACCAGCAGGCCAGGGCCACCGGGCCAGCCGTAGCCGAGCGCAGCCGCGGTGGCCATGATCGCCAGGCTCTGCACCAGGCTCATGGCCGTGATGTAGAGCACCGAGGCGAGCCCGATCGAGCTGCGGGAGCGCAGGGGAGCCACCAGCAGCCGGTTCAGGAAGCCGAACTCCCGGTCGAACATCAGCGGCAGTCCGGCATTGAGGGCGCCGCTGAAGGCGGTGAACACGATCACTCCGGCCCCGAGGAAGCGTCCATAGCTGCTTCCACCGGGCAGCAGACCCTCGGGCGCCCTGGAAAACAGGGCTCCGAACAGAACCAGCCAGATCAGGGGCTGGAGCACCCCCGCCACCAGCGTGGAAGGTCGACGCAGCAGCTGGACAAACAGGCGCCGACAGAGGGCGAAGGTTTCCTGGCTGATCTCGGAAAGGGCCGACGGCTCGGCAGCGGGGACGGCGGCTGCGATCGGAGTGCTAGCGCTGGTCATCGGAGATGAGGGGCTGACAAAGGGGACGATGGGAGGAGGAGAGGGATGAGAGGAGATGGGGTCAGCGCATCGCCTGCTTGCGCTCGGCCTTGACATCCCGTAGACCCGCGACGGAGAGCTCCGCATCCATCAGGGTCCGGCCAGTGGCCTGAAGGTACACGTCATCGAGGCTGGGTCGGCTCTGGGAGAGGGCGAAGACAGGCAGCCGCGCCTCGGCCAGCTGGCTGCGCAGCCGCTCCACCACGCTGTCGTCATCGACCACCAGATTCAGAGAAAAACCCTGGGCACGGTTCACCACCACACGGCTTACGCCCTGGCAGGTCTGCAGGAGCATGCGCACCTTTTCGGCCTCCTCGGCATCACTGAATTCGCGCACCCGCAGGGTGACGCGGTCGCCGCCGAGGGCAGCCTTGAGCTCCTGGGGCGGCCCCTCGGCGATCACACGGCCGGATTCGAGGATCGCCAGACGATCGGCCAGGGCATCCACCTCCTCGAGGTAATGGCTGCTGAGCAGAACCGTGGTGCCCTGATCGCGCAGCTGACGCAGGACCTGCCAGATGGCCGAGCGGCTCTCGATGTCGAGTCCAACGGTTGGCTCATCCAGCACCAGTACCCTCGGACGATGCAACAGACCGGCTGCGAGATCCAGCCGGCGCCGCATGCCGCCGGAGTAGGTGCTGCAGCGACGGTCGATCCAGTCGTCCATCGTGAGCAGGCCGATCAGCTCTTTGATGCGGACGTCACGGTCGGCGGGGCGCAGATGGTAAAGATCACCCTGCAACTGGAGCAGCTCGCGGCCGGTGAGGATCTTGTCGAGCGCCACCTCCTGGGCCACATAACCGAGCAGGCGGCGCACGGCACGGGGCTGTGCCAGCGCATCGATCCCTGCCACCTGCACAGAACCCGCATCCGGGGCCAGCAGGGTGCAGAGGATGCGCAGGGCCGTGGTCTTGCCGGCTCCGTTGGGACCGAGCAGGCCATAGAGACAGCCCGCGGGAACCGAGAGACAGAGGTCGTTGAGGGCGTCCACCGGCTGGGCCTTCCTGCCACCGCCATAGCGCTTGCTGAGGTGCTGCAGCTCGATCAAGCCTGATCTGCTCCCGTTCGCTGGAGGGGGGGCCAATCTAGGCAGCGGGCGTGTTGGACAGCTGCAGAAGCGCCGCCAGCAGGGGAGCGGGATCGAGGGCCGAGGCCGGGGCCGTACGGGCCAGAACCAGCAGCAGACAGATGCCGAACAAATAGAGAATCGACCAGCGGAAGAGGTTGCGGGCGGGCTGGGCCTCCTCAGGGCTGCGCTGGAGCCTCCCGCTCAGCTGCAACAAGCGGCCGTTGAAGGGCAGCACCAGCAGGCCATAGAGCCAGCCGCCCGTTGGCAGCACTGCGATGCCGCCCAGACTCAGCGCCACGGTGAGCCAGCTGTACAGGCTGATCGCCCGGGCTGTCACCGCCTCACCCTTCACCACCGGCAGCATCGGAATTCCCACCGAGCGGTAGTCGTCGCGCAGAAGCAGGGCCAGGGCCCAGAAATGGGCCGGTGTCCATACCATCACCAGAGAAAACAGCCACCAGCCCCCCCATCCGAGGCGACCCGTGGCGGCTGCAGCACCCACAAGGGGCGGGATGGCACCGGCGATGCCACCGATCACGATGTTCTGGCTGGTGCGCGGTTTGAGCAGAGCCGTGTACAGCAGCACGTAGCTGCACAAACCCAGCAGAGCTAGCGCGGCGGCCAAGGCGTTGACCGCCGTGATCAGCAGCAGCACCGAACCGGTGGTGAGGGCGATCGCGAGCAGAAACGCCTGGCGCTGGGCCAGACGGCCCGAGGGCAGCGCACGCCGGCTGGTGCGCTGCATGCGGCCATCGAGCTCCTGTTCCCAGAGGCAGTTGAGAACACCCGCCGCAGCGGAGGCCATCGCGCCACCCACCAGGGTGGCCAGCAGCCTCTGAGGGTCGAGGGGCCAGGCCGCACTCAGGGCCATGCCCCCGATGGTGGTGGCCAGCAACAGGGGGATCAGGCGCGGTTTGGCCACCTCCAGCCAGGCTGGCAGGCGGACCGAGCGAGGGACGTTGGCAACAGGCCGGGACGGGGCCGGATGCAGGGGGGCACTAACCACGAAGGGCCTCGTTGTAGAGGGAAGGGGACGGGGCCATCGAGGGGACCTCGAGAGAGCATGCAGGGAGCAGCAGCCCCCTGCCCCAGAGAGCACCGATGAGGGCAACCAGCAGGGCCGCCACCAGTTGATGGGCCGCCGTGACCGCTGGCTGGGCCAGCTGAAGCCGCAGGCTGAGGATCCCGAGAGCCACCTGCACTGCCACAAGCCCCAGGGCCGCGAGGGAGAGGCGCCGCAGCAGAGCGTGCGGAGGAGGCAGATTGAGGGACAGCAAAGCGAGCAGCAACAGCGCAAGCGCCGCCGGCCAGGCCCCCAGGCGATGAAGAAGCAGCCAGCGGCACGACTCACCTGCGGCGAAACAGCGCTCAGCCGCCCAGCGACTGGCCATGGCGCCTCCCAGCAGACACTGGGCCGGCACCAACAGGCCTGCCAGCAGAGCAGCCAGCCGCCAGGGCAGCGGCGGCGTGGGGAGGGGTTCCGCGGCAAGGGAACCCAGGAGCGCCTGGTGGAGGGCAGCCATGCCAAGAACCAGGGCCAGGGCTGTGGCCAGATGGGCCGTGACGGTGGACGCCTCAAGCAGGTGAGTCACGGTCAATGCGCCGAGCGCACCCTGCACGGCCACAAGGGCAAGAGCGGCGGTGGCTGCCCAGGGAAGCCAGCCAGGAAGCTGGCTGCGACGGAGCCAGCTGACAGCTCCCAGAACCAACAGAGCAACCCCCACCACGAAGGCGTCGAGCCGGTGAAACCATTCAAGGAACACCTGCAGGTTCATCTGCCGTCCAGGCAGGAGGCTGCCGTAGCAGAGGGGCCAGTCCGGACAGGCCAGACCGGCCTCCATCACGCGCGTGACGCCACCGATGACCACCAGGGCGATCAGCGCCACAACCAGGTGGGCACAGAGCAACACCAGGGCCCGGGGGAGTCGTGGGGAAGGGATCGTGACCACGGCCCGCAAGAAGCGAGGGAGCACAAGTTAGCGATTCCGCTGAGATGAGGGATCCCGCACATCTCAGGGGCCACCTGTAAATTTTGGCGGCAAACGTGACGCTCCGCCCCGTCTGACTCGCAGGCCCGGAGCATCGCCCATAGGCTGAAAGTCGGATTCACCCTCTACTGGGGCTCACCGTGACGATCCCCTCACCCCTGATCACCCTGCTTCTTGGCATGGTGCTTGTTCTTGCCGGTCTCTGGATCGGTCAGAACGTTTCACTGTTGCCGGTTGATGCCAGCGCCAACGCACCGGTCTACGACGATCTGTTCCGTGTTCTTTTCAGCATCGGCACGATCCTCTTCCTCGGTATCGTCGGGCTCCTGGTGTACAGCCTTGTCCGCTTCCGCCGGCGAGCTGGTGAATGCGGCGACGGCCTGGCGATCGAAGGCAACCTGCCGCTAGAGATCGTGTGGACCGCGATTCCGGCGATCGTCGTGCTGTTTGTTGGTATCTACAGCTACGACATTTACGAGCGTATGGGCGGGATGGTCCCCCTTCATGATCACAGTTCGATGCATGCAGCCGCTGCAGAGGCCTCGGCTGTGGATGTTGTGAACAGCCCTTCCGATGAACGCATCTGGGGTGGCATCGCCAACGCCGCCATCGCGGAGGGAGCTCCGCTGATCCCTCCCCTGACTGTGGACGTCACGGCCATGCAGTTCGCCTTTCTCTTCCACTACCCCGATGGTGATTTCATCAGCGGCGAACTGCATGTGCCTGTGGGTCGGCCGGTGCAACTGAACATGAAGGCTAACGACGTCATCCATGCCTTCTGGGTGCCCCAGTTCCGACTCAAGCAGGATGTGATTCCCGGCCAACCCACCCTTCTGAGCTTTACCGCCACTCGGCCGGGCAGCTATCCGATCGTCTGTGCCGAGCTCTGCGGCCCGTATCACGGCGGCATGCGTTCCACCGTGGTGGTGCACGAAGACGACGCGTTCGAAAAGTGGCTGGCCAGCAACCGCCCGGCCCCTGTCACCGTCAGCGCCGCTGAAGCCAACCCATTCGCCTGATCCACCCACTCCCCTCCCCCACCCCCGCAAGCGACCCCCGCCCGCCATGACCATCGCCCGCCCAGCCGACTTCGAGGCCGGCAGCCTCCAGCCCGAGGGCTGGCTGCGCTACTTCAGCTTCAGCCTCGATCACAAGGTGATCGGCCTGCAGTACCTGGCGTGCGGATTTGTTTTCTACCTGATCGGTGGAGCCCTCGCTGGTGTGATCCGCACGGAACTGGCGAGCCCGATCAGCGATTTCGTCAGCCGCGACGTGTACAACCAGATCCTCACCCTCCACGGCACGGTGATGATCTTCCTCTGGATCGTGCCTGTGGTGAACGGTGCCTTCGGCAACTACCTGATCCCCTTCTATGTAGGTGCTCGGGACATGGCCTTCCCGCGCCTCAATGCGGTGGCTTTCTGGCTGATTCCTCCCGCCGGCATCCTGCTGATCAGCAGCTATTTCATCAGCGGCGGTGCTGCCCAATCCGGCTGGACCGCCTACCCACCCCTGAGCCTAACCACGCCGGCGCTGGGCCAGGTTCTGTGGATTCTGAGCGTTCTGCTGCTGGGTGGAAGCTCGATCTTCGGGGGCATCAACTTCATCGCCACGATCCTGAAGCTTCGGAGGCCAGGGCTGAAGATGATGCATCTGCCCATGTACTGCTGGGCCATGCTTGGCACCAGCATTCTTGTGGTGCTCTCAACCCCTGTACTGGCAGGAACTCTCATTCTCCTGAGCTTCGACATTGTGGCCCACACGGGTTTCTTCAACCCGAGCATGGGTGGCAACGTGGTGGTGTATCAGCATCTGTTCTGGTTTTATTCCCACCCGGCGGTGTACATCATGGTGCTGCCTGCATTCGGACTGGTGAGTGAAATCCTGCCGGTGCATGCTCGCAAGCCCCTGTTCGGCTATACCACAATGGTTTACTCGATCATGGGTATCGTCGTGCTGGGGCTGATCGTGTGGGCCCACCACATGTTCACCAGCGGCACGCCGCCCTGGATGCGCCTCTTCTTCACGATCGCAACTTCCTTCATTGCCGTTCCCACCGGTATCAAGTTCTTCAACTGGCTGGCCACCCTATGGGGCGGACGCATCGCGATCAACAGCGCCATGCTGTTTGCCTGCGCCTTCATTGTGAACTTCGTATTCGGCGGTATCACCGGAATCGCACTGGCCCAGGTGCCTTTCGATATTCATGTTCATGACACCTACTTCGTGGTTGGGCATTTCCACTACATCGTTTATGGAGGCACGGTTTTCGTGATCTTCAGCGCCCTCTATCACTGGTATCCCAAGTTCACAGGCAGGATGCTGAATGAAGATCTGGGCCGCCTCCATTTCCTGCTCACCTTCCTCGGCTTCAACCTCTGCTTCGCTCCCCAGCACTGGCTGGGCCTCAACGGCATGCCTCGCCGCGTGGCCGAGTACGACCCCTCCTTCACTACCTGGAACCAGGTGAGCAGTGTCGGCGCCCTGCTGATGGCGATCAGCACCCTGCCACTGCTGATCAATGTGATCCTCACCGCCTACCGGGGCCGTCCTGCGGGCGACAACCCCTGGAGGGCCCTGACGCCGGAATGGCTCACGAGCTCACCGCCGCCCGTGGAGAACTGGGTTGGGGAGGCTCCCCTGGTTACCCACCCCTACGCCTACGGCACGCCCGAGGGCCAGCTCGATCTGGCCGCGACCAGCGGCAGCGAATTTTGGCGGGCCAGCCAGCGCTGATCCAGAAGCTCACCCATCTGCTCACTGTGCGGTTCCGCTCACGCTCCACGCCATTGCCATGACACCTCTCACCCCCGAAACCTCGACCGCAACAAGCCCGGTTGCACTCGAATCCCCCAAAGGCGAGAGCCACGAAGGTGTGCACGGCGAGGGTCATGCCGATCTGCGTCTGTTCGGCCTGGCCACCTTCCTGATTGCCGACGGCATGACGTTTGCCGGCTTCTTCGCCGCTTACCTGACCTTCCGGGCGGTCAATCCACTGCCGGCGGACGCCACCTATGAGCTGGAACTGTTGCTGCCGACGATCAACACGGTGCTGCTTCTGGTGAGCAGCGTCACCTTTCACCGGGGTGGCCGGAGCCTGCTGGCCGGCGACGGGCAGGGGGCCCGTCTCTGGTTGCTGGTGACGGGAGCCCTAGGGGCAGCCTTCCTGGCCGGACAGATGCTGGAGTACTTCAACCTGCCCTTCGGACTCACCGACAATCTCTATGCCAGCACCTTCTATGCCCTCACCGGCTTCCACGGCCTGCATGTGACTCTCGGGGTGATCTGCATCCTGATCGTGTGGTGGCAGGCGAGACAGGGCGGACGCATCAGTGCCGCCAACCCCTTCGGCCTCGAGGCCGCCGAGCTTTACTGGCACTTCGTGGATGGGATCTGGGTGGTGCTGTACGGGCTTCTCTATCTGCTCTGATCTGATTTCGAGGCATCTGACTGGGGGCCGGTCAGCGCAGCGCGACACTCCCCCTTGCAGCAGCGGCTTGTGAATCGGCAGAATCGGATCATCATCGAAGCCGTAGCGGTAATGCCTCCGAAAGGCCGGATGTTCTCCGCACCGCTCAGCAGCGACGATGACGCTGGCTCCGAGGGGCGCCAACAAGCTCAAGAAGGCAGGGGAGCGATGCTCGAGGGCAAGGCTCTGCTCGACAAGGCCCGCTCCCTGGGCAACCGACCCGAGGACCAGATCGCCCGGGCCTGCGGCTACGTGGGCCCCAGCGGAAGGGTGCTGAAGAAAAGCTTCTACCGGGCGCTGGTGAGCGCCAAGGGCTACGCCCTGCCGCCCAGCACCACCGGCAGCGGAGCCGGCAAAGGTCGTCAGGCCGAGTTCCGCACGCGGGTACATGGCAACGGCAACCTGCTGATCGGCCAGGCCTATACCCGACGCATGGGTCTGAGCCCGGGCCAGGAGTTCCGGATCGAACTGCACAAGGAAACCGGTTCGATCTGGCTTCTGCCCCTTGAGCCGGGCGAAGGAGACGACGCAGAAGGAGAGGGCGACGACCTGGAGCCCTGAAGGGCATCTACGGCCAGCACCGCCCACCGAACCACTCACTCGGCTTCGGGGTGGAAGCTGGCACTGAAGGTGAGCAGATCGATGCCACTGAACAGGAAGCTGATGCCCACCAGGGTGCCCAGCACCCAGAGCAGGCTCAGTTCCTTCATCGTGAGGATGAGAAGGCCGAGCACCAGGGTCACGATCCCATTGGCCAGTCCCCATTCCCACCCCTTCACCTGACGGTGGGTGAGCGCCACCAGGAGCGACACCAGTCCCTCCGCCAGGAACACCACGCCGATCGCCAGCGCCAGGGACGCCACCTGGGTGGCAGCGGCGGCTGGACCGCCGGCGAGCTGGCGGATCATCCACAGACCGGCCACCAGGAACAGGGTGGCCACCACCAGACGCCAGAAGGCGATCGAGCCGCTCAGGCGTGGCGAGCGGGTGAGGCCGTTGATCCAACCGATGATCCCCCCCACCAGAAAGGTCACCGCCACCACCGCGGTGACCCACACCGAAGCGACAACCGGAAAGATCAGGGAAAGGATCCCCAGCACCAGCAGAACGATGCCTTCGGCCAGGGTGAAGCTGCGCAGGGCCGCGCTGGTGGGCCCCACAAGCCGACCCGGTGGCGTGGCAAGCGGCGAGGGATCGGGGGCCATGGGTGCGTCGCGACCAATCGGAACCTAGGCAGGTCGGCCTCGCCCTGCCATCGGCTCAGAGCCAGCCCTGCCGGGCCAGCCAGTCGGGGGTGATGGGATCGGCGGCGGGCGCCCTCGGCGCTGATGCCGGTGCCGCCAGCAGCCGTTCGGTGTACTTCGCCAGCAGATCCGCTTCCAGATTCACGGCATCGCCCACCCGCCGGTGCGCGAGGGTGGTGACCGCCCAGGTGTGGGGAATAACCGCGATCCAGAAGCTGGCACCGGTGGGGTCACAGCCCGCCACCGTGAGGCTGATGCCGTCCACCGCCACGCTGGCCTTCTCGCACACGTAGCGGCCATAGGCGGGATCGCGCCAGGCCACCTCCAGATGCCAGGAGGCCGGATGGCGCTCGATGGCCCGCACCACGCCCTGGCCGTCGACATGGCCGCTGACCAGATGCCCTCCCAGCCGGTCGCTCAGGAGCAGGGCCGGCTCCAGATTCACCGCCGCCCCGGCGGCTGCACGGACCGCCAGGGTGGTGCGCCCCAGGGTCTCCTCGCTCACGTCCGCCAGGAAGCCCCGATCCCCGTCCAGCCGCTCGGCCACGGTGAGGCAGACCCCGTCGACGGCCACGCTGTCGCCAAGGGCCAGGGGACCGAGGGCACCGGGCGCCGTCCTCACCCCGACACCGGCGGCCGCAAGCTCCAGCCGCCCGACGGCCTGGACCAGTCCGGTGAACATCGCAGTCCTGCAGGGTTTCCAGTGGCCATAATCGCTTCACGGACGTCGGCGCATGCCAGGGGGAACGGTCACGCCATGGTGGAGATGAGCGTCGCCGGGATCGCCCTGGATGCTGCCAGCCGCAGCCCGATCGTGCTGTTGCGCGATCCCTCGGGCCGCCGGCAGGTGCCGATCTGGATCGACCAGGCCCAGGCCCAGAACATCCTCGCCGGGCTCAACGGCGAGCGTCCGCCCCGGCCCCTCAGCCACGATCTGATGGCCAGCCTGCTGGAGGCGGCGGGGCTGACCCTGGAGAGGGTGGTGATCCACGCCATCGAGAACAGCACCTTCCGAGCCGTGCTCAAACTCGAGCACAGCGACGGCACGGGTCACGAACTCGACGCTCGCCCGAGCGATGCCATTGCCCTGGCGCTGCGCACCGGCAGCGGCATCTGGATGCTGGAGGAGGTGGTGGCCGATGCCTCGATTCCGGTGGATGCCGAGGCCGATGCCGAAGACCTGGCCGATTTCCGCCGCTTTCTGGAGAGCACCAGTCCAGCCGAGCTGATCCGCAATCTGGGCAAGGCCTCGCCCGAGGGCGAGCCGTCCCCGGGCACGGAGAGTGGCGGGGCCTCCGAGGAAGAATCCGGCGACGAGGGTCGTGCCGGACCCGTCTGAGCGGGAGCAGGACCGGGCGATCAGCCGCCCCTTCGGCCGCCGGGGACGCCCCGTCTCCCTGTTCACCCTGGGCACCATGCGTGCCCTCGACAGCTCTGCAGCAATGGCGGCGGTGCTGAATCGAGCCGTGGCTGTGGGGATCAACCATCTGGAAACCGCCCCGGCCTATGGCCCCGCGGAAACGTTTCTGGGCAAGGCCCTGGCGGCTCTCGAACAGCAGGATCCCGGCGCGCGAGCCGCCCTGGTGCTCACCAGCAAGATCCTGCCGGGTGGGGGGCTGGCGGAAGGGAAGCAGGCCCTGCGCGCCTGTCTGCAGCGGCTCGGCACCGGGCGGCTCGACAACCTCGCGGTGCATGGCCTCAACACCCCCGAGCACCTGGCCTGGAGCCTGGACGGCGAAGGAGCGGAGCTGCTGGCCTGGGCCGAGGGGGAAGGGCTGGTGCAGCAGGTGGGGTTCTCCAGCCATGGCGACGACGCTCTGATCGCCGCGGCCCTGGAGAGCGGACGTTTCGAGTTCTGCAGCCTGCACCTGCACCTGTTCGATCGCCAGCGGCTGCCCCTGGCCCGGGCCGCCCTGGCCGAGGGCATCGGCGTGATGGCGATCTCCCCGGCCGACAAAGGGGGGCGGCTCTACGACCCGCCCCAGGAACTGCGGCAGGATTGCGCCCCCTTCCAGCCACTTGAACTGGCCTATCGGTTCCTCCTGGCCCAGGGGATCAGCACCCTCACCCTCGGCGCCGCCCATCCGGACGATCTGCTGTGGGCGCAGCAGCTCGCCCGGGCCGATGGCCCGCTCACCGAGGCGGAACAGCAGGCGCTGGAGCGGTTGGAGGCGGCCGGACGCCAACGGCTGGGCACAAGTCGCTGCGGCCAGTGCCGGTCCTGCCTGCCCTGCCCTTCGGAGGTGCCGATCCCGGCGCTGCTGCGGCTGCGCAACCTGGCGGTGGGGCATGGGATGGAGGCCTTCGCCGGCGAGCGATACAACCTCATCGGCCGCGCCGGGCACTGGTGGGAGCAGCGCGATGCCTCGGCCTGCGTGCGTTGCGGCGACTGCCTGTCGCGCTGTCCGCTGGAGCTGCCGATCCCCGATCTGCTGGCCGACACGCACCGCCGGCTGGCAGCCGCACCGCGGCGGCGGCTGTGGGGCTAGCCGGGGCTCGGGGCCGCCTCATCCCAGAGCTGCTGGAGAGCCAGGCGCTCCTGGGCAGGGAGCGGCGGTAGATCCCGCCAACGCTCCTGCACGGAAGCGGGGGGGAGCAGGATGGACGCCATCGCGGCGGGAAAGCCCTTGAGGGCCTGCTGCAGAATCGGGCGCGGCAGGGGCGGCACCCAGCCCGCGGCCAGCAGCCGCGGCAGCAGGGGCGGCTCCAGGATCTCCGCCAGCCAGTCGATGGGCGGGACGGGCCCGTTGCCGGCGGGGCGGAGCAGCAGGTTCCAGGCCAGGGGGCCGCCCTCCGCCGGCAGCACCACCTGCAGGCGCGGATCGCTGCGCAGCAGGGGCACCACCCGCTGACGCGGCACCACCGCCGCCTGGGCCGGTCCGCTGAGCAGCAGCCGGAGGCCATCGCGGTCGTCGCTGGCGAGGGCCTGGGCCCGCAGGCGTCGCAGACGGGCGAGATCCCCTTCCATCAGGGCGATGGTCACCCGGGGGCTGGAGGGCAGGACCACCCGGCCGGCCAGGCTGGAATCAAGCAGCAGGTCCCAGCCATCGGCGGCGCGGGCGGCGAGATCGGGCCGGTCCCTGAGGACCAGCACCCAGGGAGACACGGACCAGGGCCAGGCCAGCGCCGGCGATCCCTCGGGAGCGAACAGGCGCTGCACGGGGGCGGAGAAAGGCGCCAGCCGCGCCATGAGGGCCGGGGTACCGATCGGCTCCAGGGAGGCGCGGGGCAGGCCGGTGGCCCAGCCGTCGCCGAGCTGGATCAGCGCCGGGCCGGAGCTGTCGGTCCGGGGGCGCGCGGACACGTCCGATCCTGCCGTCGGCAGCAGCGCCGCCCGCACGGCCGCGGGATCATCGAGCTGGTGCAGCCGCCAGGGCCGGGGCAGGCGCCGGGCCCAGCCGGCCGGCAGTTCCCCCCGCACCGCGAGCAGGTCAGCGGCTTCGCCGCGGCAGCCGCCGAGCAGGGAGAGGGCCGGCAGAGCGAGGCCGGTGGAGGCGGCCAGGCGCAGCAGGGTGCGGCGGGGGAGGAGGCGCTCAGCCATCCGGGGACGGTAGACCGGAACGCTCCAGGTCCCGGCAGGCCTGATCGCAGGCCAGGGTCAGGGCGGCGGGGGAGCGGCCGCTGAGCTGCCAGAGCAGGGCCAGCCCCCCCGCCCCCACGCCCTCCTTCACGAAGCCGCGCTCGTAGTCGGCCAGAGCGGGATGGATGGGATCGGGGAAGCGCAGATCCGCCGCGAAGGCGAGGGGCTCCACCCCCCAGCGCTCGCCGATGCGCCGCAGGAGCAGGGGGAGATCGCTGCCGGCCTCCTCCGCCACCCAGGCCGTGGTGCCCACCGCCGCCGCGGCCGCGAGCGCCGGGCGGCGCGCCGCAGGAGCCAGGGCAAGGGCGAGCGCCAGCACCGCAGCCATCTGGCTGCCGCCCGCCAGCAGCATCGGCACCCCGGCTTCGGCGGCGGCCAGCAGCAGGCCGGCGGCCAGCGGCTGCATCGGATCCCCCACCGCCGCCGCCACGGCCAGGGGATCGGCCGGCTGGCCGGCGGCGGCCAGGCCCCGCGCCACCAGCTCGGCCTTGCGGGCATGGGCAGGGGCCTGCAGGCTGCCGCTCACCAGCCCATCGGCCGCCACCCCCAGGCCACGCAGCACCGCCAGCGCCGTGGTCGTGCCCCCTGGCACGCACTCGGCCAGCAACAGGGGCGGCCTGCCGGCGCCCATCGCCAGACGCTCCCCCCAGCGGCGGCCCAGGACGAGAAGATGCGCCACCCGCCGGGGCGTCATCGCAGTACCACCGCTCAGGCAGGCCGCCGGGCCGTCGCCGGCGGGAGAGCCCGGCCGCAGGTGGGGCACGGCAGGCGCCACCGGACAGCCGAGATCCACCACCAGCGGCGCCAGCCCCAGCTCCCGCACCACCACATGGGCGATCAGGGCCGGTGAGACCCCTGCCGGCAGCGGCGGCAGCGCATGGGGACGCTCAGCCTCCGGGCCGAGCAGCAGCAGTTCGGCGTCGGCGGCGGCGGTGCGGCGACGCGACTCCGGCGTTGCCCCCGCGGCCGAGATCCCGGACACCTCGGCGGTGAGGGTGGCCGCCAGCAGCAGCAGCACGCGGGTGGAGGCCCAGTCGCGCGACCAGCGCTCCTGCCAGGCCGCCGCGGCGGCGGGATCCCCTGCCAGGCGGCGGAGGGGATTCAAAGGGGGTCGAGGGCCACCAGCGAGCGCAGCAGGGGAGGAGGTTCGCTGATCGGCGCCTTCAGACGGGGAAAGATCCAATAAGCCACGGCATGCAGGCAGAGCACCACAAGCAGGTTCTGAATCAGCACCAGCAGGAGAGCGGCACTCTGTACCTGGGCCAGATCGAGACCTGGTCCGAGCCCCAGCAGGCCCGCCAGACGATCCAACAGGCCCGCTGCGGCCGTGGTGATCACCACCCAGAGGTTGTCGCCCACCAGCACCGACAGCACCGCCACCCGCACCAGAAAGCCGGCAGCGCCGATCAGGCCCCCGAGCGACAGAGTGATCCACCAGCTGAGGCGCTGCCGCCAGCCCCAGCCCAGCCAGAGGGCCAGGAGTCCGTAGGGGAAGAGCACCAGCGGGCCGCGGATCGGACCCATCAGGGCCACCAGCAACAGGGTGGTGACCACCATGCCCTCCAGGGCGCAGCGGCCGCCGTGGCGCAGCTGGAGCAGGGCCAGCGGCAGGGGCAGGGCGAGGCGGAACAGCGGGCTGCCCACCGGCAGGTAGTAGAGGGCCACCCACAGCAAGGCGGTGGAGGCCGCCAGATAGGCCGTGTCCGTGAGCTGGCGGGCCTGGCGATGGCTGAGGGGAGGCGAGGACATCAGCCGCTCAGCGGGGAGTGGGTGCCGGCCGCACCACAGGAGCCCCTGCATCGGGGCCGGCGGCGGTGGGGTTGGCGGGGTTCATGCGCTCGATCGTCTCCACCTCGAACGGCACGCCGGCAGCCCGCAGGGCCTGGGTGACCCCCTCGGCCGGGGCGGCAGGGTCGGCCAGGGGCAGGCGCAGGGTGATGCGGTAAGGGGCGGTTGCGGCGGCCCGTGCCGGGGCGGGGGCCGCCGGCTGAGCCGGCTGGGCAGCGGGTCGTCCGGCCGATGGCGGAACCGGGCCCGGCGGCCGGGCGGCGGGGGAGGCGGACGGTCCCGGTACCGACGGGGAGCCGGGGCGGGCAACCTGAGGCGCCGTGGGAGACGGCGGCGCGGTGGCGGAACCCGGTCGGGCGGTGCCGGTCGCGGCAGCAGGGGCCTGGCGCAGCGCCTGGGGGTTCGCGGCGGGGCCACCGGGGAAGCTGGCCGAAAGACGGTCGCCGAAGGGGGTGCCCTGGCAACCCGCAAGCAGCAGCGGAAGAAGCAGGATTCCGGGCCGCAGAGGGATCATCAGCTGTCGGCCGCCTTGATCACCCGCACGGCGCTTGCCCGCAGGCGACCGGTCGTGGTGGTGGCCGGTGGCTTACGGGCAGCGGACGCGGCCGGCTTGGTGGCGGCAGCCTTGCGGGTGCCGGTGGTGGCCTTCTTGGCCGCAGTCCGGCCCTTGCCCTTGGCGGTGGCGGCCGTGGCCGCCCGCAGCTCCTGGGCCTGCGCGTGGGGGAGGGTGTCGGCGGTGGGGCCCTCCGGAAGGGGCGCGTTCCCCGTGCCCGGCTTCTCGTAGTGGCCGGAGGGAGC
>JBKDPV010000126.1:0-11597 GCA_046342315.1 Cyanobacteriota bacterium
TCAAGGAAGACGCGCACCGCTACCGCGAGGTCAACGGCGTTCAGATCATGGCCACCCTCAGAAGTCTGGCCATGAACGCGTTGCGCCTCGATGGTTTCTGGTCGATCACCGAGGGGCTGGCTGCCTTGTCCCACGACATCAGGGGGTTACTGGCCTTGCTCGGCTGGCGAGAACCTGCTCAGCCACTGAGCTCCGCATGACTTCTAATGAGCCCTGGTGTGACCCCTCGAGCGGATACCCCCCCCCGAGACTGCACGAAATCCGCTGAAAAGACGCGCAGGCACCCAGGGAAGACTGCCACGCAAACCCAAATCCCAACACAATGGACTTGATATCGTGTATTCGCCGAATTCTGCTACCTAGAGCTTCCCTTGCTCTAGGTAAAATCGCCTGAGAAAAGGGTCACAATTCTCAACTTTCAACCAATACTCAACTGCCAACTCTTCAAGGTCTACATTAGAGTGAGTCCAGAACGCTATGAACCTAACTCGCCAACATCACACCCAGTGCAGCCTCAACAGGCCGACATCAAAGAAATATTTCCATGCAATCTTGCAGACATAACGGACTGGCGCTCAAAAAGATCTGAGTAGTCATGGTTCGCAACTATATCAGGAACATCTTCGAGGCACGCGCCAAGAACCAAGGGGATGCCATAAAGAGAGGCCATTTCTAGCGCTCTAGAATCACCCGCCAATAACACTCCTGGAATGCCAGAAACCAATGCCTGTATCATTCCATGCACTCTGGTCCCACAGTAAAAGAGTGGCTTTCTGGAATGGGCCAAGTGCCTAAGCCATTCATTCCACTTCTGAGGCTCTAAAAACAGCTTTTTGCGGCCCATGGCTGACAGCAACATACTCTCACGCCCGAATCCCGGTGAAATAACATGATTAAATAATGGGTTGAGCTCGCTCTTTTCCTGTGCAACGTGCGCAACCCGCAAAAGGGTTCGTCTTCTTCGTAAGCCAAACAATCCTCCGGTCACAAAGCTAGGCTTACTGGACCAAGTGTCTCGACTGATGTTACTCTGTATGGATTGGTAGTCTAGATGTCGTCCAGACAGCGAAGGGCATCCATCAATAGATACCCTGGCTGATGGGTTTGGGCAGATAAGCCCAAGCACATCAGCCGTCACCTGTCCACGCACTGAAACTAGCAGAGATTTGTCAAGCAGAAAACGCAGAAAGTCTAAGATGAAATCAGGCAACGATTTGGATATGATGCTGGCAGTTTCCGCGAGGTCATTACGATTAAACTCTAGGGAGTTTGCTCCCAGACTAAAAACAAACAAGTTTCGAGCATTGCGCAAAAGCTCTTTTGCGTCATCCAGCTGCGCAGCTGTAACGTAGGCATCCTTTCTTGCCAAGTCTTGGAGGATCAGTACAGTGACATCACAATTGCTGATTTCATGAGCAATGCTAGATAACTCCTCTATCGTCGAGCCCTCCGAGAGGTAGGCCGTTCTGCGGAACGAAAAGAGTGACGGCAAAACCAATGAGGGCTTGGAAGGCAGAAGAGATTCCAAGCCCGAGTAAATTACAGCATTTCCTGTATTGCCAAAAACCGTATCGAGGGTTGGCTTTGCAGCCGCGAACGGTGGGACACAGCAACTGTTAACAACCGCAATTCGCATCAATCTTAAAGGAGGGGAAAAGGGAGAGTGAATGAACGGATGCTGGCGAGGCCTGCGAAAAAATCTGTATGTTGAATGAACTAATTCCACCGCAGTGGCGCCATTCAACTTCATTGACCCTTAGCATACACTACACAAGCACAACGCTAGTCGCCATGGCCGTCCTCGGACTGTGTCATCAAATTACCGCATACTGCTGTCTGTGGGTCAGCTCTCAAGCAGGAGCCGACCGAGAATGTAATTCTGGATAAACAAGATTACAAATAAGAAACTTGTCGCATTTCCAGGGTTGCAGACGCCATTCTCTCAGAGAGGTCGGCGCATCCACTTCAGGCCTGATGGTCCTCATAAGCAGACAGATCAACCAAGCACGATTCCATTGCACCGGCTCCCTCATGCACCAGCCTGTACCACCCCACCGTGCGGGCGATGGTGTCGCGGTACCCCCATCGAGGGCTCCAGCCCAGCCGATGGTGAGCCTTGTCGATCTGAAGGTGGAGCAGGCTGGCCTCATGGGGGGCCGCAGGATCGCTCTGGTCGTCCCAGGTGCCCGGCCATTGCTGCAGGATGGTTTCCACCAGTTCCCGCACGGGGCGGTTGCTCTCGAGGGACGGCCCGAAGTTGAAGGCTTCGCAGGGGGGTTGCGGATCAAGGGCCAGTGCCTCGGCCAGCCGCAGGTAGCCGCCCAGCGGCTCCAGCACATGCTGCCAGGGGCGGGTCGCCCCTGGGTTGCGCACCGCGATCGGTTGTCCTGCCGCCAGGGCACGGATCGCATCAGGCACAATCCGGTCGGCCGCCCAGTCGCCGCCGCCGATCACGTTGCCGGCTCGAGCTGTGGCGATCGCCAGATGGGGTGTCTGGTGCGGGGCGGAGCCGCAGAAGCTGGCACGCCAGCTGGCAACAGCGATCTCGGCAGCCGCCTTGCTGGCGCTGTAGGGGTCGTGACCACCGAGGGGATCGGTTTCGCGGTAGCCGTGCAGCCATTCGCGATTTTCGTACACCTTGTCGGTGGTGACCATCACCACCGCACACGGATGCTGCAGCAGCCGAAGGGCCTCCAGCAGCTGGAGCGAGCCCATCACATTGGTGGCCCAGGTACCCAGGGGATCGTCGTAACTGCGGCGCACCAACGGCTGCGCGGCAAGGTGCAGCACCACCTGGGGTTGGCCCTCCCTCACCCAATCCGCCAGAACCTCGCTGTCGGCTAAATCGGCGATGCGTTGGTGGAAACCTGGCCGGGCCGCCAGATCTGGCTCAAGCAGCCGGAAGAGATTGGGCGCGGGCTCAGCCTCCAGGGCATAACCCCACACCTCGGCTCCCAGCTCCAACAGCCACAGAGCCAGCCAGCTTCCTTTGAAGCCGGTGTGGCCGGTGAGCAGCACCCGACGGCCGCGCCAGAAGGAGGGATCAGGACTCACGGTGGGTTTCAGTGCATGCGGCATGAATCAATCCCAAACCTTCCAGGGAGCCCTGCCTTGCTGCCACAGCTCCTCCAGAAGGTTCTTGTCGCGCAGGGTGTCCATCGGCTGCCAGAACCCCTGATGGTGGTAGGCCGATAGCTGGCCGGATTCTGCCAGGGTCTGCAAGGGCCGCTGTTCCCAGGTGCACTGATCACCATCCACCAGATCAAGAACGGAAGGATCCACCACGAAGAAGCCGCCGTTGATCCAGCTGCCATCGCCCTGGGGCTTTTCCTCAAACGCCAGCACTCGTCCGCGCTCAAAGGCCAGGGATCCGAAGCGGCCCGGTGGCTGCACAGCCGTGAGCGTGGCCTTTCGGCCCTCAGCTTGATGGAACGCGATCAGATCACCCACATTCACATCCGCCACGCCATCCCCATAGGTGAAACAGAATGGCTCATCCTCAAGAAAACTGCGAACGCGGGCCAAGCGACCACCGGTGAGCGTGTTCTCGCCGGTGTCCACCAAGGTGACCTTCCACGGCTCCGCCTTGCGGGCATGCACTTGCATCGAGTTGTCACTCATGTCAAAAGTCACGTCGCTTGTGTGCAGGAAATAGTTTGCAAAGTACTCCTTGATCACATAGCCTTTATACCCACAGCAGACGATAAAGTCGTTGATTCCATAATGGCTGTAGATTTTCAGAATGTGCCACAGGATTGGCTTGCCGCCCACTTCCACCATCGGCTTGGGCCGCGTGCTGGTTTCTTCGGAGATCCGGGTGCCGAGGCCCCCGGCAAGGATCACGGCTTTCATGGTCGCGACAGCAGGTGGAACACGTGGCCAAGGCAATGACCCTATCCCTTGAAGCTTAGTATCAGCAGAGCCTTGCTCAGTAATGCCTGGCACTGCGAGCATTCCGGCAGAGCCGTATTGTCAGTATACGCAAATATGGAATATCCCGGACCGTGTGGATGTCAGACAAACTACGCTCAAGTCATGGCAATTTTATTTGTTTCACGCGGGCTAGCCGCTCTGGCATGTGGATGTTATCTCATTTCCCTCGCCGAGGCCATTGGCAACTTGTGCTTGACATAGCCTTTCGACCTTGCAACAACCGTCCGCACCCACATCCATTTTCTGGAGGCCTTCAGACGAGCATCCCCCATCAGCATGCGAAAGGAAGCCAAGGGCGCGTAGCGATGGAGCTGCAGGAACGTCAAGACTGAAGACTCAAGCCAGACAGCCCAGGAAACACCGCCATCTTCCACCTCCCGCCACCCGGAGCGCACCGCCCAGCCCCACATGGGGTAGAGAATCTGCGCTAAGTTCGATCGGTCGGCCTTGGGAAGATCAAGCGATAGCAGCGCACCCATCCGCTGCAGATAATGCACTCGGCTCCAGCGATGAATCTCTTGATAGTCAATCAAGGGGCGATTTAAGACCAGGATACTGCGATCACCCGCCTTCAGGCCAGCCAGCATCAGGGCGACCTGTGATGAGCAGGAAAATGCCTGATCAATAAACAAAACAAGGTGGGCAATAAAAAAAGAACGCCGCCATACAGTTGCGGAGATAAACAGAAGATCGCCAAAGCCGGAAGCTCCTAGCAGAGTTTCACAGTCGACACAGGTCACGACATCAAACTGATGCTGAGGCCACTGATTGTGAACAACGGCGATGGTCGAAGGCGAGGCAGCCTCAATGCCCTTGGCAATGGAAGTTGCGCAGCTGGGCGACAATTGATCGTCGTCGCCCAGGATCCAGATCCACTCCCCCTCAAGACGAGAGATCCCAAACAAGATATTGGCAACAAAGCCAACATTCGATTCGTTCTGGGCTGCGGTTACGGAGTAATCACTGCCTTGGGGGATTTCGATATCAGCAAGGCCGTACTTGCCGGGATTCACCTGGACATGCACACGCTGCTGAGGACCAAACTGGCTCTCAATCTCATTGAGCCTCAGCCGCACCTCTTCTGGCCGATCCCAGGTGGGGATCAATATGCTGAGGCCCTCGATAGTCATGGGAGAGACTGGTGGTATTGAAGTCAAGGATCAGCCAGAACCATGAACAAGACATAAGGACTAAGACAGGCTCGCCTCAGTAAGCATCCTGCATCTCATAGAAATCCGGTTGCACGTAATCCTTGCGCAGGGGCCAACCCTTCCAGTCCTCGGGCATCAGCAGACGCTTGGGATGGGGATGACCCTCGTAGACGATGCCGAACATGTCGAAAGTTTCGCGTTCCTGCCAGTCGGCGCCGCGGAACAGGCCGTAGAGGCTGGGGATCGAAAGGGAGCCGTCGCGGGGAAGGAACACCTTGAGCCGCACCTCCTCGGGCCGCGCGTCGGCCGGCAGGCTCTGACCGCTGCCGGCAGGAGCGCTGGCTGGTGCCACGCGGTCGGCCAGCAGCGCCAGCTTCACCAGGTGGTAGAAGCTCACCAGGCGGCCGCCTGGACCCTCGTCGTAGCCGCCCTGGCACTGGAGGTAGTCGAAGCCGGTGGCCTTGAGGGCCGTGGCCACCACGGGTAGGAACGAAGGATCCACCCCCAACACCTCAACGCCCAGGTGATCCGAGGGGAGCACCTCGTGATCGAAACCCTGGGAGGTGAGCCAGGCGCTCACAGGGCCCGGACCGGCCGGAGCCTCGATAGCAGCGGATGCCGGGGCAGGGGCTGGAGTTTCCTCAGGCATCGTGGGTGGGTGCGACAGGAGTAGGGGAGGCCGGCACGGCCTCGGGGAAGGCGGCGGCGCTGCCGGCCACCGGCAATCCGGCTGCGGCGGCCAGGGCGGCCTGCTGAGTTTCGGCCCGCAGGTAGCGACCATCGATGATCGGCTCCACCGCCTTGAGCTGGTGCTCCACGGTGCAGTAGCGGTGGGTAGGAAGACACCGGCCGCGTTCAGCCAGCGCCTCGTTGCCCACCTTCTTGCGCAGCTTGATCACCGCATCAAAGATGGCCTCCGGCCGCGGCGGGCAGCCAGGCAGGTAAAGATCAACAGGAATCAGCTTGTCGACGCCGCGCACAGCCGTGGTGGAATCGGCTGAGAACATGCCACCCGTGATCGTGCAGGCGCCCATGGCGATCACGTACTTGGGCTCAGGCATCTGCTCGTACAGCCGCACAAGGGCTGGGGCCATCTTCATTGTGACCGTTCCGGCCACGATGATGAGATCTGCCTGCCTCGGACTGGAGCGGGGCACCAGGCCGAAACGATCAAAATCGAAGCGGGAGCCGATCAGGGCAGCGAATTCGATGAAGCAGCAGGCTGTTCCGTAGAGCAGCGGCCACAGGCTGCTGAGTCGCGCCCAGTTGTGAAGATCGTCGAGGCTGGTGAGGATCACGTTCTCCGACAGATCGGAAGTGACCGTGGGCGCCCCAACGGGAGCACAGCTGGCGGCCCGCAGGTCGCGCAGAGCAGCGACGGAGGGGGATTCGGAAGGGGTGAGGGTCATGGTGCGGCGGGGATCAGCTCCACTCGAGGGCGCCCTTGCGCCAGGCATAGGCCAGCGCGATCACGAGGATGAAGATGAAGATCAGGGCCTCGATGAAAGCCAGCAGACCGAGGCGGTGGAAAGCCACCGCCCAGGGATAGAGGAACACTGTTTCGACGTCGAAAATGACGAAGACCAGCGCGAACATGTAGTAGCGGATGTTGAACTGGATCCAGGCGCCGCCGATCGGCTCCATCCCTGATTCATAGGTGAGCTCCCTCTCCCCCTGGCGGCTCCTGGGAGACAGCAGCTTGTTGGCCACGAGCGCCAGCACCGGGACGGCTGCCGAAATCAGCAGGAACCCCAGGAAAGCGTCGTAGCCGGAGAGCACGAACATGCGGGACTGGCCCAGGCTGCGCCGCAGTCTGGCATCCGTTGCCCGGCGGTGGGTCTCCGCCGCGACGGCGGCCACGGAGCCCAGGCGTGCGCTCGATAGAGTTCGCCCGCACCTACCCGGTCCCTGGATGAGCACCGACGCTCCGACCGATCCTGTGGAATCCGCTGGCGACGTCACGCCCATCCCCACCGAGCCAGCGGTCTCGATGGCGGTTTCAGCGGACGCTCAGGCGGCCCCGGTGGAACCGCCACCGATCGACCCGGCCACCCACCGGTTCGAATGCCGCAGCTGCGGCTACGTCTACGACCCGGAGGAAGGCGTCCGCAAGCTGTCCATCGAGGCCGGAACACCCTTCGCCGCCCTTGATCCCGCCAGCTTCCGCTGCCCGGTATGCCGCAGCAAGGTGGGCGCCTTCAAGGACATCGGTCCGCGCAACAAACCCAGCGGCTTCGAGGAGAACCTCGATTTCGGCCTCGGCGTCAACCGCCTCACACCGGGCCAGAAGAACGTGCTGATCTTCAGCGCCTTCGCCCTGGCGATCGCTTTCTTCCTCTCCCTCTACTCCCTCCGCTGATGCTGCCCCCGCGCCTGCGACGCCTGGTCGCCCCCCTCCTGCCACTGGCCCTCGTGCTCGTGCTCGCCTTCGGCCTGGGCGGCTGCGTCACCACCGGCCTGCCCACCGCCGAAGGGAGCCCCTGGCAGCCGGTACCCCTCGCCACCCGCTCCAATCCCCTCGATGTCGCCTTCACCGACAGCCAGCACGGCTTCCTGGTGGGCAGCAACCGCCTGATCATGGAAACCGCCGACGGCGGGGCCAGCTGGCAGGAGCGGGCCCTCGAGCTGCCGGAGGAGGAGAACTTCCGGCTGATCAGCATCGATTTCAACGGCAAGGAGGGCTGGATCGTGGGCCAGCCCGGTCTGCTGCTCCACAGCACCGACGCCGGCCAGAGCTGGAGCAGGCTGTTCCTCGACACCAAGCTGCCCGGCGAGCCCTACCTGGTGACCGCCCTCGGCCCGAAGACCGCAGAACTGGCCACCAACGTGGGCGCCGTGTACCGCACGGCCGACGCCGGAGCCAGCTGGCAGGCCCTGGTGACCGATGCAGCCGGCGCCGTTCGCGACCTGCGCCGCTCCGCCGACGGCTCCTACGTGAGCGTGAGCAGCCTGGGCAACTTCGTCGCCACCTGGACGCCCGGCCAGGCCACCTGGCAGGTGCACCAGCGGGTGAGCAGCCAGCGCCTGCAGTCCATGGGCTTCCAGCCCGACGGCCGGCTGTGGATGGTGACCCGGGGCGCCCAGCTGCGCTTCAACCCCGAGGCGGGCGATCCCGAGGACTGGAGCAAGCCGGTGATCCCGATCACCAACGGATACGGCTACCTCGACCTGGCCTGGGACCCCCGCGGCGGCATCTGGACCGGCGGCGGCAGCGGCACCCTGCTCAGCAGCAGCGACGGCGGCAGCCAGTGGACCCGCGATCCGGTGGCCGCGGGCCAGCCCTCCAACTTCACCCGGATCGCCTTCCTGGGCGATGGCAAGGGCTTCGTTCTCGGCGAGCGGGGCACCCTGCTGCGCTGGGTGGGCTGAGGTGCTCTGCCGAGCTGCTCTGCTTCCCGCTCTGCGTCCCTCTGTAACCAACCTTACGAGGCGGGGGCGGAGCACCCTCCCCGCCCCGTAGGATCGCCGGGCTGAACGCTTGTTGCCATGGCTGCCGGCTCAACCGGAGAACGCCCGTTCTTCGAGATCATCACGAGCATCCGTTACTGGGTCATCCATGCCGTGACCCTCCCCGCCATCTTCCTGGCAGGTTTTCTGTTCGTGTCCACGGGCCTCGCCTACGACGCCTTCGGCACGCCCCGCCCCGACGCCTACTTCCAGGCCCAGGAGAGCAAGGCGCCCGTCGTGAGCAAGCGCTATGAGGGCAAGAGCCAGCTTGACCTGCGCCTGAAATAAGCCATGACCCAGACCCCAGCCCCCACCACGCCGCGCAACTACCCGATCTTCACGGTGCGCTGGCTGTCCGTTCACGCCCTTGGCATCCCCACGGTGTTCTTCCTGGGAGCCCTGGCCGCCATGCAGTTCGTACGCCGCTGAGATCATGGGCCTGCAACGCAATCAGAACCCGAACAACCTGCCGGTCGAACTGAACCGCACCAGCCTCTATCTGGGCCTGCTGTTCATCTTCGTGATCGGCGTGCTGTTCACCAGCTACTTCTTCAACTGAATCGGGAGATCGTCACCATGAGCGGCAAGAAATCCACCCTGCCTGACGGCCGGATCCCCGATCGCCTCCCCGACGGCCGCCCGGCCGTGGCCTGGAAGAGTCGGTGGACCGAAGGCGTCCTCCCCCTCTGGCTGGTGGCCACCGCCGGCGGTATGGCCGTGATCTTCGTGGTGGGGCTGTTCTTCTACGGCTCCTACGTGGGCGTGGGTTCGGCCTGATCGCCCCCCATCACCACCTCACACACCGAAGCGGGCCCGTTGGGCCCGCTTTTCTGTGGGGCGCGCTTCACCCACCTAAGGGTTCTGTGCCACCAGCTGGCTCAGCAGCTGCTCGGCGGCAAGCCGCCGCTCCGGGCCATCACCGCGCAGATCCTTGAGCACCACAACGCCGTCCGCCGCCTCGCTGTCGCCGATCACGGCCGCCCAGGGGGCACCGCTGCGATCGGCCCTTTTGAACTGCTTGCCGAAGGCGGCGCCACTGCTGTCGCGCTCGGCGATCAGGCCCGCCTGGCGGGCCTGGCGGGTGAGCAGCAGCGCCTGGCGCTCGGCCATCTCCCCACGGCTGATCACATACAGATCCGGCGGCGGCGCGCCCGCTGCCGCCTCGCCTGCCGCCGCCTGGTTGAGCAGCAGCACCAGCCGTTCCAGGCCGATGGCCCAGCCCACCGCCGGGGTAGGAGGCCCCCCAAGCTGCTGCACCAGGCCGTCGTAGCGCCCGCCGCCACAGACCGTGGCCTGGGCGCCGAGCTGATTGCTGGTGATCTCGAAGGCGGTGTGGCTGTAGTAGTCGAGGCCGCGCACCAGGCGCGGGTTGAGCACGAACGGAATCTCCAGCGTCTCCAGGGCCAGGCGCACGCGGGCGAAGCGCTCGTGGCTCTCGCCGGCCAGGGCGTCGGCGAGGGTGGGAGCGCCGGCCAGCAGGTCCTGGGTGGCGGGGTTCTTGCTGTCGAGCACCCGCAGCGGGTTGGTGGCGATGCGCTGCTGGGAATCGGGGTCGAGCTGCTCGCGGTGGGCCTCCAGCCAGGCCACCAGTTCGGCCCGGTAGCGGGCCCTGTCCTCCGGGGTGCCGAGCGAGTTGAGCTCGAGCTGCAGGCCGCCCACGCCGAGCTCGGCCAGCAGATCCCAGGCCACGGCGATCGCCTCGGCATCGCTTTCGGCATCGGCCGTCCCCAGCAGCTCCACGCCGATCTGGTGGAACTGGCGCTGGCGACCCGCCTGGGGACGCTCGTAGCGGAACATCGGGCCGCCGTACCAGAGGCGCTGCGGCCCCTGATTCAGCAGGCCGTGCTGGATCGCCGCCCGCACCACCGAGGCCGTGCCCTCGGGCCGCAGGGTGCAGCTGCGCTCGCCCCGGTCGAGGAAGGTGTACATCTCCTTGCCCACCACATCGGTGGCCTCGCCGATGCCGCGGGCGAACAGCTCGGTGACCTCCAGCAGGGGCGTGCGGATCTCGCTCACGCCGTCGCGGCGGAAGTTCTCGCGGGCGGTGGCTTAAATCCGCTGCCAGGTGGTGGTGGCGGAGGGCAGCAGATCGACCATGCCCCGCAGGCTCTGGAGCGGTTCCAAGGGATCACGGCTGGCGGCAACGCCCCAGTGTGCCGCCTGGCGGGCCAGGGACCGTCCGGCCTGTTCAGGCCAGGCCGTGGTAGTCGCGGTACCAGGTGGCGAAACGCTCCACCCCGGTCTCGATCGGGGTGGTGGGGCGGAAGCCGATCCAGGCCTCCAGGGCGGTGGTGTCGGCCGCGGTGGCGGGCACATCGCCCGGCTGCATCGGCTGCAGATCGCGGATCGCTTCGCGGCCCAGGGCCTGCTCCAGCACCTCGATGAAGCGCAGCAGCGCAATGGGCCGGCTGTTGCCGATGTTGAACAGCCGGTGGGGCACGGCGGCCGTGGCCGGATCGGGAGCCAGCGGGTCGAAGCCGGGATCGGCGGTGGCCGGCTTGTCGAGACAGCGGATCACCCCCTCGGCGATGTCGTCGATGTAGGTGAAATCCCGCTCCATCCGCCCATGGTTGAACACCCGGATCGGCTCGCCGGCCAGGATCGCTTTGGCGAACAGCATCGGCGCCATGTCGGGCCGGCCCCAGGGGCCGTACACCGTGAAGAAGCGCAGGCCCGTGGCCGGCAGCCCATAGAGGTGGCTGTAGGTATGGGCCATCAGCTCATTGGCCTTCTTGCTGGCGGCATAGAGGCTCACCGGGTGGTTCACCGCCTGCTGCTCGGAGAAGGGCATCTGGCGATTGCCGCCATACACCGAGCTGCTGGAGGCATACACCAGATGCTCCACGCCGTGGTGACGGCAGCCCTCGAGAATGTGGCCGAAGCCCACCAGATTGCTCTGGATGTAAGCCGCAGGGTTCTCCAACGAGTAGCGGACGCCCGCCTGGGCCGCCAGATGCACCACCGCCCGAGGCCGTTCCTCGGCGAACAACCCCAACAGGCCTTCGCCGTCCTCGATGCTGAGCGGCGCAAACCGCCAGGCCTGGGAAGCCTGGGGCAGTGCGGCGA
>JBKDPV010000127.1:0-40684 GCA_046342315.1 Cyanobacteriota bacterium
ACCGAGCAAGACGCAAGAACATCCCGGAAGCTCTTGCTGTCGCATTTGGGGATTATATTGCAATGGAATAAGATTAGAAGACTAGTCTTCGCATATCGGCATGCCTTACTTTTTCTGAGCAGGGCTGGGCCTGTGCGTATAACGCTGCCCCTGAGTGGCAGGCAGGGAGCATGTGGCGGCGAAGCTGAGAACTTTGTGGTGGCCTGTCCACTCGAGGGGCTTGTTCGATCATCGCTCAATTCTTAATGTGCGAATTTGGTGGCTTAAGACCAAGCTGCGAGTAGATCAACGGACTGTAAATCGCTTTTTCCCAATTTCTCGCCCTCTTGATCTGTGTTACTGTTAATCCGGTTGCATCCAGAAACACAGCTTCCTTGATATCGGCATTTTCAAGATTCGCCAGATCTAGTTGCGCATTGTTTAAGTGTGCGCCACGTAGATTGGCTCCCCTCAGATTTGCTTCTCGCATGTTTGCAGTTTCAAGCTGAGCCAACTGCAGACTACAATTAGCCATATTGGCATTGCGTAGCCTTGCCTCACGAAGATTAACGCCTCGAAGATTAGAATCTTCCAAATTAGCATTTTCCAAGACTGCCCTTTCAAGATTTCCGCTTAGTAGCGCTTGGGTTGAGAGCATGTAATTACTTGCTGGCATGCCAAGCTTCTCAGATCGTTGAGCCAGTTTAATTAAGTCATAATCATGCCCAATCTTCGCTCCTCTAAGACTTGCCCAACTCAAGTCTGCGGCAACTAGACTTGATCCCTGCATATTCGATCGATCTAACACGGCCCTAGAAAGATTAACAGACGTTAGTGTTGACATACTTATGAATGCTCCGGATAAGTTCGTCCCACTCAAATCAGCCTCATCAAGACTGAGATTATCGAGCCTCGCCGTCTTTAAGTTAAGTCCCGCAAGACTAATTCCACCGTTCTGCTTGTTGAGAAGACCAAGCTCAGACAATAGTCTGATAACTATCTGCTTGTTTTCAACATTTAAGCCGTTCATTATCGCAATACTTCTGGTTCTGAAGAGAGATCTCTTCACCCTCTTTTGCTGCTCGCTTCCATCCTTTTCTGTATCTGACAACAGAGCTTCCGAGTCTTTTAAGTATTTATCAAGCACACTGTACTGGTGAGCGTTCTCTTGGAGAACAGACGCAACATATGCACCAGTGATGCTCAGTATTATGGGGACGGCTAATAATTGGATCCATCGGGAATTTGGAAGTCTAACAAGCGCCGCATCTCCTATACTGTAAATCAGTGAGCGAGACATGAAGGCTAGGACAAGCCATTGTCGTTTTGATAGATACTCAATAGATTCTTGCCAGTCCCGTTCGGGAGTGCTTGGTTGATTATCTTTTCTTTTTCTTATATGTATACGGAAAACATAATGGGCAATCATTTCATGGGAGGGGCCAAGGATGTTTTTCTTAAGCATGCTTTTCATCTCAGAGAATAATAGATCAGACTTTGCAGTCCCGTGACTGAGTGGATGTATTGCTTGCCAAAGCGAGACTCTGTTTACTCTCGATATACACATGCCCCAATGGCCTTTCCAAAAACATACGCCTAGATATCTGCCAGCTGTTCTCGAACGTGATTTTTTGAACCTTTCCAGCTTTTCCCAGCTTTCCAATTCCTATGAGTATCTTGGGATTATTCTTGGCATTTACGGTTGGCACCGCCATTAAGCATAGGTTTGCGCCAGCCAGTTGTATTGTTGGTCTGTATTCTGTGGCCATATCGCGGTCGCCGATCCTTATGGAATATCCGTTTCCATCTATGTATCTGGCACATGATCCAGTAAAATCAAATTCCATCAATAAGGGCTTTACTGAGTCTAATCTGCCTCTCTCCTCTGACCAGCACTGTCGTCCATTTGGTTTCTGCTCATAGATCTGAAGCTGATATCGTGTTGTTCCTCGAACTGGATAAGCAACTGCAATCACAGGATTGGCAATGGGGTGCGACGAGAACCGAATCTCTGCAAAGGTAGGCACCGCACAGAATATACTTCCTGAACAAAGGCATGTATTCAGCAGGCATCTAGTCACAAAGGGTTTGCGTTGCATAGAAACTAGCCAGGTTCTGATTGAATACCACGATTAATGGAATATACGGGCAATCGGATGCGCATCAATAGGTTTAACGTAATCTCTTCATCATTGATCAGTTTGGGGCGTCTCTCGAGATGGATCGAACAACTATTTGGGAGGATCCGCCCAAGTCGCACCGAGTCCTGCAGCTGTCCGCCTAAGACGCACCCACAGGATTTGAGTTAAGCATCAAAGGTGCTGCGCTGCAGTCTATCTCGGATCCACATGACTTAACTTTACACATCTTAGGCGGATCCTCCTAAGATGTGTTCACGCTGTTACAGACTGTCGGCTGGGCTGCTGATGCCGAATGGGCCGCGGTTCAGCACGTGGGTGTAGATCATGGTGGTTCGGATGTCGCTGTGGCCCAGCAGTTCCTGAATGGTGCGGATGTCATGCCCCCGTTCCAGCAGATGGGTGGCAAAGGAATGGCGCAAGCTGTGGGATGTGGCTGGCTTGCTGATCTCTGCCGCGATCACAGCCCGTCGGATCGCTTTTTGCACCAGGCTCGGATCCAGGTGATGCCGACCCTGCTCACCGGTTTGGTCGTTGCGCCAGCGCTGGTGCTGGGGGAACACCCACTGCCATGTCCATTCCTTGTCGGCATGGCGGTATTTCCGGCGCAGCGCTCCGGGCAGTTGCACGCGCCCGTACCCGTCGGCCAGATCTTTCTCATGCAGGCGTTTCACCTCGCGCAGCTGCTCTCGCAGCCGCTCCCCCACGCCCAGGGGAAGCATCGTGCGGCGATCCTTGCTGCCTTTCCCGTCGCGAACAGTGAGCTCCCGACGCTCGAAATCCAGATCCTTGACCCGCAACCGCAGCGCTTCCATCAAGCGCAACCCACTCCCGTACAACACTTCACTCACCAAGGCCTCCACTCCGTTCATCCGTTCCAGCACCGCCCGCACCTCCCCCGGGGTCAACACCACGGGTAGCCGTCGCTTCTGTCTGGCCCGCACCACCCCCTCCAGATCCAGATCCCGCTCCAGCAGCTCCCTGTACAGAAACAGCAGTGCCGCCAGGGCCTGGTTCTGGGTGGAGGCGCTCACCTTCAGCTCCACCGCCAGATGGGTGAGAAAGGCATTCACCTCCTCGCTGCCCATCTCGCGCGGATGGCGCCGATGGTGGAACCGCAGGAACCGCCTCAGCCACTGCTCGTAGGTCGCCACGGTGCGCTGTGCGTAGTGGCGCGCCTGCAGCTCCTCGCGGTAGCGCTGGATCAGCCCCGGCGACCGTGGAGTGGTCGTCATCCCTCGTCTCTGCCACACCACAGGGTTCCCACCGCCATTCACGGGCCCTGACCCTTGCCTCATCAGGTTCTTCTTTTTGTGCCGGCCCCAGCTGCTCACTCAGCCAGCAGCGCCAGCGCACTCGCCAACGTGTCGGCTTCGGCGGCGGGTTTGTCCCGCCGCCAGCGCGCGATGCGAGGAAAGCGCACGGCGATGCCGCTCTTGTGGCGGCTGGAGCGCTGCAGCCCCTCGAAGGCCAGTTCGAACACCTGGAGCGGCTCCACCGCCCGCACCGGCCCGAACCGCTCGCTGGTGTGGCTGCGGATCCAGCGGTCGAGCTCGGCGATCTCGCCGTCGTCGAGGCCGGAGTAGGCCTTGGCGAAGGTCACCAGCCGCGGCGGCTCGCCCGTGCCCCCGGTGTCGTCCCCGCCGGGTGGCGGGGAGCGATCCCAGAGCCCGAAGGTGTAGTCGGTGAAGAGATTGGCGCGGCGGCCGCTGCCGGCCTGGGCGTAGAGCAGCACCGCATCGAGGGTGTAGGGCGCGCGCTTGTGCTTCCACCAGTGGCCCCGCCTGCGTCCGACCAGATACGGGGACGCGAGGGCCTTGAGCATCAGGCCCTCGGCGCTGGCGGCTGCGGCTCCGTGGCGCAGCGGCTCCAGCTGCTCCCAGTGGCTCAGGGGTAGCCGGGGGGAGAGGCGCAGGAGCCCGGCTTCGGGCGTGAAGGCCGCTTCCGGCAGCTGCTGGATCAGTGCTTCCAGGGCGGTGCGGCGCTGGCTCAGGGGTTGCTGGCGCCAGTCGTGGCCCTCTCGCTCCAGCAGGTCGTAGGCCACGAACGCCGACGGACATTCCGCCAGCAGCGTGCGGCCCGGCGCCTTGCGGCCCAGCCGTCGCTGCAGCTGGGCAAAGGGTGCGGGCTGATCAGCCTCCGGCAGCCACACGAGAATCTCGCCGTCAAGCACCGTGCCATCCGGTAGGGCGGCTGCAGCCGCGATCAGCTCGGGGAAGCTGGCGTTGATCAGCTCCTCGCCGCGGCTCCAGAGGAAGCTCTGGCCGGCGCGGCGGATCAGCTGCCCGCGGATGCCGTCGAACTTCCACTCCGCCAGCCAATCATCGGGAGAGCCCGGCAGGGGATCGGAGTCGGCGGTGGGCTCCAGCGGTGAGGCCAGAAAAAACGGGTAAGGGCGGCTGGGTATGGCCTCGGCGGCCTCGGCCGGGGCCAGCAGGTTCCGGTAGCCCTCGGCGCTGGGGCGGAAGCCCCCCATCAGCCGGTGCTGCAGCAGCGCTTCCTCCAGGCCGCTGAGCCGGGCCAGGGCCCGCAGCACCAGCCCCTGGCCCACTCCTACCCGCAGCCCCCCGGTGAGCAGCTTGTTGGCCACCAGCAACTCGGCCGGCTCCAGGCCCCGCCAGAGCCGCCGCACCGCCTCGGCCTGCTCGGCGCTGTCGAGGGCTGCGGCGGCCGGCAACAGCTCCTCCATCCAGACGTGCAGCGGTTCGGCCGACAGAGGCTCACCCGGGACGGACTCGCCCGGCCCACCGCCCCGCTCCGGAGCCACCTGCCGCCAGAGCAGGGCGATCGTCTCGGCCGAATCGCCCACCTGGGCGTAGCAGTCGTCGAACAGCCATTCCGGCAGGGGGGAGCTCTCCAGGCAGATCTGGCGCAGCCGGCGGCCGGTGATCAGGCGCCGGCCCTGGCGGCCCAGCAGCACGTGCAGGGCCCAGGCCGCGTCGGCGGGATTGGCGCTGCGGAAGTAGGCCGTGAGGGCCTCGACCCGGGCGCCGGTGCCCCGGCTGGCATCGAGGTCGCTGTAGAGGGCGGCGAAGCGGCGCATCGGATGGGCCCTAGGGATTGGCGCCGGCAGCCGCCATGGCGGTCGCCTCCACGTCGCCCAGCTCGTCGTCCCGCTCCTGGTGAAAGCCGCCCGCCAGCGGCTCGGCGCTGATCCCTTCCACCTCCCGCAGGTAGCGGGCCAGGCCCTCGCTGTTGCCGTGGGTCACGTACACCTGCCGGGCGCCGCTGTCCCGCACGCTGCGCAGCAGCCCGTCCCAGTCGGCGTGGTCGCTCATCACGAAGCCGCGCTCGTAGCCGCGCCGGCGGCGGGCGCCGCGCACGGCCATCCAGCCGCTCACGAACGCCGTCTGCGGCAGGCGGAAGCGCTTCATCCACACCGAGCGGTGAGCGGCGGGCGGGGCGATCACCAGCCGACCGGCCAGGGATTCCCCGCGGGGGATGGCGCTGGCCGGCAGGGTGGGCGGCAGCGGCACGCCGGCCTGGCGGTAGGCGGGCATCAGCGCCTCGACGGCGCCGTGCAACAGGATCTCGTCGCCCTCGCCCCCCGGTTCGCCCGCCGCGCCGACGCCGATCGCCGCCAGCTCGGCGAGCAGCCGCTGGGCCTTGCCGAAGGCGTAGGCGAACAGCAGCGAGGGACGTTCCGGCGCGGCCCGCCACCAGCGCAGAATCTCGGCGGCCACCGTCGCACCGGGGCTCCAGCGGTAGATCGGCAGGCCGAAGGTGGCCTCGGTGATGAACACATCGGCGTTCACCGGCTCGAACGGAGCGCAGCTGGGATCGGCGCAGCGCTTGTAGTCGCCGCTCACCAGCCAGCTCTCGCCGCCGGCCTCCAGGCGGATCTGGGCGCTGCCGAGCACGTGGCCGGCGGAATGGAACGACACCCGCGCATCGCCGATGCGGTGAACCTGGCCGTAATCGACCGGCAGCAGGCTGATGCCGGCCCCGAGGCGCTGGCGCAGGATTGGTTCGCTGATCCCCACCGCCCAGTACGTGCCGCACCCGGGCCGGGCGTGATCGGCGTGGGCATGGGTGATCAGGGCCCGAGGCACCGGCCGCCAGGGGTCGATCCAGGCAGCGGCGGCCGGGCAGTAGAGCCCCCGGGGGGTGAGCTGCAGCAGGCCGTCGGCGGGCAGGGGCATCGGGCAGGCTCAGCGCCGCCTCACCAGCAGGCCGAGCAGTTCGCGGATCGCGGTGCTCGAGCCGTTGAGGCCTTCGGCGGAGGGGATCCAGTCGCTGACCTTCTCCTCCAGGGGCCGACGGGCCATCATGGCCCGATCGGCCAGGCGCAGTTCCGGGCAGACGGCCCCGATCACCTCGACGCCCGGTGTGCGGTAGCGGGCCAGGGCGCGAGGCAGGTGATAAGCGGAGCTCACCAGCAGCACTCGCCGCCAGCCCTCCCGCGCAGCGATGGCGGCGAAGGCGGCCCCTCCCTCCGATGTGGTGCGGCTGGCCTGCTCGAAGCGCAGCTGCTGGGGTCCGAGGTTGGTCATCGCGAGCAGCTGGCGCAGGCGGAGGATGTCGCCCTCGAACATCCGGCCTGAGAACAGCACCACGGGTGCCTTGCCGCTGTGGCGCAGGTGGAGGGCGCAGAGTTCGCGGCGGGGGAAATCCCCCGACAGCACCACCACGGCATCGGCCCGCGGCAGGCTCGCCACCGGCGTGGGGGGCACCCGGTCGTCCACCAGCCTCAGCAGCTGGCGGCCCACCACCGGCAGGCTCACCAGCCACAGTGCGCTCAGCACCACCAGCAGCAGGGGCCGCGCCTGACGTGCCGGCCAGCGGGAGGTGGCCGCCAGGGCCAGCATCAGCCCCAGGGCCAGGGGCATCACCAGCTGGCCGAACAGTTTGTAGAGAAGGAACATCGCGGCTGGGGTGGGCCCGCTCAGCGGCTGGCTTCCAGCATGCGCCGGATCGGCGCCAGGGCCTTCCGGCGCAGCTCTTCGTCGAGCTCGATCGCCGGTTCCAGCGTGTCGAGGCAGCGCCACACCTTCTCCAGGGTGTTCAGGCGCATGTAGGGACAGGCGTTGCAGCTGCAGCCATCGCTGCCGGGCACTTCGAGGAAGGTTTTGCCGGGCACGCGCTTGCGCATCTGATGCAGGATTCCGGGCTCGGTGAGCACGAGGAATTCCTGCGCCGGGCTGTCGGCCGCCCGCTGCAGCAGCTTGCTGGTGGAACCGATGAAATCGGCCAGATCCAGCAGATGGGGCTGGCATTCGGGGTGGGCGATCACCTCGGCCTCGGGGTGCTCAAGCTTGAGCTGCAACAGGGCCTGCTCGCTGAAGTTCTCGTGCACCTGGCAGCTGCCGGGCCAGAGCGTCAGCTCACGGCCGCTCTGGCGGGCCACCCAGCGGCCCAGGTTCTGGTCGGGGGCGAACAGGATCGGCCGATCGGCGGGGATCTGGCGCACCAGATCCACCGCGTTGCTGCTGGTGCAGATGATGTCGCTCTGGGCTTTCACCGCGGCCGAGCAGTTGATGTAGCTGACCACATAGTGGTCGGGGTGCTCGGCGCGGAAGGCGGCGAAGGCCTCCGCCGGGCAGGCATCCGCCAAGCTGCAGCCGGCGTCCGGATCCGGGATCAGCACCGTCTTCTCCGGGCTGAGGATCTTGGCCGTCTCGGCCATGAAGTGCACGCCGCAGAACACGATCACGTCGGCGTCGGTGGCGGCGGCCCGGCGGGAGAGATCCAGGGAGTCGCCGATGAAATCGGCGATGTCCTGGATCGCGGGCTCCTGGTAGTAGTGGGCCAGGATCACGGCATTGCGCCGGCGCCGCAGGTCGTCGATCGCCGCCGGCAGATCGGCGGGAGTGGCGGGGGCTGATGGTGGGGCGAAGACCAACCGTTCTCCCTGTTCGGGCAGGATGAAGGCAGCCTAGGAAGGCGCCGGATTGCCCGAGCTGACGATCGCCATTGCCGGCGACCTCCACGATCAATGGGACCGCAGCGATCAGCAGCTTCTGGAGCGGATTGCTCCCGATGCCCTGCTGCTGGTGGGCGACCTGAGCGATGGGCGGGCCCGCATCCCCCGGCTGCTGGCGGAGCTCGATCTTCCGACGGCCTGCATCCTCGGCAACCACGACACCGGCCGGGATCCCAGTGGTTCGCGGCTGCTGCGGCAGATCGGCCTGCTGGGGGAGCGGCACTGCGCCTGGAGCCTGCGGGAACTGCACCCACCCGGCTTGGCGGTGGTGGGCGGTCGGCCGGGGAGCGCCGGCGGCGGCTTCCATGTGTCCCAGGCGGTGCGCTCGGTGTACGGCCCGCTCACGATGGAGGAGTCGGCCGGCCGGATCGAGGCGGCGCTGCTGGCCGCCGATCCCGCCCTGCCGCTCGTGGTGCTGGCCCACTGCGGCCCCAGCGGCCTGGGCAGCGGGCCCGACGACCCCTGCGGCCGCGACTGGAAGGTGCCCGCCTGTGACTGGGGTGACCAGGACCTGGCGGTGGCGATCGCCCGGGCCCGCCGGCACCGGCCCCTGCCGCTGGTGGTGTTCGGCCATATGCACCACCGGCTCCGGCGCGGAGGCGGCGAGCGGCGCAGTTTCCACCGTGATTCCGCCGGCACCTGCCACCTCAACGCCGCCTGCGTGCCGCGCCACGGCCACGACCCCCAGGGCCGGGCCCTGCGGCACTTCAGCTGGGCGGTGTTCCGGGGCACGGAGCTGGAGCGGCTGAGCCACCGCTGGTATGACCCCGAAGGTCCCCTGCTGTACGAACAGACCCTGTGGACGGTGCCGGCGCCGGTGCTGCCGTGCTGATCCATGTGTGTCTCAGCAGCCATGGCTTTGGCCACGGCTCCCGCACCGCGGCGGTGCTGGCGGAACTGGCGAACCTGCGGCCGCAGTGGCGGCTGGTGCTTTCCACCGGGCTGCCGGAAGCGTTTCTGCGGCTGGCCTTCGGCCCGGTGCCCTTTGAGCTGCGCCGCTGCCGCTGGGACGTGGGCATGGTGCAGGCCGATGCACTCGGCACCGATGGCCCCGCCACCCTCGAGGCCCTGGAGGAGCTCGATCGGGTGCTGCCCGAGCAGGTGGAGCGCGAGGCCCGCTGGCTGGAGCGGCAGGAGGGCCCGCGGCTGATCCTGGCGGATGTGCCGCCCACAGCGGCTCTTCTGGCCCGAAGGGTGGGAGCGCCGCTGGTGTGGCTGGCCAGCTTCGGCTGGGACGCGATCTACCGCCCCCTGGGGGGTGCCTTCACGGCGAGGGCCGATCAGGCCCTCGCCCTCTATCGCCAGGGCGACCTGCTGATCCGCTGCCCGCTCTCACTGGCCATGGATTGGGGCGTACCGGCGCTGGACGTGGGCCTGACGGCCTCCCAGCCCCGGCTGGACGTGGAGGCCCTGGCCCGCCAGCTGGCGCTGCCGCCGGAGCGGGATCGCTGCGTGCTCCTCAGCTTCGGCGGGCTCGGGCTCTCCCTGGATCCTGCCCTGCTGGCCCACTGGCCGGAGCATGTGTTCGTGGGGCCCGATCCAGCCCTGTCGGCCGCAGCGAACGGCCGGGTGCTGCCGCCGGGGGTGCGGCCCCTGGATCTGATGCCGAGGATCGGGCGGCTGATCACCAAGGCGGGCTACAGCAGTTTCTGCGAGGCCTTCTCCCAGGGGGTGGGCGTTCATCTGGTGCGGCGCGACGGCTTCGCCGAGGCCCCGGTGCTGGAGCGGGACCTGCAGCGCCACGGTTGGCATCGCCTGCTGAGCCGGGAGCAGCTGGAGGCGGGGGCCTGGGAGCTGGATCAGCCCCTGAAGCCGCCGCTGGAGGGGCCGCTGGCGCCGGATGGTGCGAGGCGGGCGGCGGCAGCGATCGTGAGGCTGGCGGAGGAAGGATCAGGAGATCCGATCGTTTCGGGCGGGAGGGTTTGAAAGTCTGTTGTTCAGACTCTGAAGATTGCAGTGGGTCACAGTGATTCGAATCGGTTCCTGTGATTTCTGATACGCGTGGACACTTGTGCGATCGTCACAAAAAAGATCGCGCTTCGGGGGATCGATAGGCAAATTGACGCGAAGTTTCCCACCAACTTTCTTCAGATTCGTCAGGTTCCCCAGCAGATCCGGATTCTCCTGAACCCGGCTTGAGCCTGAGTTTGAAAACCGGTCGACGCCGAAAGCTCCTCACACGCTTGCGGCCCGGCCCGTACCGTCCTCCGCTCGAACCGTCTTGTCGATTTTTCAGCGATCCCAGCCGTTCCTCGCCTTTGCAGGAGCCCTCTCCGGGGCCATCGCCGGCCTGAGCCTCCTCACAGCCCCCGCTTTCGCCACCGAACGATCCGGCGCCTGGGCACTGAATGATCCCGCCGTCCAGCCAGCGGCTGCCCCGCGGGTTGCCACGCTGCCGCCGCTCCCGGCCGTGCCCCGCACCTATGCGCTCACGCCCGAACGCCGGGCCCTGCTCAACACCATCCGCTTCGCTGAAGGCACCTGGGCCAACGGCCATGAGGTGGGCTACCGCATCATGTTCGGTGGGGGCCTGTTCTCCTCCTTCGATCGCCATCCCGACCGGGTCATCTATTCCTCGCGCTATGCCAGCGCCGCCGCCGGCGCCTACCAATTCATGCCGTTCACCTGGAACATGGTGGCGCGGGCCATGGGTCTGAACGGCTTCCACCCGGACGCCCAGGATCAGGCCGCCGTCTTCCTGATCCAGCGCCGCGGAGCCCTGCCCCTGGCCGACCGCGGCGAGATGACTCCCGAGCTGGCGGCACTCCTGGCCCCCGAGTGGGCGAGCTTCCCCACCCTGGCGGGCAACAGCTACTACGGCCAGCCGGTGAAGCGCTTCGAGGAGCTCAGGCGCTTTTACGACGGCGAACTGGCACGCCTCCGTGCCGGCGACGACCAGTGGGAGAACGTGGCGATCCAGCCGGTGGCGCCTCCCTGCCGCGAAGACACGCTGGAGTGCCGTCTGCAGTCGATCCGCCAGGAGCCCACCCGCCCCGTGAGCTCCCGCTACTGATCGGGCTCCTGGGGTTCACTCAGCAGAAAGCCGGGCTGGAAGCCCGGCTTTTTTTATGGGGCCTCGCTTCAACCTTCGCCGCTGGTGCCGGGGCGGTTGCGTCCAAGGGTGAACTGGGCGATCAGATAGGCCCCCACGGCGCCTGCGGCAAACCCCAGTCCATTGCGCAGCAGGGGCAGCAGGTCGGAGGTGCGGGTGACGATCGGGGCCACCCCGAACACGCCGAACAGGATGATCCACAAAGGCGAGAGCAGCAGCACCCAGCCCCACTCCACCCGCCGGCCCTCGTGACGGGGGTAGGCGGCGAAACCCACGATCAGTCCGCCGAGGATCGAGGTCCAGAGCGTGAGCAGCCACTGTTCGCGCGGCAGGCCCGGCACCACCTGGCAACCGCCCATCGCCAGGCAGCCCTTCACGGAGTGGATGGCATCGAGCACGGCGCCATCGCGACCGTGGTCGCGCACGTAGTACTGGTTGCCATAGCGGGTCTGGAGTTCGACCCAGAAGGTGCGCGGCATCAGGGCGAACAGGGCGTCGCCGACGTTGAAGTTGAGCAGGTTGCCGCCGCGTTCGTCGGCCACCACCAGCAGGCTGCGTTCGTCGAGCTGCCAGAAGTCCTTCACCGCCAGGCCGGGGGTGCGGTCGTACTGGGTGAGCAGGCGCAGCTTCCAGCCGCTGCCGTGCTCGAAATCGTTGAGCTCCTGCTCCAGCGCCGTGCGCTGGCCGTCGGTGAGCGTCTTGGCCAGGTCGATCACCGGGGTTGGGTGATCGGGGAGGAGATCGGGGTTGTCGTAGGCGCGCGCAGCGGAGCCGAAGGGCAGCAGCACCAGCGCGGCGGCCAGCAGCAGGCCTGCGAGCCCCGCCCCCCAGGCGGCGGACCGCCTCCGGGGCGGGGCGGAGGTGGCAATCGGCCCGGGCATGGCAACGGCGGCGTCTGGGGCAGCATTCTCCCCGACCTCCCTCCGTAACGCGTGGTACTGACCCCCCCCGCCGAACCCGCCGTACCGGCCTGGCTCCAGGAGCGTCTGGAGAACGCCGGTGGCCGGGTGCCCTTTCGCACCTACATGGAGTGGGTGCTGCACGATCCGGCGCACGGGGCCTACGGCAGCGGCCGTCTGCGCATCGGCCCTCACGGTGATTTCGCCACCTCCCCCTCGCTGGGCCCGGAGTTCGCCGCCCTGCTGGCCCCCCAGCTGGCGGAGTGGTTGGAGGAGATCCACGGGCCGGTGGCGCTGGTGGAGACAGGACCGGGGGAGGGGCAACTGGCCCTGCAGCTGGCGGAGGCCCTGGCGGCGCACTGGCCCGCCCTGGCGCAGCGCTGCACGCTGGTGTTGGTGGAGCCCAGTGCGGGCCTGGCGGCGCGCCAGCGCCAGCGACTGGCGGACGCCCCGCTGCCGGTGCGCTGGGTGAGCTTCGAGGAGCTGGCGGCCGAGCCGGTGCGCGGGGTGGTGCTGGCCCACGAGGTGCTCGACGCGCTGGCGATCGAGCGGCTCGTGTGGGACGGCAGCCTCGGGCGGCGCCAGGACGTGGTGCTCACGCACCAGAGCGGTGGGGCGCCGGCGCTGCGGCTGGAGCCTGGCGAACCCCTGCCGGCGCAGGAGCAGGCCGCCCTGGAGCCCGGCGGCGTTCTGGCGGATGCCCTGAGCCGTGAGGATCCCCGCTTCCCGGACGGCCGGCGTCCCGCGGGTTGGTGCACGGAACTGCACCCGGGCCTGCCCCCCTGGCTGGAAGCCTGCGGCGCCGCCCTGGCCGAGGGCCACCTGCTGGTGATCGACTATGCCCATGAGGCCCGCCGCTACTACGCGCCTCAGCGCTCCGCCGGCACCCTGATGGCCTACCGGGCCCAGCAGGCCACGGAGGATCCGCTGCGGGAGCCGGGTCACTGGGACCTCACCGCCCACCTGTGCCTGGAAAGCCTGGAGGCGGCCGCCCTAGCTGCCGGCTGGTGGCCCCTGGGGGGGCGGCGGCTGGGGGAGGCGCTGCTGGCCCTGGGGCTGGCGGAGCGGCTGCATGGCCTGCAGCAGGGAAGCGCCGCCGAGCTGGCGTCGCTGCTGGCGCGGCGCGAGGCGCTGCTGCGGCTGGTGGATCCGCATACCCTCGGCGACTTCCGTTGGGTCGCCTTCGCCCGCGGCCCTCAGGCGAGCGCTGCCGTCCTGCCGCGTTTTCTGCAGGACCCGCACCCGGTGGGAGCGGCCCCGGCCGCCTAGGGTGCCGGCCTGTCGTGGATCCAGCCGTGTCGCCCGAGTCCTACCGGTATGAGCCGATCGAGCGCTTCGGCGAAGGGCTCACCACCTCCCGCCCCTGGAACGTGGGGGCCCTGGCGGGGGTGGAGCGGCTGAACGGACGGGTGGCGATGCTCGGCTTCCTGGCGGCGGTGGCCGGCGAGTGGATCACCGGCCAGGGCATCGTGGGCCAGCTGGCGCTGATGCTGCGCTGGCTGCTCGGCTGAGCGCCCGGCCGCTGATGCAGATCTCCGATCGGCTGGCGCTGATCTGGGGGGCAGCCTCCTTCGCCGGTGCCGCCGCTCAGACGATCGCGCGCTTCACTGGCCTGCCGGCAGTGGTGCTGCTGCTGGCGGTGGGTCTGCTGGTGGGCCACGCCGGTCTGGACTGGATCCAGCCGGAGATCCTCGGCCGGGGCCTGGAGCCGCTGGTGGGCCTGCTGGTGAGCCTGGTGCTGTTCGATGGCGGCCTGAAGCTGCGGCTGGCCGGGCGGGAACTGCAGCGTTCGGTGCTGCAGCTGGTGGTGGTGCGCTCGCTGCTGGGTTTTGCCGGCGCCGCCGTGCTGGCCTACGGACTCACCGGCCTGGATCTGCCGCTGTCGCTGGTGTACGCCGCGATCGCGCTGGCCACCGGGCCCACGGTGGTGACGCCGCTGGTGCAGGAGCTGCGCCTCACACCCGACCTCGGTGTGCTCCTCGAGGCGGAGGGGCTGATCCTGGAGCCGGTGGGGGCGGTGCTCGCCCTGCTGCTGCTGCAGCTGGCGATCGGCAGCCTCGACGGTTGGACCGATGTGCTGAGCCGTCTGCTGCTGCGTCTGGGTGGGGGAGTGGCTGCCGGCGCCCTGGCAGGCCTGTTGCTCTCCCTGCTGCTGAGCCAGCTGCCGGAGGCGCCAGTGGAGGAGCCCGCCCCCGACGATGGGATCTCGGATGGTGGCTTGGCCGCCGGCGCTGCACCATTCGATGCCCTGCCGCTGCAGCTCAGCCTCGGGGTGCTGTTCCTGCTGTTCAGCGGCTGTGAGGCGGTGCTGCCGGAGTCGGGCTTCCCGGCGGCGGTGAGCGCCGGGGTGGTGGTGGGCCTGCGCCAGGAATACGCCGCCACCGAGCTGGATCGGGCGATCCGCCAGCTGGCGATGCTGGCTATCACCGTGCTGTTCCCGCTGCTGGCGGCGGATGTGTCATGGACGGAGCTGAGCCCGCTGGGGCTGGGGGGTGTGGCCTGCGTGCTGGGGCTCACGCTGGTGCGCGGCCTGGTGGTGCTGCTGGCGGGGCTGGGCCTGCCGTCGCTCGACTGGCGCGAGAAGCTGCTGGTGAGCTGGATCGCGCCGCGGGGGATCGTCACCGCCGCGGTGGCGAGTCTGTTCGCCCTGCAGCTCGATGCTGCCGGAGTGGCGGGCGCGGGCTCGCTCAAGGGGCTGGTGTTCCTCACGATCCTGATCACCGTGGGCCTGCAGGGCTTCACCGCCCCCTGGCTGGCTCGTCGCCTCGGGCTCTCGGGGCTGGCGCCGGCTCCTGAGACCTGATCCCTCAGGCGGGAACGGCGCCGAGCTCCGCCAGGCTGGCGTGGATCACCGCGGCGCCCACGTCATCGCGGATCACCACCTGACCGATGGCGGTGGGCAGCACGAACCGCACCCGCCCCTCGCGCACCTTCTTGTCGCCCTGGAGGCACTGCAGCACCGCCTCCGGCTCCAGCCGGGGGAAGTCAACGGGCAGCCCTGCGGCGGCGATCAGGCGCCGCTGCCGCTCCTCATCGGCCGCGCTCCAGAGGCCCAGGGCGGTGGCGATGCGGCCGGCGGCCAGCATCCCCAGGCCCACGGCCTCGCCGTGCAGATAGGTGCCGTAGCCGGTGAGGGTTTCGACCACGTGGCCGAGGGTGTGGCCGTAGTTGAGGATCGCCCGCAGGCCTCCCTCCAGCTCGTCGGCCGCCACCACCCGGGCCTTGGCCGCCGCCGAGCGCTCCAGCAGGGTCTGCAGCAGCGCGGGGCCCACCGCCTGGCGGTCGCCCAGGCCGGAGGGGGCGGCCTCCAGGGAGGCAAACAGCTCAGGATCACCGATCACGCCGTACTTGATCACCTCGGCCATGCCGGCGCGAAACTCGCGCTCGGGCAGGGTGGCGAGCACCTCGGGATCGATCAGCACGAGCCGGGGTTGATGGAAGGCGCCGATCAGGTTCTTGCCGCCGGGGTGGTTCACGCCGGTCTTGCCGCCGATCGCCGCATCCACCATCGCCAGCAGCGTGGTGGGCACCTGCACCACAGCGATGCCGCGCAGCCAGCTGGCGGCGGCGAAGCCGGCCATGTCACCCACCACGCCGCCGCCGAGGGCCACGATCAGCGAGCCGCGCTCCAGCCGCCGCTCGAAGGCGGCGTCGTGGATCAGGGCCACGGTGGCGGGGGTTTTCTGGTCCTCGCCCGCCTCGATCACCCATTCGCCGGCCTCGAAACCGGCTGCCGCCAGGCTGGCGAGGGCCCGGGCGCCGTAGGGCCCATGCACCGCGGGGTTGGTGACCACCAGCACCTTGGTGCCGGCCTTGAAGCCGCGCAGGCGCACCTGCTCGCCGAGCAGGTCGAGGCTGCCGGCGCCGATCACGATCGGATAGGGGTTGGCGCTCAGCTCCACCTCGATCGTGCGGAGGGTGGGGAGCGCGGTGGTCATCGCGGTCTGGCGGCGGTGGTGGCCCGAGGCTACGGCGATGCCCAGGCCCGCGATGCGGTATTGATCAGGCGATGCGCCTTCTCCACACCTCCGACTGGCATCTCGGCCGCCTGTTCCACGGGGCCTCGCTGCTCGGCGAGCAGGCGGCCGCGCTGGAGCGGATCGCCGAGCTGGCGGCGGAGGCGGAGGTGGATGCGGTGCTGATCGCCGGCGATCTCTACGACCGGGCGATTCCGCCGTCGGAGGCGGTGCAGCTGTTCAACGACACCCTCTCGCGGCTGCGCGGCGGCGGTGCCGCCGTGGTGGCGATCGCCGGCAACCACGATTCGCACGTGCGCGTCTCCACCTACGACGGCCTGCTCCGCTCGCTCGGGGTGACGATCCGGGGCGATGTGCGCCGGGCCGCCGAACCGGTGCTGGTGGAGCCGCGCCGCGGCGGCGGGCCGGTGGCGATCTACCCGCTGCCCTACCTGGAGCCCTCGGTGGATGGTCCCCTGCTGGCCGACCCCGGCCCAGAAGAGCCCCTGCCGCGACTGCGCCACCAGGAGGTGACCGCCCTGGCGCTGGAGCGGATCCACCGCGACCGCCGCCGCCGCGATCAGCACAGCGGGGGCCGGCACCGCTCGCTGCTGGTGGCGCACACCTTCGTGGCCGGCGGCGAAGGCTGCGACTCGGAGCGGGAACTCACGGTGGGCAACGTGGACCGGGTGAGCGTGGCCACCTTCGCCGGCTTCGACTACGTGGCCCTGGGGCATCTGCACGGCTCGCAGGAGCTCGATGGGCCGCGCCTGGCCTACTCGGGCACGCCCCTGCCCTATTCCTTCTCCGAGGAGCAGCAGCGCAAGTCGGTGCGGATCGTGGAGCTCGATGCGGCCGGGCGGGCGCGGGCGGAGGTGGTGCCGCTGGAGGTGGGCCGGCCCCTGCGCACCCTGGAGGGCGGCATCGAGGCGCTGCTCACGGATCCGCGCCACGAGGCGGCGGAGCGGGCCTGGGTGCGGGTGTTCCTCACCGACGAACACCTGCCCCTGCAGGCGATGGCCCGGCTGCGGCAACGGTTTCCCCATGTGGCGGAGCTGCGCCACAGGCCGCCCGCGGTGGAGCCCGGCAGCCGCGGCGAGCGTGACCGGCGGGTGCGCGAGGCCGCCTCGCCGCTGGAGCTGGCCACCGCCTTCGTCACCGACCAGCAGGGCCGTGCCGCGGACCCGGAGGAGGAGGCGCTGCTGCGCGCGGCGCTGCAGGCGGCGGAGCGGGGCCGAACGCGATGAAGCCCCATCAGCTGCGGATCGAGGCCTTCGGTCCCTATGCCGAACGCACCGAGATCAGCTTCGATGCTCTCAGCCCGGAGGGGCTGTTCCTGATTCACGGCAGCACCGGCGCCGGCAAGACCTTCCTGCTCGATGCCCTCTGCTTCGCCCTCTACGGCGAGGTGTCGGGCGATCGCCACCTCAAGGGTCTGAAGTCGGACCATGCCGCGGCCGGGGCGGTGCCTCAGGTGGCCCTGGAATTCTCCTGCGGGGGTGTGCGCTACCGGGTCGAGCGCTCGCCGGCCTACAGCGCGCCGCGCGCGCGGGGAACCGGCACGGTCGAGAGGGCGGCGCAGGCGGCCCTGTTCCGTCTCGGAGGGGGCGAGCGGCAGACGATCGCCAGCCGCACCACCGAGGTGAACCGGGAGGTGGAGCGCCTGGTGGGACTGAACGCGGCACAGTTCCGCCAGGTGATCCTGCTGCCCCAGGGCCGTTTCGCGGCGGTGCTGCGCGCCGGCGGCGAGGAGCGCGAAGCGCTGCTCAAGACCCTGTTCGACACGGTGGTGTTCGAGCAGGCGAGCGGCTGGCTGGAGGAGCGGGAGCGGGCGGCGCGGATCGAGCTGGCGGAGCGCAACCGGGCGCTCGAGGTGCTGCGGCGGCAGGCGGCGCACGAATGGAGCGCCCATGCCCCGGCGGCGCCCGATCCCAGCGCCGAGTCGGCCAGCGGAGCGCTGCCGGAGACCCAGGAGGATCTCGATCGGCTGTGCGAGCGGATCGCGGCGGTGGTGGCCACGGCCGCCGCCGAGCTGGAGCGATGCAGCGCTGCGCTCAAGACGGCCCAGGAGGCCAGGGCCGCCTGCGACAGCCTGGCCGAGCGCTGGGACCGGCGAGCGTCCGCCAGCGCGCGCCTGGCTGAACGCGAGAGCCAGCGGGCGACGGTGGAGGAGTATCGCCTGCGGCTGCAGCAGGCGGAGCGGGCCGAGGCCCTGCGCGCCAGCGCCGCCGAGGAGGGCAGCGCCCGGCAGGACCTTGCGAACCTCAAGGGAACCATCGCCGAACAGCTGCGCCGGGCGCAGCGTGCCCGCGAGCGCGCGCGGGCCCTGCCCGCCGCCGTGCAGCTGCTGGATCTGCAGGCCTTGCCCAGCCTGGAGGATCTCACCGGCGCCGGGAACGATCTCGCTGCCCGGCGATCGGAGGTGCAGGCGTTGGGCCAGCAGGCCGAGGAGGCGGAGCAGGCCGCCACCCGGGCCGTCGAAGCCGGCCGACGGGCCCAGGCTGCCGAGCACAACCAGGGTCGTGCCACCGCGGCGCTGGAGCAGCGGCAGCGGCAGCGCCAGGCCGACGCCGAAGCGCTGCAGCGGGCTTGCACCGCCCGCGACCGGCTCAACGGCCTGCAACGGGCTGCCGAGGAGGCGAGCGAGCGGGCCCGTTCGGCGAGGGCCGTGGCCCCGGCACGCCAGCGGTTGAGCACGGCCGAAGCGGGGCGCAACCGGGCGGATGGCGAGCGCAACCGGGCCCTGGAGGCCCTGCTGGATCTGCGGCAGGCCCAGATCGCCGGCATGGCGGCCCAGTTGGCGCGGGGGCTGCGTCCGGGCGACCCCTGCCCGGTGTGCGGCGCGCTGGAGCACCCGCAGCCGGCGCACAACGACCGCGAGCCGGTGGGGGAGGAGCGGATCAGGGCCGCCGAGGCGGTGGTGGAAGCGGCCACCGGCGGCGCGCGGGCGGCGGCGACGGCCCTGGCCACCGCCGAGGCGGAGCTGAGGGCGGTGCTCGAGAAGGCGGGCGCTGCGGCCTCAGACCCCGCCGGCGCGGTCGAGGCGGCCCGCGAGGCGGCAGCCGATCTGGCCGCCGCTCGGCAGGCGGCAGCGGGGATCGAGGCGCTGGAGGCGGCGCTTGCCGACCACGATCGCGAGTTGCAGCGCCTGCAGGGGGCCTTGCAGGCGGCCGGTACCGAGCGGGCGCTGCAGCTGCGGGCGGCGGCGGAAGAGGAGCAGCGGGCGACGATGCTGCGCGCGGCCATCGCCCGCGAGCTGGGACAGGGGGTGGAGCCGGCGGCGGTGCTGGCGGCGTTCGGGCCGCTGCAGAGCGGCCTGCGGGCGCTGGCCAGCAGCGCGGCGGAGTGGAGACGCGGCCTGAGCCGGCTGGAGCGTGCGGGGGAGCGGCTGGCGCGTGAGCTGGCCGGCACGGACTTCGCCGACGGGCCGGCGGTGCTGGCGGCCCTGGTGGAGGAGGGCAAGCGCCAGCGCTGGGCGGAGCGGATCGCGGCCTACGAGCGCGAGGTGATCGAACTGCAGGGTGCGCTGGCGGCGCCGGAGCTGGTGCAGCTCCCCCAGGAGCGCCCCGACACGGCCGCCGCCGCCGCCGCGCAGGCGGCCGCCGATGCTGCCCGCACCCTTGCCACCCGCGCCGATACCCAGGCCCGGGGGGCCCAGGTCGAGATCGAACGGCTGGCCGCCGAGCACCGCCAGGGAGCCGCCGCCCTGGCGCAGGAGCGGCAGCGGGCGCAGGTCCTCCAGGCCGTGGCCGACCGCTGCAGCGGTCGGGCCGCCCCCCACATCTCGCTGCAGCGCTGGGTGCTCTCCACTTATCTGGGGGAGATCTGCGGGTTCGCCAACCAGCGACTGGAGCTGATGACGGCAGGCCGCTACCAGCTGCGGCTCACCGATGCCGGCGGGCGGGGAGGCCGCCAGGCGGGCCTGGGTCTGCGGGTGCTGGATGCGTACACGGGCGAGGAGCGGGAGGTGAACAGCCTCTCGGGCGGAGAGACGTTCCAGGCGTCGCTGGCGTTGGCCCTGGGCGTGGCCGATACCGTTCAGGCCCATGCGGGCGGCGTGCACCTGGAGGCCCTGTTCATCGACGAGGGTTTCGGCACCCTCGATCCCGATAGCCTGCAGCTGGCGATGGACGAACTCGACCGCCTGCGCGAAGGGGGCCGGCTGATCGGGATCATCAGCCACGTGGGCGCCCTGCGCGAGCGGATCCGGGCAGGCATCGAGGTGAGCGCCAGCGAGCGGGGGTCGGTGGCGGTGGTGCGCGCCACGGCGATGGAGTGAGTCGCCAAGATGGTTCCCATGGCCCCAGGGCCAGGCCCCGGCATGCCCCGTCCCGAGAGACCCGTGACGACAACGACAAGCTTCGCCGCGTTCGCGCAGCGGGCCGATTATTCGCTGCTTGATTCGCTGCGGGCCGATCCCCAGGCCCGCGGCGATGGCAACGATCACCGGCCGCGCCAGGTGTTCTCCGGTCATTACGTGCCGGTCACGCCAACTCCGATGCCGGCGCCGGAGGTGGTGGCGCACAGCCGCACCCTGTTCCACGAGCTGGGCCTGAGCGAGGAGCTGGTCCACGACGACCGGTTCCGCCGCCTGTTCTCCGGCGACATCTCAGCGGCGCGGGAGCCGATGCGGCCGTTCGGCTGGGCCACCGGCTACGCGCTCTCGATCTACGGCACCGAAGACATCCAGCAGTGCCCGTTCGGCACCGGCAACGGCTACGGCGATGGCCGGGCCATCTCCGTGTTCGAAGGTGTGTTCAACGGCCAGCGCTGGGAGATGCAGCTGAAGGGCGGTGGCCCCACGCCCTACTGCCGCGGGGCCGATGGGCGGGCCGTGCTGCGTTCGAGCGTGCGCGAGTTTCTGGCGCAGGAGTTCATGCATGCGCTCGGGGTTCCCACCTCCCGCTCGCTCACGCTTTACATGTCGCGGGCCGAGAGTGTGCGCAGACCCTGGTATTCGCCGAACTCCCGCTCGTTCGATCCCGACATCCTGGTGGACAACCCGGCGGCGATCACCACACGGGTGGCGCCGTCGTTTCTGCGGGTGGGCCAGTTGGAGCTGTTCGCACGCCGTGCGCGCAGCCAGGCGCATCCGGAGGCACTGCACGAGCTGCGGATGATCGTGGCCCATCTGATCGAGCGCAACTACCGGCCGGCGATCGACCCGGCGCTGCCGTTCAGCGAGCAGGTGGTGGAGCTGGCCCGGTTGTTCCGCGGCCGGCTCACGGCGCTGGTGGCGAACTGGATCCGGGTGGGCTATTGCCAAGGCAATTTCAACAGCGACAATTGCGCCGCCGGTGGCTACACCCTCGACTACGGGCCGTTCGGGTTCTGCGAGCTGTTCGACCCGCGGTTTCAACCCTGGACCGGCGGCGGTGAACATTTCTGCTTCTTCAACCAGCCGGCGGCGGCAGAAGCCAACTACCAGATGTTCTGGGCCGCGATCCGGCTGCTGCTCGAGGGCGAGAGTGAGGCGCTGGCGCGGCTGGATCAGATCCGCGAGGGCTTTGCGGTCGCGATGGCCGAGGCGGTCGAGGCGATGTGGGCCGGCAAGCTCGGAGTGCCCACTGCGGATGCGGAGCTGATCAACGACCTGCTGCAACTGATGATGATCTCCAGGGTGGACTACACGATGTTCTTCCGCCGCCTTTCCCAGCTGCCTGCGCAGCCGGCCGCCCCCATTGCCGAGCAGCTTGGCGCCCTGAAGGAGAGCTTCTACCAGCCCGCTTCCGAGGATCTCGACGGCCAGTGGAGCCGCTGGCTGGAGCGCTGGGGCGTGGCGATCACGGCCCAGGGCGACCCCCTCGCCACCGCCACCGCGATGCGGCGCCTGAACCCCGCGATCACCTGGCGGGAGTGGCTGGTGGCGCCCGCCTATGAACAGGCGGCGCAGGGCGACACTCGAGCGATCCAGGAGCTTCAGAACGTGTTCAGCCGCCCCTACGACGACCCATCACCCGAACTGGCGGCCAAACACGACCGCCTCAAGCCCCGGGAGTTCTTCAACGCCGGCGGCGTGTCGCACTACAGCTGTTCGTCGTGAGGGGGCTGGCGAACTTGGCCGGAACGGACTGATCCGCGGCATCTTTTCGCTCGCCAACCCCACCGGGTCCAACCTGGCGCCGCGTGAGGTGTCGGCCCTGGCGGAACTGGAGCGCCGCGAGGTGATGCTGATCGATGGCCACCGGCGTACGGTGCCCCATGTGGGCCCGGCTCGCAACGCAGACAGGTGAAGCTGCAACGGTGCTGGCTGGTTGATGCTGAAGTTTCCTTGTGAAATGCCCGGCTTAGGGTTGTAAAGGCGCTGAAGCGTATGGGCTTCGTGTTGGCAGGGGGGAAGGCAATCCCATCGCCATAGGGCGAACGAACAAGGCCCCACACCATCTGCCTGCAGCCCTCGAAGGCTCAGAGGCCAGCCTGCGACGCTGGCTCGATCAAAGCCTTCCGTGTGGTTGACATCCAATCATCCCCTTACCCTGGAGAGAGATCTTCGTTGCTCTGCTCGATGTTGGTGCGGAGGGCTCAGCAGCACTCTGCTCACTGCTCGTGAAGCGCGGCTTGGGCTGCGCGAACAGCACTCATGAGGATGACAATTCATGACTTTTAAAGTCGATTCGCAAAGCTTCCGTCCGGACGCAGCCTTCTCAACGGATTTTGCGTTCCCTATCGATCCTGATTCTTGTCGAGAGGTTGAAGAAGGAGTGTTAACTATGCATGGGAGTGAAGCAATGAATGTTCGATCCATTGCCGAGGGGAAATCTAATGATGTCCATGGCGGCATTGCTGGCTCAGCCGAGAGCTCGTCTTTTGCAAGAGAATCCATTATCCTTGATGGCGGAGTTCTTTCGGGTGGAGAGCTCACCCAGGATCTTCAGTGGCTCTCAGGAAGGATTAGAGACTTCACCATTGGCCCTGGTGGCAGAGTGATTGCTGCCAACAGCGACTCAGCCAAATTCTGGACCGGAGAGATTTTGAACAAAGGCTCGATTGAACATGGCGGAAACCTACTCTTTTTTGGAAGCGGCGAAGGCGGAGTACGCTTTGTGAATGAAGGCGACTATGCCCTGATTGGACCCCATGGAAACCTCTACTATGGCTACTACGGCGGCTATATTGGTGAGTCTAATCTCTTTATCAACAATGGGCGAATCAGGCGATCCGGTGAAGGCGAATCGTTTATCTTAATGCCTTTTGTCAACAATGGCGTTGTTGAAGTTGAAACAGGGGGTTTGGCCCTTTATGGCGTTCACAGCATTACCGGCACATATATTGCAGAGAGTGGGTCAATTATCTTTGATGGCGGCATTTATACCATAACAGAAAATGCGGTGTTTGAGGGTGATAACTATACGTTGAGAAGTGGTACCCTTACGGGTGGAGAGTTCACTCAAGATCTTGAGTGGCACTATGGAACGATTGATAATCTCACCATCGGCGCTGGTGGCAGGGTTATCGTATCCAGTGACACAGATAGACTCTTTACCGGTGAGATCTTGAACAAAGGCTATGTGAAGCATAGCGGTAGAGGCCTTTACTATGGAAAGATTCGATTTGTCAACGAGGGTGAGTATGAGCTGGTCGGTGAAACGGTTGGCATCACTTTATGGGACCAGTCTGATCCCAGTCTCTTTATCAACAAGGGCAGACTCAAGCGATCTGGTGGAGTCTGGTCATCATGGATTTCTATCCCTTTCGAGAACCAGGGTGTTCTTGAGATCGGGGCTGGAATTACTCTTGGTCATCACTTTAATCAAGCCTCAGGCTCTACTCTTTTTACGGACTCTGTTTCTTCCATCCTTTATGGCGGGCAACTCTGTTTTGATGGAGGAGAGCTGAGGGGGGCTGGTCAGGTCTTCGGTGATGTTATCAGCAACAGCTCAATTAAACCCGGATCCGGCATTGGAAGGTTGGTTATCAATGGATCTCTGTTCCAGCTACCTGATGGTGTGATCGATATTGAAATCGGCGGTCGTTCGATCGGTGAGTTTGATAGCATACGTATACAGGGATCTGCGACACTTAACGGGTCGATTCAGATCTCTTTGGTCAATGGCTTTAAACCTGCTCTCGACGATACTTTTGTTATCGCAGACCTGGGTGGCCGTAGCGGTATTACAAGATATTCAGGTCTCAGAATTGACGACGAGCTCTCCTTTGCCGTTCAAGCACAAGATAATGGCTTGATCTTGAAAGTTGTCCGCTCTCCGGATGCCGATAGCGACCCCGCTGTCTTCACGATCACTGGAACTCTGGCTGTTGGCCAGACCCTTTTGGCGGTCCCCTCAGCGGATGTGCCCGACACCTGGGGCAACGATCTCGTCTATCTCTGGCAAGCATCCAGTGACGGCATCAGCTGGACGAGCATCGGTGGCAACAGCCCCAGCTACACGGTTGCCCGCAGCAATGCGGGACAGCAGCTGCGCGTGCAGGTTGTCTACGCCGAAGGCGAGGGCATTGCTGAATCGGTGGTCACTCCTGCGGTTCTGATTCCCTTGCAAAACAGCGCTCCCAGCGCCCTTAATCTCTCAACTGTTAGCATGAATTTAGATCTGCGGTGGGGTGATGTGGTCGCGACCCTCACCACCACGGATCCGGATCCTGGTAACGAATTCGTCTATCGCCTGGTGAGCGGCCCCGGCGACAGCGACAACCACTCGTTCTTGATCTACGGCAGCCAGCTCGTACTCAGGGGAGCAGGTGACATCACGAGAAAACGCACGTTCAACGTCCGTCTACGCACCACCGACCAAGGTGGGCTGAGCAATGAGCGTGCCGTTCAGCTGATTGTCAATCCCGTCAGCGCTGATCCGTTGAGCTATCTCGCCACCTATCCCGACCTGATCACGGCGTTTGGCTTAGACAGTGCAGCTGCGACTCGCCACTATGCTGAGTATGGCTTCCACGAGGGGCGGGTGCTCGACGGTTTCGATGAAATCAGCTACCTTGCCACCTACCCCGACTTGATTACGGAGTTTGGTTTAGACGGTGCCGCTGCAACCCGCCACTACGTTCAGTATGGCTTCCACGAGGGCCGCACGATCACATCGTCGAATGATCTGGGGTGATTCGCGAATCTCTCTCTGGCGAGCTCGGCCTGTTCGTGTTGGATGATGTGAAGCTTAGCTTCCTTGAGGCACCACGCAGGTGATATTGGCGTCGCCACCTTCAGGATTGGGGGACTGCCTTCGCAGCACCACATGGGAGCCTTTCAAGTGCACGATCTCGAAAGGGCTTCCTCGATGGTGTCGCCTTGGCTTGCAGTGCCAACCTCCGGGCACTCCGCGACGTAGACCTCGTCTTCCCGGTAGAGGATCGGCGTGAGGCGCTGGGGGGTGGGGATCGTCATGGTTGCCGGGATGGTGTGCCCACCAGTCTGGACGGTGTCAACCCGCCAAGCCCATCCCCTGGTGCTCGGGCACGAACAGCAGATCGGTGTGGCTGGGTTGGTGCCAGAGGACGCGTTCGTGGTGGATCCAGGGGGCGTCGTCAGACAGATGAACGGACTTCTACCCAGGGCTCCCCATCCCGAAGACTGGCGATGGCCTGATCAAACGTTCGCAGCAGAACCGCCTGCAGAGCCATGTTTGAACTGTTTCTCACACGAAGCCAGATCACCTGTGGTGGGGGACCCTGGTTGAAGAGGAGAGCGAGGAAGTCGCGATCTTTCGTCATGACAACAGCCCCTGCCGTCTTCGCTTGGGCGAAGATGTCACGGTCTTCGGCATCTCTGAGGCCCAGTTCCCTGACAGGCAAGGCCTGGATGTGAGGCCATTGCACCATGATCCACGATGCCAAGGCTGGCGAGAGCTGGGCATCAAGCCAGAGGATCACGCCACCAGCACCGGGTGATCCAATTCGCGGGCGGCATAGGTGAGAGCAGCCTGCAGATCTTCGGGCTCAAGATCCGGCAGCTCGGCAAGGATCTGATCAGGGCTGAGGCCGGCCGCGTAAAGGTCGAGTACATCGCTCACCCTGATCCGCATTCCTCGGATGCAGGGCTTGCCGCCGCACTGTGCAGGGTTGAAGGTGATGCGTGAATCGCTCATGACAGCAATCTAACCGGCCTGATCATCCTCAAACCGCCAACCCCATCCCCTGCATCCACCCCGCCGGTATCGGCCGCTTCAGCCGCCAGCGAATCGCCATCGGCCACGAGGGCCAGGTCGCGGGTGCGGGTGGAGGGGGAGAAGAGGGCTTCGCTCCTCTTGAGGGTCACGAACAGCAGGTCGGTCTGGCTGGGTTCGTGCCAGAGGACCCCTTCGCGGTGGATCCAGGGGGAGTAGTCGCGCAGGATCCCGAAGCCGCCAGGCTTCTGCGCAGCAGTGGGCCGCTTCGATCTCGGCGCGGGTGTAGCGGCCGTGCACGCGCAGGATCAGGTTCCGCGATGAAAGGCGTCAGAGGGCATCGATGAACGTTTCTGCGTCCACTTCTGCCTGGCGAAGCACGCTTCCCAGTGTTCCCACCGCCAGATCGCGGCGATGGAGTGGCACCACGCAGGTGACGCTGGCTTCACCACTCTCAGGGCTGCTTGCCGGTCTTCGCAGCACCACATGGCTGCCTTTCTGACGTACCACTTGAAAGCCCAGACGCTGCAAGGCGGTGATGACGGCGGACGCCGGCAGCCGTGGCAACTTAGCCAACGTTGACCTCAAAGGTGGTCAGCAGCCGGGGTGCGAGCGCAGGTTGCGGGCATTCCTCCAGGTAGAGCTCGGTGGCTTCGCGCAGGTTGGCCAGGGCTTCCTCGATGGTGTCACCCTGGCTCGCGGTGCCGACCTCGGGGCACTCCGCCACGTAGACCTCGTCTTCCCGGTACAGGATCGCCGTGAGGCGCTGGGGGGTGGCGGTCGTCATGGTCGCCGGGGTGGTGGGGCCTCCAGTCTGGCGGGTCTCAAACCGCCAATGCCAGGGATGGCGAGGAACAGCTGGTGTGCCACACAACAGCCGTGCAGCCAAGCCGCCGGGATCTCCCGCTCCAGCCGCCAGCGGATCGCCATTGGCCGCTCGCCTTCTTGGCTTTCTTAGTTCAGTCTCTGACCAACCGGTCGTAGTCGGCATGACTACCAATCCAGAACCAATGAACGCCGGTATCGGTCGGCAGGCTCAGAGCGCGGTAGTGGAGACCAACCCTCACGCTATGGAGTCTGCGACCGGCCAGAAGCTTGAACTGCAAGGACGGATGAGAGGGATCGGCCTTCAGCAGGGCGAAATTCTTATCAGCGAGAGCCTGGATTCCCGGTGGTAACGACTGGTAGCAGCGCCAGAACCTGAGCGATGCTGTGTGCTTCACAGCGGGCGGTGCGGCTGGTTGCGGTAGTCGTCTTCTGCCTCCTTCAGGAGAGCGTCCAGCTTGCCCGCTGCGGTGTCGGCTTCAATCTGCCGGTCCCATGCGGCAGCATCGTATTCCGCAAACCAGCGTCTGAACTCCGCCAGCGCCGAAGGATCGAGGGCCTCGACGGCCAGCTCCAGGGATTTCAGGTCGGCCATGGTCTGTCTGCCCGAACCACTTTTGACCAGTCTGACGTGATCCCGCCAGCGTCGCCTTCACCCCCTCAAACCGCCAACGCCATCACCGGCATCCACATCGCCGGGATCTCCCTCTCCAACCTCCACCGAATCGCCATCAGCCGCTCCCCTTCGTGGCCCTCGTAGCGCGCAAACCCCAGGCACACGAACGGCTCGGTGACCGTGCCCTGCCGGCGCTGCTCGCGCACAAACAGCAGCACCCGTGAGCCGCGAGCGGCGTGGTGGATATACCGCTGCCCGGTGGTGGAGGACGCGGTGGTGCTCTGGCTCTCCCAGTGGAACAGGGAGGGGCCGAGGGCCAGGTCGCGGTAGCGGGTGGAGGGGGAGAAGAGGGCTTCGCTTTTCCGCAGGGTGATGAACAGCAGGTCGCACTGGGTGGCCTGGTGCCAGAGCACGCCTTCGCGGTGGATCCAGGGGGCGTCGGCGCTGAGGACGCCTGATGCCGCTTCGATCTCGGCGCGGCTGTAGCGGCCGTGCACGCGCAGCGGGATGGGCAGGGTCCAGGGCAGGGGGTGCAGGCGGTGGTCGGCGCGATCGGCCAGGAGCAGCAGCAGCTGGCGCAGTTCCTCCCGCCAGGCGGCGGCCTGCCAGAGCACGTTCAGGGCATCGGGCAGGGGGCGGAAGCGGCGACCGGTGCCGTACAGCTGCACGGCGAGCATCAGCCACTGGCGCCGTTCGCGCTCGCCCAGGCCAGCCGGATCGGGGGGCGCGGCGGCCTCCAGCTGGGCCGCGAGCCAGCGCAGGCGATCGGGGTCGTCCTGGTGGAGAAGGCCGTTGGCGATCGCGCGCGTGAGGCGTTCCTCCTCCGGATGGGGCGGGTCCGGGAGCCAGCGCAGCTCGCGGCGCAGGGCGGTGAAGCTCACGCCGCCGATGGCGTAGAAGTCGGCCGGCTCCATGGCCAGCGCCTCGAGCCAGTGGGCCAGGCCGCTGGCGGGGCCGAGCTCGCCGGTGGCGGCGAGGGAGCGCAGCTCCTCCAGCAGTTGGGGACGGCGCGTGGGCAGGCACTGGCGCAGGCTGGTGAGCACGCGCTCGCTGGTGCTCGATCGCGTCGCCAGCGAGCACCAGGCGGCAACCGGGCGGCAGAAACGGAAAACCCTGCTGCAGCTGCTCCTGCAGCTGACGGCGGCTGCCGCCGAGCAGGGCGCGGTAGCGGAGGTCGAAGCGGAAGCGGCGGTGGGCCTGGCCGAAGGTGATGACCCTGGCAGGGCCGGCGATGATGGGGCCATGGCCATGGCCCCGTTCGTCACGCAAGAGGCTCTCAAGGCCTTTACCGATCGCCTGGTGGAGGCGTTTGCCCCGGAGCAAGTGATTCTGTTCGGCTCGATGGCACGAGGGACAGCCGGTGTGGAATCGGATGCCGATGTGTTGGTGGTGATGCCCTTCGAGGGAAGAGCGCTGGAAAAGATCCTGGAAATCCGCAACGTCTGCCAACCCGAGTTCCCTCTGGACATGCTGCTTTGGCGTCCCGAGGACATACCCAGGCGCTACCGCTGGGGAGACCCTTTCATCCGTGAAGCCCTTGATCACGGTGTGGTGCTGTATGGCTGAGCGCAATCCTGTCGTTGATGAGTGGATCAGAAAAGCCGAGGGTGATTGGCGGGCCATGGAGTTGTTGCATCGCCAGCCAGGGCATGAAGACGCCGTGGTTTTTCATGCTCAGCAGTGCCTGGAGAAATACTTCAAGGCAGCCCTGATTGCCCATGGTGAGTCTGTACAGAAAATCCATGATCTTCGGGAACTCTCCAGGCAACTCGGGATCTTGATGCCGGATTGGAAAGCTGATCCTTCTGATCTGACCCGGATCACCCAGGGAGGTGTGATGTTCCGCTATCCGGGGATGGAGGCCCATGCCGACGACGCGGCCCGTGCTGTTGGCATCACCAACCAGCTGAGGCAGCGGCTTTCTGGATGGCTGAGGACGCTTCCGGAAGTCATTTGAACTGCCCCCTCAAACCGCCAACGCCAGGGATGGCGAGGAACAGCCTGGCATCCACCCCACCGGAATCTCCCGCTCCAGCCGCCAGCGGATCGCCACTCTTGAACCAACCAGATCCGCTCCCCCTCATGGCTTGCGTACCGCGCAAACCCCAGACACACAAACGGCTCGGTGACCGTGCCCTGTCGCCGCTGCTCCCGCACGAACAGCAGCACCCGTGAGCCCCGCGCCTCGTGGTGGAGATACCGCTGCCCGGTGGCGGAGGCGGCGGTGGTGGTGCTCTGGCTCTCCCAGTGGAACAGGGAGGGGCCGAGGGCCAGGTCGCGGTAGCTGGTGGAGGGGCAGAAGAGGCTTCGCTTTTGCGCAGCGTGATGAACAGCAGGTCGCACGTTGTGGTCTGGTGCCAGGGCACGCCTTCGCGGTGGATCCAGGGGGCGTCGGCGGTGAGGACGCCATAGCCGCAGGCTTCTGCGCAGCAGTAGGCGGCTTTGTTCTCGGCGCGGCTGTAGCGGCCGTGCACGCTCAGAGCCACCGGCAGGGTCTAGGGCAGGGGGTGCAGGCGGTGATCGGCGAGATGGGCAGAGAGCTTCGTGGCCTGTTCTTCGTGGCTTCGCGATGATGAAGCCCATGACCACCACGCCGAACCCACTCGTGACCCGCGAGGCGTTGCAGACCTTCACGCAGAGGTTGGTGGAGCGCTACGCCCCCGAGCAGGTGATCCTGTCGTGCGCGAAGTGCTTGACCATGGAGAGGTGCTCCATGGTTGAACCCTGGTCTGCCGTGCCGGAGTGGATAGCCAAGGCGGAAGGCGATTGGGAAGCCCTGGAGATCCTTCTGACCAGGAACAGCCCCCATGCTTGCGCTGCTTTGCGGCCGCGACGGGAGTCGTGTCACTGGAGCAGGATGAATCTCAGGTCAGGGGATGGCTATGCCGCTCCACCCAGCTGGTGTATGCCCTTCGATCCAGGCCACCAGAAGCCACAGCAAGGATTGTGGCTTCTGCCGCATCCACTGACGCCCTGAGTTCACCCCCGTTGAGCATCAACATCACCTCCGTAGCGGCGTGACCAATTCGTTTGTTCCCATCCACAAAGGGATGATTGGTGATGAGCGAAAAACCGAGACAGGCGGATTTATCGATGATCGTGGGATAAAGATCATCGCCAGCAAAGGTTTGGCGAGGCTGGCTCAGTGCAGCTTCCAGCAGGCCAAGATCTCTCAGGCCTGGTGAGCCGCCGCTGGTGATGATCAGCTGGCGATGAAGCTCCAGCACCTCACCAAGTTGAAGAAAGCGGATCACGCCAGACGACGGTAGAGCTCCTCATTCTTTGAGAGAACTCTCGCAGCGATGGTTTCGAAATCGGCGGAAGGGCGATTGAGCAGATCCCGAATGGCTGCAGCTGCCAGGTCTTCCTGGGGCACGTTCAGGCGGCGGGCCGTTTCAGCGAGGGCTCTGGTCTGCTCGTCGCTGAGCTGGATGGAAAAGACCATGGCGACCCTCACTGGACTGAGCCTAGGTGAAACCCGATGGCAGAGCTCTGAACAGCCCCCCTTCAAACCGCCAACGCCAGGGATCGCGAGGAACAGCTGGTGTGCCACACAACAGCCGTGCAGCCATGCCGACGGAATCTCCCGCTCCAGCCGCCACCCCAGAATTGCCTCCCGCCATCGGCCGCTCGCCCTCGTGGCTTTCGTAGCGCGCAAACCCCAGGCACACAAACGGCTCGGTGACCGTGCGCTGCCGGCGCTGCTCGCGCACGTTGCCGAAGGCTTCCGCGCAGCGGTACAGCAGCACCCTGGACCCTCGCGTCTCATGGTGGATGTACCGCTGGCCGGTGGCGGAGGCGGTGGTGCACTGACTCTCCCAGTGGAACAGGGAGGATCCGAGGGCCAGGTCGCGGAAGCGGGTGGAGGGGGAGAAGAGGGCTTCGCTCCAGTGCCTCCGGCACGCTGGCCTGCGGCCAGGAAGGCGCAGGGTGATGAACAGCAGGTCGCACGTTGTGGCCTGGTGAGCGAGCACGCCTTCGCGGTGGATCCAGGGGGCTTCGGCGCGAAGGATGCCGTAACGCCCCAGCGCAGGTGGTGCAGACGTCGCTCAGCCCCGTCCCGTTCTACGGAGACGACAGCGAATCCGGCCGCCTTGGTGAAGCCAGGTCAGAATGGGGCCATGGCAATCGCACTGACCCCAAATCAACGTGAGGCGATCACCGAGGCATGCCGCCGCCATCAGGTGGCTCGCTTGCATGCTTTCGGTTCTGTTGTGGGCTCCCACTACCAACCAGGAGTGAGCGATATCGACCTGCTGGTGGAATTCCAGCCCTGCGATCCGGGAGCTCTTTATAAGTCGTATTTCAGTCTGCTGAATGAGCTTCGCCAGAAACTCCCAGCCCCGATTGACCTTGTGATGGCAGATGCGGTTCGCAATCCATATATCAAGGCTTCGATCGAGGCTGGCAAGCAGATTCTTTATGCAGCGTGATCCGTCTGCCTATCTCAATGACATCATTGAGGCGGCTGCCGCAATCGAAGAAGCTACTGATGGACTCAATGTGGAGACTTATGGTCAAAGCCGCCTGATTCGCTCGGCGGTGGAGCGGGAGTTCATCATCATTGGAGAAGCACTCAAGGTGATCTCCCGGAGGTGGCCAGCCCTGTTTGCCTCAATACCTGAGGGTAGACAGATCATCGACTTTCGCAATCTTCTGACCCATGAGTATCTGAACGTTAGTAATCGCCTTGTCTGGGGTGCCATTCAGGTTGATTTACCCACTCTCAAGGCCCATTGCCAAGTTCAGCTGCAGGAGCTGAACCCAGGCTGACGCCGCAGCCCCCTTCAAACCGCCAACCCCATCACTGGCATCCACATCGCTGGGATCTCCCGCTCCAGCCGCCAGCGAATCGCCATCGGCCGCTCGCCCTCGTGGCTCTCGTAGCGCGCAAACCCCAGGCACACAAACGGCTCAGTGACCGTGCCCTGCCGCCGCTGCTCCCGCACGAACAGCAGCACCCGTGAGCCGCGCGCCTCGTGGTGGATGTACCGCTGCCCGGTGGCGGAGGCGGCGGTGGTGGTGCTCTGGCTTTCCCAGTGGAACAGGGAGGGGCCGAGGGCCAGGTCGCGGTAGCGGGTGGAGGGGGAGAAGAGGGCTTCGCTCTTGCGCAGGGTGACGAACAGCAGATCGGTGCTGGTGGCCTGCTGCCAGAGCACGCCTTCGCGGTGAATCCAGGGGGCGTCGGCGGTCAGGACGCCAAAGGCGGCCTCGATCTCGGCGCGGCTGTAGCGGCCGTGCACGCGCAACGGCACCGGCAGGGTCCAGGGCAGGGGGTGCAGGCGGTGGTCGGCGCGGTTGGCCAGGAGCAGCAGCAGTTGGCGCAGCTCCTCCCGCCAGGCGGCGGCCTGCCAGAGCAGGGCCATTGCATCGGGCAGGGGGCGAAAGCGGCGGCCGGTGCCGAACAGCTGCACGGTGAGCATCAGCCACTGGCGCCGCTCGCGCTCGCCCAGGCCGGCGGGATTGGGGGGCGCGGCGGCCTCCAGCTGGGCCGCGAGCCAGCGCAGGCGATCGGGATCATCGAGATGCAGCAAGCCAGCCGCAACCGCGCGCGTGAGGCGTTCCTCCTCCGGATGGGGCGGGTCCGGAAGCCAGCCCAGCTCGCGCCGCAGGGCGGTGAAGCTGGCGCCGCCGATGGCGTAGAAGTCGGCCGGGTCCATGGCGAGTGCCTGGAGCCAGTGGGCCAGGCCGCTGGCGGGGCCGATCTCGCCGACGGCGGCGAGGGAGCGCAGCTCCTCCAGCAGCTGGGGACGGCGCGTGGGCAGGCACTGGCGCAGGCCGGTGAGCACGCGCTCGCTGGCGACGCGATCGAGCACCAGGCGGCAACCGGGCGGCAGAAACGGAAAACCCTGCTGCAGCTGCTCCTGCAGCTGGCGGCGGCTGCCGCCGAGCAGGGCGCGGTAGCGGAGGTCGAAGCGGAAGCGGCGGTGCTGCTGGCCGATGAAATCCAGAACGGTGAGGCAGCTTTTACCGGTGTCGGGGGAGAGGCGCAGGCCCCGGCCTAGCTGCTGCAGGAACACCACCGCGCTCTCGGTGGGCCGCAACAGCAGCACGGTGTCGATCGAGGGGATGTCGAGGCCTTCGTTGAACAGGTCGACAGCAAAGAGGACCTGCAGCTCGCCGGTGTGCAGGCGGCGCAGGGCGGCCTGGCGGAGGTCGGCGGGGCTGGTGGCGTCGAGGGCTTCGGCGTGGAAGCCGCGGGCGCGGAAGCGCTCGGCCATGAAGTGGGCGTGCTCCACGCTCACGCAGAAGCCCAGGGCGCGCATGCGCAGGGGCTCGGCCACCTTCTTCTCCAGCTCGCTGAGGATCAGATCCACGCGGCGGTGGTCGCCGGTGTAGAGGGTGCTGAGCTCGGCGGGCACGTAGCCGCCGCGGCGCCATTCCAGGGCGGAGAGGTCGGTGGCGTCGGCCACGGCGAAGTAGTGGAAGGGGGCGAGCAGGCCCTGATCGAGGGCGGTCCAGAGACGCAGCTCGGCGGCGATGCGGCCTTCGAACCAGTGGAGGATGTCGAGCCCGTCGGCGCGCTCGGGGGTGGCGGTGAGGCCGAGCAGGAGCTCAGGGCGGAGGTGATGGAGCCAGCGGGTGTAGCTGGCGGCGGCGGCGTGGTGGAACTCGTCCACGATCACCACATCGAAGCGATCGGCGGGGATCTCGGCAGGATCGCGCTGGGCGAGGGACTGCACCGAGGCGAACACATGGCGCCACTGGCTGGGGACCTCGCCATCCACGTAGAGCTCGCCGAAGGAGGGATCGCGCAGCACCTGGCGGAACGTCTGCAGGGCTTGCTGGAGGATCTCCTTGCGGTGGGCGATCAGCAGCAGGGAAGGAGGATCGGGCGAGGGGACGCGCTCGGGAAAGTCGGCGTGCAGGCGGGCCACATCGAAGGCGGCGAGCACGGTCTTGCCGGTGCCGGTGGCGGCTACCACCAGGTTGTGCCAGCGGCTGTGGAGCGAGCGCTCGGCCGCCAGCTGATCGAGCATCTCGCGCTGGTAGGCGTAGGGCCGCAGGTCGAACCACACCGGCAGGGCGCTGCCACCCGTGCCGGGATCGACGCCTCGGGCCAGGGCGAGCTGGTGATCGAGGCGGGCCTGCTGCTCGGCTGTTGCGGCGTAGGGCTCGAATTCGCCCTCTTCCCAGTAGGTGTCGAAGGTGTCCTGGAACTTGCTGAGCATCGCCGGCGTCTCCAGCGCGGCCAGGCGCACGTTCCACTCCAACCCGTCGAGCAGGGCGGCAGCCGAGAGGTTGGAGGAGCCGATGTAGGCGGTGCTGGCGCCGCTGGCGCGATGAAACAGCCAGGCCTTGGCATGAAGGCGGGTGCGACGCGTGTCGGTGCTGACGCGCACCTGGGCCCCGCGGGCCACCAGCCAATCGAGCGCCTTGCGGTCGGTGGCACCCATGTAGACGGTGGTGAGCACCCGCAGCGGGCGTTCGGCGCCGAGGTGGGCGCTCAGCTGCTCCTGCAACAGACGCAGGCCGCTCCACTTGATGAAGGCGCAGAGCAGATCGATCCGCTCGGCCGAGTGACATTCCGCCTGCAGGGCCAGGCCCACGCTGGGCTCGCTGGGGGCATTAATCAGCAGGGTGCCGTCGGCCAGGGGGATCAAGGGGCGGGCGGTGACCTCCTGGCCCGGGAGTAGGGGGGAAACGCGCACCTCCTGCAGCAGCCGGGCACCGGGGTGGAGCTGGTCGCCTGGGCTGATGGCGGTGGGTGCCTGCTGGTGCAGCAGGGCCACGATCTGGTTCACCAGCGCCAGTTGTTGCTGCTGCCGCTGGGCCTCGGGCAACGCCGCCAGGGCGATCTCGCTGAGTTGGCGCAGGTAACGGGCCAGGCGCTGAGGGGCTTCGGCGGGGTCGAGCGGCTCTAGGTGGTTCAGGGTGGCCGGCTGGGCAGCGAGGACCTGGTGGGATGCCTCGCTGAGGGGGTGGTCGTAGAGGCCGGGGGGGAGGTCCTGCGTGGGCATGCGATGGGGGCCGCGACAGCGGGCTGTGTTAGTGGTAGCAGGGATTCGGATGGGTAAAATGAGAATCGATCACTTGGCTTTCATTGGACATATGGAATATCTGGTCCTGTGGAGCATTTGTAGCGCTTGGAACGACATTATGCGGGTCCTTAATAACTAGGCAGGACCTTTTAGCGTTGGGAGCAACCCAAGATGCGAGCGGGTTTTTCTGGTTCTTGATTCCGAGCGCGGTGGCACTTATGCTGCAATGAGCCAGAAGGAGACCGTCCTGCCTGGACCCTCCCATTCAGCGTTAGGCCTCATCAGTCCACTCCACAGGCATGCTGCCATTTGAGTTCACGATTCAGGGTCCTCCCGTCTCCAATCAGACGCGGAATCGGGCGCGGCTGCAGCAATGGAAAGTCGATGTTCGATCTGCCGCGCAGGCCCGCGCCCCAGCTGGTGCCGCGCCAGTTGCCGATGCGGTCCTGTTCACCGTGACCTACTACTACGAAGGCGATTCGCCCGACGTGGACAACATCATCAAGCCCATCCAGGACGCCCTGAACGGCTTGGTGTTTGTCGATGATGCCCAGGTGGCAGAGACCAAGGCACGGAAGCGCCCGCTTGACGGTTCTTATCAGATCAAGGGTGCATCTGGCGTCCTTCTACAGGGCTTCGCGGGCGGGGTTGGCTTCTTGCACATCCGCGTCGAGGCCAGTACACACAACGTGGTGCTTGACTCATGAAGCCCGACAACACTAATCGCGAGTCCCAGCGCGTCGCCGAATTGGCGGCTGACTACGAGCGAAAGGGCTACACGGTAACCTTGCCGCGACGCCCGCAGGACGCTCCAGCCTTCCTGCGCGAGCTTGGCTACATGCCCGATCTGATCGCCAAGAACAAAGATGAAACTCTGATCATTGAGGTCAAGTCTCGCGAAACGTCGGCGACCCTCTCATCGCTCTCCGCAATTGCAGAGCGAATTAATGCCAAACCCGGTTGGCAGTTTGTGCTGGTGTTTACGAACCCACGCAGTGCGGGGATCGAGCCACAAAGCGCGACCCCAGATAAGGTTGTCGAGCTACTCGAGAAGTCCCGAGCTATGGGTTTCGAGTCGCAGCCTCATCTTGAGGCAGCTTTCCTGTTTGCTTGGGTTGCACTTGAAGCCGCGCTACTGGCATTGCCGCAAAAAACCAGCGCCGGGCGCACGTCGTCGACGCCCTGGACCCTGATTCGTAACGCAGCAATGAACGGACTTCTGGCGCGCGAGGACGCGCACGCTCTCGAGCGCCTCTTCAGGACCAGAAACGCACTTCTTCACGCCGCTGACGAAACTCCTCCGACGCGAGATGACGTTGAGAGTCTGCGTCGTATTGCCCAAGACCTCTTGCGGCAACGCGAGCGAGATGAGGCCTAACCAGCCCCTCGAGGGGCCAGGCCTCCACTAGACTAAGTCTGCGTCTCTACACTCCTTGCCTGCCACCCATGGGCAGCGTTAGGCACAAAGACGAACTGCATGAGGCACTGATTTGCTTGATTCCGACAGGTTTGCTGCCGCCTTAATGGAAGCTGACATGCGGCTGAAGGCTCTAACTGATCAGGATCCTTGGGCTGCCATCAATGCGGCGTGTGAGCTGCAGGCTGACGATGTTCTCAATCAACCCGCCATCAACATGATCGCAGCTGGAACGCTGATTGATGCTGGGGCAATCGCTCGTGATCGGGATGCGGTGACTAAGGGTGTCAGGCTTCTTGAAGAGCTGGTTGCACTCTTGCCTGACAGGGGAGACTTGAAGTATTGCTTAGCCAATGGTCTCTTAGCTCAAGCAGATTTAGTCGACGTCCCCCAACCTTCTTGGTTTCTGGCCACTCGCGTTGACCGCCGACGGGCTCGGAATCTTTACAGTTCCATTGGAGTGCAAGGGCCAACTCCCGGTATTTCTGAGCAGGCGCTCACCAATCTTGGCAACTCACTGCTTGCCGCCTTTCGTTTCGTCGAAGCATATGACTCCTATTCCGCGGCCCTTGAGCTTGATCCTACCAATGGAGTTGCGCTCACTGGAGCCGCAAAGGCACTTCTGCATCTCGTGGAGAACGGGGTTGGTGACCAGCAAGTCCTTCTCCCAATTGTGGCGAAACACCTTCATATTGCTAGAGAGAATCCCGAACGCATTCGTCAGCTGGCTGGAGAGAAGGCATTGGAGCATATTTCGACAATGTTTGACTTGAACCTCCCTGCAGGCAAGCCTCTGGACCTAGGTAGCGCCACTGAATATGAACGCTTCGTTGCAGAGAATAGACTCTCGTTGTCTCCAACGATCGAGGGGCTTGATCTGTCACTTTGGCGATGGGACTCATTGCGGATTCATAGCGTCGTCGAGCCAATCGGCTCAGGATCTAGTCCACCACCCATATTTGCGATATTCAACACTCTAAAGGCTGACTTTCTGGCAGCACGGTATTTAGCGTACTGCGGACTCAATGACATGTTTCCAGAGAGTGGCAGTTACACAGATACACTGGATTATGCGAAATATGGCATTACGAGCTCTGTTCTGCTGTTGGCGCAAAGAGCGTGCTTAGATCTCCTTGATAAGGTTGCTGTAGCAACAAGCGAGTACCTTGGTCTCCCAGGTAATCCACAACGGATTTCGTTTGCGAACCGTTGGTTCGAGCAATCAACAGGTGCAAACTCCGTTCGTCTGCAACCCAAGATTCAGGAGGAGGTTTCGGAAGGTAACAGTGCCCTCATAGCGATTACTGAGGTCGCTGGTGATATTGAGTCTGGTGGATTCTTGAGAGCCAAGAAGGAGCTGCGTAACTCTGCCACTCATCGCTTCGCAGTCCTCCATGATCTTGGCGCTACCTCATCACGCGAAAGCCCGTTCGTAGAGCACTGCGAGTTCGACTCGTTCGTGAATCAACTATTGGAAACCCTTCGTCTCACTCGTGCGATGATCATCTATTTTGTCCAGATGGTCATGAACCGCGAGCACAGGCTCCATTGTGGACTTCCGACGGCTGCGCCAGTGAGATTGCCTGACCATGATCGTATCAGAGGCAGGGATGCACAATGAATGATGCCTGTGCCTGATACAGCAATTCACCAGAGTCGCCTTCATGAGATATTTGCCTATATTGAGTTATCTCTGCGGCCTGGTGATAGCAAGGGTTCAACGGATTCTCTCAATAATCTTGCCTCTCAGGAATCACTCCGCGAACACCTCCTCTCGGCTCCTCGCAATCCCCCTTTCGCCTTGGGATCAGATGCCAGTGCGCATGAAACACTGTCTGCCCCGCCGCTTCGCCTGAGTTCAGCCCCACATTCCATCCGTTGATCGTGGCGTCCTGGGCGCTCAGCTGCTCCCGCCGAAGCGTCAGCAGCTCCACCACCGCGTTCCACTCCGGCTGGTGCAGCTCCAGCCCGTCGGCCACATGCCGCCGCGGGATCACCAGACTGTGGCCCGGCGTCACCGGATACGCGTCGGCGATGCACAGCGCCAGCTCGTTCTCCAGCAGCACCCGGCTGCTGCCCTCCAGCGCGCAGAACACGCAGCCCGATTCGCGCTGGGCGTAGCTGGCCTGCAGGCCGCGGAAGTCGGTGGAGTCGGTGTCGCGCTTGCCGGCATTGCAGCGGAAGCAGAGGGCCTGCAGGTTGCTGAGGTCGTCGGAGCCGCCCTGGTTTTTGGGCACGATGTGGTCCACCTCCAGGGCGCGCTGGTGCTCGTGCGCACCGCAGCATTCGCAGCGGCCCCTGGCTCTGGTGAGCACCCGGTATTTCACCGAGCCGCTGATGGGCGTGCGGTGGCGGCTGCGGTGGGCAAACACCTCCTCACCCCGCTGGGCGCGGAAGCCATCCAGCCGATGGCGGCACAGCTGCAGCAGCTCGTCGCGCTCGCTGTCGCTCAGCTCGTCGCCGCCGATCAGGGTGTAGGCACCGTTGCCATAGCGGGTGATGCCGTTGCCGGTGAGCACCTTGCCCACCATCCGTTTCACGCGCTCCGTGTAGTACTCGATCTGGGTCATGTCCTCCCCCAGGATCCGCCGGGCCACGTCCTGCGCCGGGGCCGGGCTGCGGCGGCCGAGCAGTTCCATGAGCATCAGGGGTTGGTAGATGTGGCTCATGCGCATGCGCTTGGCGATGTAGTCGCGCAGGCGCTCGTAGGTGGCCGAGGGGGGCGGGGGCATGGGGGCATCCTGGCTGTGTGAGACGGGTGGTGGCACTTGTAGGGAGAAGCCTTGCTGCCGTGGTCTTGACCCCTCCCACACCCTTGACCGCCATGGAGAGTGCCTACGGTGGGTTCTCAGCCGTTCCAGGTGGCGATGGCACCTATGTCTGACCTTCTTCAGCTGCCCCAGAACGAACGGCTTGCTCTGGCGATCGCCCTCTGGGACAGCCTCGATGACGAGGCCCGAGATGGGGCGCTGCCGATCGATTCTGCCCTCTGCGCTCAGCTGGATCGGCGCTGGACGGCCCATCTCGCCAACCCTGGCGCAGCAGTTCCCTGGGATGAAGTGCGCAGCCAACTCGGCCTCGGATGACGCTCCCCTCGGTTCGCTTCCTGCCGGAGGCGGTGGAGGATCTTCTGGAAACCCAGCGCTGGTACCTCGCCCGTGAGCCGGCGTTGGCCCAGGACTTTGGCGAAACCGTTGCGGCTGCGATTGAACGCATTCGTGTCACTCCTCAATCGTTTCCCTTGATCCACGGTCAGATCCGCAGGGTGGTGCTGAGTCGATTTCCCTATGCCGTCTATTTCCGCGAGCAGGGCACTGAAATCCTCGTGGTCGCTCTGCACGGTCGCCAGGATCCCCGACGCTGGAAACAGCGCACCTGAATGGGCATCGGCGATGCAGAACGCCTACAGGGTGCTGAGGTCGCCTGTGCCGCCCTGGTTCCTGGGGATGATGTGGTCCACCTCCAGGGCGCGCTGGTGCTCGTGTGCACCGCAGCATTCGCAGCGGACTCGGGCCCTGGTGAGCACCCGGTACTTCACCGAAACGCTGATCGGGGTGCGGTGGCGGCTGTGGTGGGCAAACACCTCCTCACCCCGCTGGGCGCGGAAGCCATCCAGCCGCTGGCGGCACAGCTGCAGCAGCTCGTCGCGTTCGCTGTCGCTCAGCTCGTCGCCGCCGATCAGGGTGTAGGCACCGTTGCCATAGCGGGTGATGCCGTTGCCGGTGAGCACCTTGCCCACCATCCGTTTCACGCGTTCGGTGGTGTAGTCGATCTGGGTCACGTCCTCCCCCAGGATCCGCCGGGCCACGTCCTGCGCCGGGGCCGGGCTGCGG
>JBKDPV010000128.1:0-15096 GCA_046342315.1 Cyanobacteriota bacterium
GCACCGGCGGCGAGGGCCTGGTCGCGGTCGGTGTCGGAGATCTCCCAGAAGACGTAGGCCCACTGGGGATCGCGTGGGAGGAAGACGACGCGGGTTTCGGCGGCGGGCCTGGGGGCGGGGGCCATCTCGGCTTCGATCGCCTGCAGGCTCAGACCGGTTTCTTCCTGGCGGGTGCTGATCTCCTCGACCAGCTCCTCCTTCGACTTGCGGCTGTAGAGGCTGACCCCCAGGTCGCTGGCGATCTGACGCAACTGGCGCAGCGTCATCATGGCCAAGGAGGTGAGGGTCTTCTGGCTCACAGCTTCAGGATTCATTTGGGATCAGTCTGTTCGACTCTCCCACCCCCTGGGCAGGGGGTACTGAGCATGTCAGCAAGCACGAACCGCCCCTGCCGACGGATCGACAGGGGCGGAACGGGGTGAACAGGGACCGGTGCTGGAGTTCAGCGACCGATGCTGCGGTAGGGAACCTTGGAGAGGAAATCGCCGCCGATATTGCTGGGCGCTGCACCGCTGCTGCGCATCGCCGGCAGGGTGCGCACCCAGGGGAGGTAGTCCTCGGGGAAGCCGCCGCGACGCTGAGCCGCACGCTGGGGGAAGGCCTTGGCGGTGCCGGTGTAGACGATCTGGGGGAAGCCGAGGATGCCGCGGTAGTAGGCGTCGTAGCGGGGGGAGGTGATGTTGAAGGGGGTTTCGCCAACCTCACGGGAGCCCACCACCCGGTTGCGGTGATAGGGAACGGTGTCGTAGCCGAAGCTGTCGAGATATTCCTGGCTGTCGAGGATGGCGTCGACGGCGCCCTTGATCCCCTTGGTCATGATCACGGCCGACCAGGCGATCTCCTCTGACTTGCCGTGGGTGGGGCGGCCCAGCAGCTTCTCCACCAGGTGGCGGGCCACCTTGTAGTTGCTGTTGAGGTTGTAGAAGCTGCGGGTGAAGGTGTCCGACAGGCAGAGCGAGCGGATGAAATCGCGCACGGTGATCTGACCGTCGCGCAGCTGGCTCTCAAGGGTGCGGTCGCGGTCGACCTTGAAGGCGTGGAAGAAGATCTGGCGGTAGGCCGATTCGATCACGAAGTTCTGGTACTCGCGATCCATGGCCTTGTCCATGGAGGCGGCCCGGGGATCCTCGTCGGACCCCACCCGGAAGGGGGTCACCCGGGAGTTCTGGGAGGTGGGGGCGTACTTGAGGAGGGGAAGAGCCACGCGGGGTCCGGCATCCGTCGGTGGCGATCGTAGAAGTGAGGCAGCGGCAGCCTTCCCCGGCCCGGGCCAGGGCTTACAGACCGTAACGTTGGCGACAGCCGGGCCCCGCTCCGCTCACCAGCCCAGGGGGGACAGCGCCTGGTGCCCATCCGCCGCCTGGGCCGCCGCCGCTGTCGCGGTGGCGTTGCCTCCGTCTTCGGGATGGAGGCGGGTCTCGATGCAGAAGGAGGCCGTGTTCGAGAGGCCCTCCACGGTGCTGGTGCGCAGGCGCACGTCGGGGCCGGCGAAGCTGAAGCGCTCCAGGCTGTTCATCGTTTCGTAGCCGGTGGTGAGCAGCAGGGCGTCGCGCTCGTCCATGGCGAAGCGACCGGCCACCGGTGCGGTTTCGGCGTAGCCACGGTCGCGCAGCAGCAGGCCCTCCCGGCCGCGCTCGTCGGTGGGGATCAGGCCGAAGACGCTCTCGCCCTCATGGGCCTCGCCGGCCTTGTCCCAGGCCATCGAGCCGCTCCAGCGGACCCGGCAGCCGCCCACCAGGCCGGCGGGATCCTGTCCGTGGAGCTCCGCCACCTTGAGCAGCAGCGGATCGACAGCCGCCAGTTCCACCACCTCGATGAAGGAGCCGCCGGCCTCGGCGCGCCGGTGCAGCAGGTGGTGGCTGCTGCGCTGCGAGCGCCAGCGGCCACAGCTGAGCCGGAAGAAGCTGATGGCATCGGCGATGGATCCGCTCACGGGGCCGGGCGCGCAGGGCAGGGACTGATGATCGCAAGCCGAGCGGCCCGCCGAGAGTCGCCCTGCGCGTCCCGCACCTCTGCTTCGCCATCGCCGCCCCCGCCTGCTCCCTGTCGGGATGCCCCGTCGATCCCGCCGCGGCGGCGGCCGCCCTGGCCGCCGCGCTCTGCTGGACCGTGGCAAGCCTGCTGTGGCGGCGGCTGCCCACCTCGCTGGGGGCGGGCCAGCTGAACCTGCTGAAGAATCTGCTGGCGCTGGGCCTGCAGATCCCCCTGGTGCTGGGCGGGCCGTGGCAGGCCTCGCCGCGCAGCCTGGCGCTGCTGGCCCTGAGCGGGATCGTGGGCATCGCCCTGGGCGATGGCCTGTTCTTCGCGGCGCTGCGACGGCTGGGCACGCGCCGAACCCTCACCCTCGATGCCGGCGGTCCGGCCGTCACGGCCCTGGCGGGCATGGTGCTGCTGGGGGAGGTGCCGAGGTTGGAGCAGTGGCTGGGGCTGGCCCTGATCAGCACCGCGGTGCTGCTGGTGGTGCGCCGCGGTGCCGATCAGGCCCCGGGCTCGTTCCCGAAGGAGCGCCCCGCGATCGGCGTGCTGCTGGCGCTGGGGGCGCTGGTGTGCGGCAGCACCGGCGCCCTGCTGTCGCGGGCCGCCTTGAGCGAAGGGGGAGCGACGCCGCTGCAGGCCGCCACGGTGCGCCTGGCGGCGGCGTCGCTGGTGCTGCTGCCGCTGCTGCCGGGGCTGATCGCGCCCCGGCGTCGGCCCCGGCCCGCCCGTCCGCGCTGGCCGGTGCTGCTGCTGGCCACCTTGCTGGGCACCAGCGCCGGCATCGTGTTGCAGCAGACCGCCCTGGCGGGCCTGCCGGGAGGGCTGGCGGTGGCCCTGCTGGCCACGGCGCCGGTGATGGCCGTTCCCCTGGCCAGGCTGGACGGCGATCGGCCCGGGATTCAGGGGGTGATCGCGGCCCTGGTGGCGCTGGCCGGCGTCAGTCTGGTGGTGGGGCTGCCGTGGCGGAGCTGAGGCGTTCGTCGGCCTGGCGGACGGCCCAGCGGGCCAGATCGGCGAGATCGAGCTGCAGGGGGGCCTTGGCGTCGGGGGCGGCGATCGCTTCCAGCTGCAGGGCTGTACTGGCCATCTGGGAGCGGAAGGCCTCGGCGAACCCCGGGTCTTCTGCGATCAGGGGTTGCCCGGCGCACCAGGCGGCAATGGCGGCCGGATCGGGGCAGGGGCCGTCGCGGCGACCGGCGATCGCCTGCAGCGTGCGCAGGCCATGGGCCAGCAGGCGCAGGTGGTGACGCTCGAGCGCCGGCAGCAGGGTGGCCTCCAACTCGGCCAGTTCCTCCGGTTCGAGCACGGCGTCAGCCGGGGAGGGGGGAGAGGCGGAAGCCGCAGGAGTGACCTTCCTCCAGCCGCCAGTGGATGCGCTCCACCTGGCAATCGGGGAAGGTGCGGCGGATGAGTTGAAGCTCCTGATCGCAGACCACGGGGAACTCCTCGGCGATCCGCATCACAGAGCAGTGGTACTCGTGGATCAGCCAGGCATCGACGTCGGGATCGGGCCGCAGCTCGGCTACATAGCCCTCCGCACGGCGCAGTTCCACCAGCCGCTCGAGCCGCTCCTGCAGCGGGCCGGGGCCGATGCGGCTGCGGTAGTCGGCTGCCTTCTCATCGGCCTGACTTTTCAGCAGCACCTCCATCGCCTCGCGGGGGAGGGAGGTGGCCATCGAATGGAGCAGGCCGAGGGCAAAGGTTTCGCTGCCGTCATGGAAGCGGCCGTGGCCGGCATCGGTGAGGCGCCAGTGGTTGCTGGGCCGACCTGGACCTTCAGCGCTGGGGCTGGCTTCGACCAGACCCTCCTCTTCCAGGCCGCGCAGATGACGGCGTGTGACCTGAACGGATACGCCCAGAGCCGCGGCCAGCTCGGAGGCGGTGGCTTCACCCAGGCGCAGCAACAGGGACAGCACGCCATCGCGGGTCGGCGCCGGGGTGCTGGCGGGGCGAGAACCTGTCGTGCGGGAAGGGGTGGCCATGGAAGGCATTGTTCGCCCACACGATGCCACGCACGTCCGGGCACTGGGGCTGAGCGGGGCCCATGTGGGAGAGGCCGGACCGGGCGCAGGTCACAATGGATCCTCCCCCACAGGCACCGCTCCGCTGCCCTAGGCTCCCGGATAACGAAACCAATCTGTTTCGCAATTCCACCTTCGATCGCCGCCGGGGTGCCCGCGAGCCCATCCTGTCGTCACCCCCGCTGTCCTGCCCATGTCCGAAGCCACTGCCACGCCCGCCGGTTCCGACAGCCTGGAAGTGATCCGCAAATTCGCGGAAACCTACGCCCAGCGCACAGGCACCTATTTCTGTAGTGATCCAGGCGTCACGGCGGTGGTTCTCGAAGGGCTCGCCCGCCATAAGGATGAGCTGGGCGGCGCCCTCTGCCCCTGTCGGCATTACGAGGACAAGGAGGCGGAAGTGGCCCAGGCCTTCTGGAACTGTCCTTGCGTGCCGATGCGGGAACGCAAGGAGTGCCATTGCATGCTCTTCCTCACCGAAGACAACCCCTTCCGGGGCGAGAACCAGACAATCTCCCTCGAGGAGATCCAGGCCCATACGTCGAGCTGAGGACTGTTGATGACGACTGCGAGTGTGGGTGAACTGGTGAGCCAGCCGTACAAGTACGGCTTCGTCACCGACATCGAAACCGAGAAGATCGCCAAGGGCCTGAGCGAGGATGTGGTCCGGTTGATCTCCGCCAAGAAGGGGGAACCTTCCTTTCTGCTGGATTTTCGCCTGCGGGCCTATCGCCAGTGGCTGCAGATGGAGGAGCCGGACTGGGCGGCGCTGGGCTATCCGGTGATCGATTACCAGAACATCATCTATTACGCGGCGCCCAAGCAGCAGCAAAAGAAGGCCAGCCTCGATGAGGTGGATCCCAAGCTGCTGGAAACCTTCGACAAGCTCGGCATCCCCCTGAGCGAGCAGAAGCGCCTCTCCAATGTGGCGGTGGATGCGGTGTTCGACAGCGTTTCGATCGCCACCACCTACAAGGAGAAGCTGGCCGAGCACGGCGTGATCTTCTGCTCGATCTCCGAGGCGGTGAAGGAGTACCCGGAGCTGATCGAGAAGTATCTGGGCACCGTGGTTCCCAGCAACGACAACTACTTTGCCGCCCTGAATTCGGCGGTGTTCAGCGACGGCTCCTTCGTGTTCATCCCGAAGGGTGTGGAGTGCCCGATGGAGCTCTCCACCTACTTCCGCATCAACTCCGGCGATACGGGGCAGTTCGAACGCACGTTGATCGTGGCCGAAGAGGGCGCGTCCGTGAGCTACCTGGAGGGCTGCACAGCGCCGATGTTCGACACCAACCAGTTGCATGCTGCGGTGGTGGAGCTGGTGACCCTCGACGACGCCTCGATCAAGTACTCCACCGTGCAGAACTGGTATGCCGGCGATGAGAACGGTGTGGGCGGCATCTACAACTTCGTGACCAAGCGGGGCCAGTGCCGCGGCGATCGCAGCCGCATCAGCTGGACCCAGGTGGAAACCGGTTCGGCGATCACCTGGAAATACCCCAGCTGCGTGCTCCAGGGTGCCGATTCGGTGGGCGAGTTCTATTCGGTGGCGCTCACTAACAACCGGCAGCAGGCCGACACTGGCACCAAGATGATCCATGTGGGCCCGCGTACCCGCTCCACGATCGTGAGCAAGGGCATCAGCGCCGGCCATTCCTCCAACAGCTACCGGGGGCTGGTGCAGATCGGCCCCAAGGCGGTGGGCGCGCGCAACTACAGCCAGTGCGATTCGATGCTGATCGGGGATCAGGCGGCGGCCAACACCTACCCCTACCTCCGCTCCCAGCAGAGCGATGCCGACATTGAGCACGAGGCCAGCACCTGCCGGATTTCCGAGGATCAGCTGTTCTATCTGCAGAGCCGTGGCATCGGTTTCGAGCAGGCGGTGTCGATGATGGTGAGCGGCTTCTGCCGCGATGTGTTCCATCAGCTGCCGATGGAATTCGCCGCCGAAGCCGACAAGCTGCTGGCGCTCAAGCTCGAAGGCTCGGTGGGCTGACGCCCTGCTCCGCACTCCATTCCTTCCTTCCTGTTCATTCCTTTTTCTTTCCCTCGCCTCGCCGTGATCCGCCCCGACGCCCCCGTTCTGCTTGAGATCCGCGACCTTCACGCCAGCGTTGCCGACCAGCCGATCCTGCACGGGGTGAACCTCACGCTGCGGGCCGGTGAGATCCACGCGGTGATGGGCCGCAACGGCAGCGGCAAGAGCACACTCTCGAAGGTGCTGGCCGGCCATCCGGCCTACACCGTGACCGGGGGTTCGGTGCTCTACCGGGGCGCAGATCTGCTGGAGCTCGATCCCGAGCAGCGGGCCCGCATCGGCTTGTTTCTCGGTTTCCAGTACCCGGTGGAGATTCCGGGCGTGAGCAATCTGGAATTTCTGCGGGTGTCCACCAACGCCCGGCGGATGGAAGAGGGGCAAGAGGAGCTCGACACCTTCGCCTTCGAGGATCTGGTGAACGAGAAGCTGCAGGTGGTGCAGATGGATCCGGCATTCCTGGAGCGTTCGGTGAACGAGGGTTTTTCCGGCGGCGAGAAGAAGCGCAACGAGATCCTGCAGATGGCGCTGCTGGAGCCGGTGGTGGCGATCCTCGATGAAACCGATTCCGGTCTCGACATCGACGCGCTGCGGATCGTGGCCGGCGGCGTGAATCATCTGGCCGGCCCTGATAACGCCACCCTGCTGATCACCCACTACCAGCGCCTGCTGGATGCGATCACGCCCGATTACGTGCATGTGATGGCGCATGGGCGCATCCTGCGCACCGGCGGCAAGGAACTGGCGCTGGAACTGGAGCAACGCGGCTACGACTGGGTCGACGCCGAGCCCGCGGTTCTGGAGGCGGTGTGATGGTGGCCGCCCCCCTCACCACGTCCGCTCCCGTGGCTGCCCCGGTCCACCCCTGGGTGAGCGCCCTGCTGGGCGCCCTGCCGGCCCCCGCCGGCTTCCGCCCCGAAACCACCCTGGCTGCCCGGGCGGCGCTGGCGGCCGCCGGCCTGCCCTCCCGCCGCCAGGAGGACTGGCGCTTCACCGAGACGGCCCCGATCGCCGCCGTGGCTCCCCAGCTGCTGGCGCCCGAAGCGCTGCCCGCACTGCCGCCAGTGGCGGAGGGGCATCACCGGGTGGTGCTGGATGGCAAGCCCGAGAACCTGGCGACCATCGCCTGGCCCGCCGGCATTGAGGTGCTCTCCGCGGAGGAAACCCGCGACGCCCTCGGCTGCTGCCTGGATCCTGAGGGCAAAGCGCCCGACTGGCCGGTGCTGCTGCAGGGAGCCTGTGATGCGCCGGTGCTGGCTCTGCGGGTGCGGGGCGCGGTGAGCGAGGTGCTGGAACTGGTGAGCGAGGCCGGGGCTGGCCCCGGTGTGCTGCCCGTGCGGGTGCTGCTGCTGGAGCCGGAGGCCCGGCTCGAACTGCTGCAGGTGCACCGCTCCAGCGGAACCAACCTCACCAGCGTGCTGCTGGAGGCCGAACTGGCCGCCGGCGCCGAACTGCGTCACGGCGTGGTGGCCAACGGTGCTGCGGAGTCGGTGCTGCTGGCCCGGCTGGCGATCCGCCAGCAGCCGGGCAGCCGCTTTGCGCTGGCCACGGTGAGCCGAGGCTGGGGTCTGGTGCGGCTGGAGCCGCGGGTGGTGCAGAGCGAGGGAGCGGCCGAAACCCGGCTGCGGGCGCTGCAGGTGGTGGACGAGCAGCAGATCGCCGACACCCACAGCCGCGTGCGCTTCGAGGGCCCCGAGGGCCATCTGGAGCAGCTGCACAAGGTGGTGGCCGATGGCCAGGGCCGCAGCGTGTTCAACGGCGCGGTGGTGGTGCCCCGCCTGGCCCAGCGCACCGACGCCTCCCAGCTCAGCCGCTCGCTGCTGCTGTCGGATCGCGCCCGGGTGGATACCAAGCCCGAACTGGAGATCGTGGCCGACGACGTGCGCTGCGCCCACGGCGCCACCGTGAGCTCCCTGCAGGAAGACGAGCTGTTCTATCTGCGCAGCCGTGGCATCGGCGCGGCGGATGCGGCCCGTCTGCTGCTGCGCGGCTACTGCCAGGAGATCCTGGGCGACTTTCCCGCCGGGGCGGCGCTCTGGCAGGCTCCCTCCTTCATTGCCGGGCCGGAGGAGTCCCCTCGATGACGCTCACCCCGCCCCCCGCCCTGACCCTGGCCGACACCGGAACTTCGGTGCCGGCGGTGGAGGATCTGGCGGCCCTGACGCGGCCGGACTTTCCCCTGCTGGCCCAGACGGCCTGCCTGGGTCAGCCGCTGATCTATCTCGACTACGCCGCCACCAGCCAGAAGCCCCGCCAGGTGCTGGAGGCGCTGCAGCAGTACTACGGCCACGACAACGCCAACGTGCACCGGGGGGCGCACCAGCTGAGCGCGCGGGCCACCGATGGCTTCGAAGGGGCGCGCGCCAAGGTGGCGGCGTTCGTGGGGGCGGCGGGCCCGCGCGAGATCGTGTTCACCCGCAACGCCAGCGAGGCGATCAACCTGGTGGCCCGCACCTGGGGTGAGGCGAACCTGCGGGCGGGCGATGAGGTGCTGCTCACGGTGATGGAGCACCACAGCAACCTGGTGCCCTGGCAGCTGCTGGCGGCCCGCACCGGCTGCGTGCTGCGCCATGCGGGGGTGACCGAGAGCGGTGAGCTGGATCTGGAGGATTGGAAGGCCAAGCTCAACGAGCGCACCAAGCTGGTGAGCGTGGTGCAGGTGAGCAACACCCTGGGGTGCCTGAACCCGATCGAAACGCTGGTGCCGCTGGCCCATGCCGCCGGCGCCCTGGTGCTGGTGGATGCGTGCCAGAGCCTTCCCCACCAGCGGGTGGATGTGGCCCGGCTGGGCTGCGATTTCCTGGTGGGCTCGTCGCACAAGCTGTGCGGCCCCACAGGGATGGGCTTCCTGTGGGCGCGGGAGGAGATCCTCGAGGCCATGCCGCCGTTCCTGGGTGGTGGCGAGATGATCCAGGACGTATTCCTCGACGGCAGCACCTGGGCGGATCTGCCGCATAAGTTCGAGGCCGGCACGCCGGCGATCGGCGAGGCGATCGGCATGGGCGCCGCGATTGATTATCTGCAGGCGCTGGGGATGGAGCGGATCCATGCCTGGGAGCAGCAGCTCACCCGCCAGCTGTTCACGCGACTGCAGGCGATCGAAGGGGTGCGGATCCTCGGCCCCACGCCGGATCAGCAGCCCGATCGGGCGGCCCTGGCGGCGTTCCATGTGGAGGGCCTGCATGCCAACGACATCGCCGCCCTGCTGGATTCGGCGGGCATCTGCATCCGCAGCGGCCACCACTGCACCCAGCCGCTTCATCGCCACTACGGCCTGGCCGGCACGGCGCGCGCCAGCCTGGGCTTCACCACCACGCCGGAGGAGATCGACCGCTTCGCCGAGGAGCTGGAGAGTTCGATCGGCTTCCTGCGCGAACACGCCTGAGGCCAGCTCAGGTGGGTAAACCAAGGGCAGGAGGCACCGGGAGGTGCGGCCATGTTTGCCCTTGTAGCGTCGTTGCTGATCGATCTGTCGCAGCAGCGGCTGAGCGCCTACGACGGCGCCGGCCGACTGCTGTATGCGGCGCCGGTGTCCACCGGCCTGGCGGCCACGCCCACACCCACCGGTGAATTCCGGATCGCCTCCCGCTATGCGGTCACCACGCTCACGGCACCCGACTACCGCATTCCGGGAGTGCCGCATGTGCTCTGCCTGGGCGGCGGCGGCCTGAAGGCGGACGCGGTGTGCATCCACCCGGCCCCGTGGCAGGAGCGGGCGGGTGAGCGGTTCGGGGTGCGCCGCAGCCATGGCTGCATCCGCACCAGCGGCGCCACGGCTCGGTGGTTGTTTGAGCGGGTGGTGGTGGGGACGCCGGTGAGGGTTCAGGAGTGAGGGGGGGATGAGTGGTGGCACCTTGCGCATTGGGGTGGGTGGGATGCACGGGGGCTGGCTGGAGGGCTACGGGCCAGACGCCTTCCGCATCCAGAAGCAGTAAGGTCCTGTGGGATCTCTGGGGCTTTGTGTATCTTCAGGCACAAGTGGTTATCGGACCCGAGAACCAGGGAGGACTGTTGGATGAGAGGGGCTCAAAAGCACTGGCAGGGAAGGGGATTGGATCCTCTGAACCTCCTCTACAGTTGTGGTTATCGGAAAGGGACTGCTCAAATTGAGTGGTTCTCGGAAACCATCCAATAAGCGTTAGGCCTTCAAGCCCCCATCCAGTGATCCTCCCAGAAGGCCGGCTCTCATGCAGACCAGGTAATTTGCACAATCAAGCCTTGGCCAGTACATTTATCGTCTAGAGTTTCAATCATGCACTCAGCAGTGTCAGACCCAAACAGCCGACCCCTGTCTCAAAAACCCATCGGATACGTGCTTGCAATCCTTGGCGGCACCCTCGGAGGCCCCATTGGATGGATTACGTCTCCCCTTGTTCTATTCAGTCTGAACAGAATCCTAAAGGATAAAGAAGGCAAGCATCCAAACCGATTCCTGATATGGGCTCTTGCGGGCATCATTGGTGCTCCGCTTAGTTTGGCTCCCATCATCGCTTCGGCTGATCGAAAGAGTTCACCTCCGAAGGCATCTCAAGATTCTGGGCGTGTAGCTCAACAAGCAGATCAGAACGTGAGCTCCACTGCAAAGCGCGAAGGGGCTGGAGTTACAATGGAGAACTACAACAAGCTACAGACAGGAATGACCTACGAGCAGGTCGTTAGTATTCTCGGCGAGGAAGGAAAAGAGATGAGCAGTAATGATATTGCGGGATATAGAAATGTTATGTATATGTGGAAAGCAGGCGGATTTTCAGTTGGCAATATGAATGCCATGTTCCAAAACGGTGCACTGATCCAGAAAGCTCAGTTTGAGCTTCCATGATATGTCATCTTAAAAACAAGCCAATTATGGCTGGCTGGGAAACAAGCAGCTGTGCAAAGCTGAACACGCTCATTTTCACAAACAAACACATACCCCTGGCAAATCATGGCAACAACGATGTATTTTGAAGAAGAAGTAAGAGATCAAGGAGGGAAAGCCAAGTTGATGGTTGAGATTGGAAGGTCGTCTTTCTATTCGGAGGACAGCATCTATCTTAAAGTTGACGAGAAATTGGTGATTATGGATTTAGCGACTGCGAAGAGGTTTGTTGACGCTGTAATCTCAGTTGGGCATTTTCACGGCCTTGTTGATTAGTAGTGTTCATCATGCTGAGCCCTAACATCATCATTCACCCGACCCGCGCCTTGATCACACTACTTCACCAATTGTTCTTTCGGGCGGGTGATGATGAGCGTTATACTGTCTGTGACTGGAATCTTTCAAAATGAAAGTCGACGTAGCGATCATCACCGCACTAAGGAAAGAATTGGATGCCATACTTCACCAATACAGTTCATGGCAGACGGTGAATGGCAGGCCAAAGTCTATAAGGCGTTACCACATCACCAAAAACGAATCTGGCCTGAGGATTGCAGCCGTGCAGGCTCAGCGAATGGGACAGGTAAATGCTTCACTAATAGCAAGCGATGTTCTGGCCGATTGCTCCCCTCAGATAATACTTCTTATAGGAATTGCCGCCGGAATAGGAAATGACATTAATTTGGGTGATGTTGTCGTTTCTGATCAGCTAATTGATTATGAGATTGGAAAACTAACTGATAGTGGTGAGTTCCCGAGATTTCCTGTTTACAAGAGTAGTGCAGCTCTATTGGCTCAGCTAACAAACTTTAAAGATCATGAATGGACCCGTCGTATTACAAAGCCCCGTCCAGATGGCATACATACTACCCTTCCAATTGCCCATCCGCCAGGGGATGTATTCTGTGGGAACAAAGTTGTTGCCGATAGTAAAACTATTTCAAGGCTCTTAGGGCATTTCCCAAAAGCTATTGCCCTAGAGATGGAATCAATAGGAATTGCCTCTCGTTTAGAACAAATTGGTGAGCCTCCAGGCTTTGCTATGATTAAAGGAATTTGTGATAAAGGAGATCCACTAAAGGGTGATGGATGGCAAGAATACGCAGCAGATGTAGCCGCAGCATATACGGCTTCGTTCCTAGAGCAAATTGAATTGATCGGAGGTGGAAAAAGAATCCGTGCCAAAAATGATGATGATATTGAAGAAGAAACCGCCCACATTATTGATTTTGTTGCTTCAGACCCAGTTTCACTTCAATCATTCCAGCATGATTTGGTCAAACAGATTGTCAAGGCAAGCCTAAGAGAGGTAAACGATATTCTCCTCGGGAGATATCAAGCTAATCTTGGTCACGGCCAGCAGTTTCTACTCCGTGCAAAGGCCCTTTTTGGAAATGCCACATCCATATATGCTACAAATCTAGATACGGTCTCTACTTTCTGGACTAATACAAGTAATAGATATGAGGCTCGCGAATATTTGAAACACCAAGCACCTAATGGGAAGGCAAGCAGGCTGTTTGTATTCTCTGATGCAGATAGTGCTCATAATCATGCAAACATTTTAGATTGGCATGATCATAGCTATGGTAATGTATTTATTTGCTCATTAGAGCAATACCGTCGGTTCCTGGATGAAGTTTGCGGTTCTATGCGGCCAGATCAATTATTGAATAGAGACTTTGCAGTTCTTCAATACGAAAATAAAGGATTATGTAATAATATATTTGCAGCATTAGACGACAAATCTCTTGAGTACCAGGAAATATATCTAGACCAGCCTGGTGAAATTGACTATAAGGCATACATTGGGGCCTTTCATCGTTATCTTAAACTTGAGCGGGGTCAACTTGATCAACATTCTTCTGTGCTGCGATGGCAAGAAGGTTTTTGGAAAGACAAAGAGAGATGGGCTGATATTTTAAAGAAGATGTTTACCGAAAGAGAGTCAGATGTATTTCATATTGTAGTATTCAAATACGATCCCAACATAGAAAGTTTACTCCGCCAAAATCTGGCTGAGATTAAAAAGAAAATATTATGCAACACTTCTTCGAGTCCTGCAACCATGAGGAATAAGTATGGAATTAAAGATGTCTGGTTTGGTGAGCGCAAATTGTGCGAAGCGCGTGATTATCTTCACAAAGGTCGCCTCAAAATGAGCGAGAATAATGGCGACACCTTCATATTAATGCTTCAGTTTAACAACCAAGACGGCCTGCAGCGGTTTTATGAAGACAAAGAGCACGCTGATTTACGCAAGAAGCTCTATGAACTATTCGACAATAGATTCAGCATAATGTATGAGGCAACTGAGAGCGGACTGCTAGCCTCGGAGAATCGGAAATCAATAGCTGGAGAGTTTATTGAATCAATGGCTCAGCGCTATATATCTCGGTATGATTACCAAAACTCTGAAATGATCCGCGAAATGGTGATGACAACCGATCCTTTTGCATTCTAAATGTGACATAGTCTCGTCATCATAACGCCGTTTCTTCGAGCATTAGCTCTTGCAATACGAATGCACCAAGCAGTATAACATCGCCATACACCTGGCCCGCCTCCATAATTGCTTTGTGGTTCATGTCCATTCTGCGGGCAGGTGATGGCGAGCGTTCGATGGACCCACACCCCACAGCCTGAGCGATACCAGCAAGCCAATAAGCAAGCCCAGCTGATCCCCCGCCAGGCTGTCCTCTCGCCCTTCAGGCATTGGCCGGTGTGCTGCTGCCCAGGGCTGACCAACCTGTAGCGACCAGCGGAGAGCTTCATGCAGGGCCGCAGCCCTGTGCAATCCGCCGGCCTGTGCTGAGGCGAAAGCCCTGGGGCTTGGCCATGATGGTCAAACAGACCCGAATCGTGGCCGCCATTCCTGCCGCTTGTCGACTGCGCTGGCTGCTGCTCAGCGCTCTGGTGTTGCCGCCGTCGCTGCCAGCCGTGGCGATGCAGGCGGCGGTGAACGGGCCGGAGCGTTCCCCCGGCGTGCTGCTGGCCCAGGCTCCTGCTGCCGCAGGCAAAGGGATTCCGGCGGAGGTGCAGGGCTGGGCGGCCGCTGCCGAAGCCGCTGCAGCAAAGGGAGACACGGCGACAGCCCTACGGCTGCAGAAGCAGGTGGTGGCCTGGTTGGAGGCCAACCGCCCAGCCAAGGATGAGTTCCGGGCCGGAGCACTACTCCTTCTAGGGCTCCGGCTTGCTGCGGATGGTCGAGGTCAGGAAGCCCTGGCCCCAACGGAAGACGGCTTGAAGATCAGCCGCGAGTTGCCGAAAGCCAATCCGGCCTTCAAGAGCCTGTTAGGCATTTCCCTCACCAGCCTGGGAGCGGTCTTGTACAGCCTGGGCCGCCGCCAGGAGGCCCTGGCACCCGCGGAAGAAGCGGTGAAGGTCTTCCGTGAGCTGGCAAAGTCCAACCAGGTCTTGCGGAGGGCCCTCGGTGCTTCCCTAATGAGCCTCGGAAAGGTCTTGTTTGATTTAGGCCGCTTCCAGGAAGCCCAGGCAGCCACGGAAGAAGCGATTGAGATACAACGTGAGTTGGCGAAAACCAACCCGGCCGTCCTGCCCGACCTAGCCGCTTCCCTGACCAACCTGGGCAACCGCTACAGCTACCTGGGCCGCCGCCAGGAGGCCCTGGCCCCCACGGAAGAAGCGGTGAAGATCCGCCGCGAGCTAGCGAAGACCAACCCGGCCCTCCTGCCCGACTTGGCTGCTTCCATTCAAGACCTGGGCATCCACTACAGCGCATTGGGCCGCCTCCAAGAGGCCCTGGCCCCCACGGAAGAAGCGGTGAAGATCTACCGCGAGCTGGCGAAGACCAATCCGGCCTCTCTGCCCGACCTGGCCCGTTCCCTGATCAACCTGGGCTTCCGCTACAGCGACCTGGGCCGCCGGCAGGAGGCACTGGCCCCCACGGAAGAAGCGGTGAAGCTCTACCGCGAGCTGGCGAAGACCAACCCGGCCTTTCTGTCCAACTTAACCGATTCCCTGGACAACCTGGGCAACCGCTACAGCGAACTGGGCCGCCGCCAGGAGGCCCTGGCCCCTGCGGAAGAAGCGCTGAAGATCCGCCGCGAGCTGGCGAAGACCAACCCGGCCGTCCTGCCCAACCTGGCCCGTTCCCTGACCAACCTGGGCATCCGCTACAGCGAACTGGGCCGTCGCCAGGAGGGGCTGGCTCCCACTGAAGAAGCGGTGAAGATCTACCG
>JBKDPV010000129.1:0-18644 GCA_046342315.1 Cyanobacteriota bacterium
AACCTAGAGTCTCCAGCTATCGCACTTTGCTGGAGACATTCGCTAGGGTGGGTGCTCAGCAGGCCAGCCTGCGCTCGCACCCATTCCGTGTCGATCCTTTCAAGTGCCTGGCCAGCCCGGGCGGCAGCCGCAATCGGAGCCCACCTGCTGTTCGCCGCCGCCGGCCTGGCCGCTCCGGCCGCAGGTTCGGGCGGCGTCCCGGCGATGTACGCCACTCAGGCGGAAGCGGAGAAGGCCGCCAAGCTCCACTTCAACTGCACCGGCGCCCACAAGATGGGCAACCAGTGGATGCCCTGCGCCAAGCACGGTGACGTCCACGGCTCCGGGACCGCCCACTGACACCAGGCACTCCGATGGCGCAATGCGGCGACAAGCCCAAGCGGATCGCCTTCGGCGTGGCGCCCCTAGGCATCATCTCGATCGGCATCGTGCCGATGGGGGTGGTGAGCATCGGCGTGGTGCCGATGGGCGTGATCAGCCTCGGTGTGGTGGGGATGGGCGTGTTCAACGCCTGTGTGGTGGGAATGGGCGTGCTGGTGGCGGGCGTGAATGTGATGGGGGTCTGGTGGGCAGGTCTGGAAGGCATGGGCCCGCGGCGCCTGGGGGCTCCCGCCGCTGCCCTGCATCAGCACCACCACGGCTCCCCCGGCCCAACGCCAGAGGACCTGATGGCCTACCCCAGCCGCGAAGAGGCGCTGAAGCAGGCCCGGAAACTGGGCTGCAGCGGCGTCCACGCCATGGGTTCCCTGTGGATGCCTTGCTCCGAACACCCGCAGTAGGGGGAGTCGTCGGTAATGGGCAGCTGGATCACGGCCGCCTCCCTGCCGATGCTGGGTTGGCTGGTCCGCCATCCCCAGCAATTAGGAATGCCCCCGCGGCCTTCCCGCCACACAATGGAGGCAGCGGTTCCAGTGGGTCACTCCCTGGAGGCAACGAGGAAAGTCCGGTGGGGAGCAGGTTCGTCCTGCGCCGAGTCCGGCACTGTCCCGCAGCTGTGATGGGGGCCCAGGCTCCCTCAGTCAGAACGCTCGCCGTGCCCCACCCCTTCATCACCGGCGCGGACCGGTTCTCTCGATGACCCCATCCATTTCGGCCAGGTCCCTGGCCCTGTTCGGCGGCGCGGCAACCCTGGCGCTGCTGCTCGATCAGCCCGCCCAGGCCCATGGCATTGCCCACGGCGGCTTGGCCGCCGGTTTCCTGCATCCGATCAGCGGTGTCGACCACCTGCTGTTGTTGGTCGGCGTCGGGACCGCTGCCTCCTGCATCTCCTCCCAGCTGCTGCGGTGGGGCCTGGCCGGCGCCATCGGCGGTGGGGTTTTCGGGGCGATGGGCGGCACGTTGCCCGCCCAGGAGTTTCTGGCGGCACTGGCGATCACAGCCGTGGCTGTGCTGGTGCTGCTTTGCCTTCGTTCCCGGCAGAGTCCCCGGTTGGGGGCCTGCGCCGCCCTGGTGTCCGCAGCGGTGGCGGTTCACGCCATGCTCCATGGCCTGGAGGCCCCGGCCGATGGCTCCGCGGCGCTCTGGTGGCTGGGGGCTTTCACGGGGTCGGTGCTGGTGAGCGGCGGCAGCTTCCTGCTGCTGCGGCGCCTGCCTGTGGCGTGGACCCGCGCCGTGGCCCTGTTGCTCGCCCTCTGCGGCGGCGTGGCGGCCCTGGGGCCTGCCGGGCTGTTGATCCGCTGATCTGGATCCTGGGACCCTGGCTGCATCCACCTCGCCCCTGCAGATCCGCCCTTACGGGGCAGCCGACTGGCCAGGGGTGTGGGCGCTGCTGGAGCCGGTGTTCCGCGCTGGCGAAACCTTCCCCCACGACCCAGCCATCACCGAGGCGGAGGCTCAGGTGGCGTGGGTGGAGCAGAGCCAGGCGGTGATGGTGGCCGTGGATCCGGCAGGGGCCGTGGTTGGCACCTATTACCTGAAGCCCAACTCGCTGGCCCTCGGCGCCCATGTCGCCAACGCGGGCTACGTGGTGGCCGAGCACTGCCGCCGCCAGGGTGTCGGCAGCAGGCTCTGTCAGCACTCGTTGCTGGCAGCCCGGCGGCTCGGCTTTCGGCTGATGCAGTTCAACCTGGTGGTGAGCACCAATACGGCCGGTATCCGTTGCTGGCAGCGCAACGGGTTTCAGGTGGTCGGCACACTGCCCGGGGCCTTCCATCACCGGCGACTGGGCTACGTGGATGCCCTGGTGATGGTGCAGGCGCTGGTGGAGGGGCCGGGGGTATGAAGGTGGCGCCGCTGCGTCTGCCGCCGGGCGCTGACCTGCGCCTGGCCCTGGAGGCCTGGATGGGCGAGCAGCAGGAGCAGGCCGGCTGCTTGATCAGCGCCGTGGGCAGCCTGTCGCTCGTCCAGCTGCGTCTGGCGGGGGCAACCGAGGCCACAGCGATCCACGGCGAGTTGGAGATCCTCAGCCTCTCGGGCACCCTCTCGCCCGATGGGTCCCACCTGCACATCGCCGTCGCAGGCAGCAGCGGCGAAGTGATCGGCGGGCACCTCTGCGCCGGCTCGCTGGTACGCACCACCGCGGAGCTGGTGATCGGCCTGCTGCCGGAGTGGCAGTTCCGGAGGCAGCGGGATCCGGCTACCGGCTATGCCGAGCTGCAGATCAGGGCTCGGGATCCGAGCTGAGGGGCGGCAACCGCCGCTCCACGTCTTGGCTACACAGGTCAGGTTCTGCGGTAGCAGGTAACTCACCTTCTTGCAGCCATTGCTGGGACTGGGCTGCAGCACCACGATCAGGTCGGGGATGGCCAGACCAGGGTCTCCTGTCATCGGCACCACCAGCACCAAGGAGCTCAAGCGAGCCAACGTGGATCTGCGCCATCTCGATTTCCGCCTCAAGGCCAGCTGGCGCTCCGCCATGGAGGTGCTCCAGCAGGCGGCGGTGGCCATGGCCGAGTGGGAGCGCAACCCACCGGAGGAATACAAGGAGCTGTTTGCCGAGATCGATCAAGCGGCTGCGGCCTACAGCGCCTCCATTGAGCAAGGGCTCAAGCTCAGCAGTCAGCTGCGCGATGCCGCCGATGACCTGGAGGCCCTCTCCGGTGAGCTGCAGCAAGAGGCCGAGGAGCTCAAGACAATCGAGCAAGCTTCACGCAAGCAGCGCCGGGCCCGCTCGCTCAACAGATAGCACTACCAGTCTTTGACACCGCGGGTGAACAAAGCGGCAGTGGTGCAACGATCCAGCTGCTCCAACTGACGATTTTGACGCTTTGGCGTAAGATCGGCCCATGACTGCGATCAGCCCGGCTCTCCTCAGTGATGTGACCGCCGTCTTGCGGCAGGCTGGTCGGAGCGACCTGGTTGATCGGCTGGTCGCGAGTGCTACCGCTGCCCCGCTCACCAGTAAGCAGGCTGCCACCATGCTTGGGGTGTCGTCGGCCAATACCGTGAAGAACTGGCTGGAGGGGGGGTGGTTCCCTGGGGCCTATCAAACGGCTGGCGGGCACTGGCGCTTCCCGCTGGAAGACGTGGAGGCCGTGAGGTCCCGTTTGGAAGACCTGCGCGATCGCAACAGCCGCAGGGATCTGACACCTGTTGATTGCGGCGACGAGTCGGCCGACTTACCGCTCTCTTGATCAAGTTCAGCGCAGAAACTTTCGCATCGTCAGCATTGGATCGCCATCATCAAGCTGAAATGGGCCGATTGGATCCGTGACAAAGCCGACTTTCGTGTAGAAGCCGATTGCCCGCGCATTGGTCGAGCGCACCCATAGCTTCAGGGCAACACAGTTCGCCTTGGATCGCGCCTGTTCCTCCAGCTAGACCATGATGGAACCGGCATAGGACTGACCCGCTGCAAAGGGATTCGTCTGCCCTTGAAAGGCTTGGTCGATGCCAAGCATCGAAATCACCAAAACCTTGGCTTTCGAGTCGCTCGCGTCATCAGGATGGGGCTGATTGCGGCAGCTCACGGCCGCATATCCCACAACGGCTCCAGCCTCTGCAGCGCGGAAGACGTAAGTCGTGAGGGAACCTCCCTTGCTTTGCTCTGCAAACCATTCCCGGGTCCGGAAGTATTGATCAACCCTTGCCTGGCCGCTGCAGAAGATATCTAAGAAAGGATCATACGGTTCGGCCCGCTCAACGAAGATTCCCTGCGCCATGATCAACAGTCCCCATGTTGCTCAGTATAGGGAGGGAAATCTTTCTCCTCCCTTGTTTCGTTCTAGTTTGCCGAGCTGCGACCAAGGGATCACTTTTTTACGTCACCTGTATCCCTTCAACCGTTGACCTCGTCAATCGTGGTCTCTTGCTCCCAGGCTTTGGTGATTGCACGATCCAGTCGCCGCAGGAGCGCCACGAAGCTCTCCCACTCGCGACGCACCAGCATCACCGGACAGTCGTAGCTGGTGCTGGCGGAGGCCACGCAGTCGATCGGACCAACACTCCCAACCGTGATGTCACCACCTTCTTCCAGGATTGCTTCGATGTTGGTGTAAGCCATGGAACGCGTGGTGTCTGGGGCTTGCGGTTGTCTTTGTCCTGTGGCCGTTCAAGCGGGCTGGTACACCGCCAAGCCAGTCTCCAGCTTCTGCCGGTGCTCGTCCCGCAGGGCTTGAGGGCTGTCGATGCAGATGCCGGCGCCAAAGCCGAACAGCCAGTTGCGCAGGTCGATGTCGCGCTCCACGGTCCAGGGCGGCAGATCCAGCTCCACCGGGTAGGGGTGGGTGTCGGCTGGCGAGCCGGGTTCAAGCACATGCGGTGCTTTGGGGTGGTGCCACCAGTGCTCGCCCGGCAGGGGCTTGGAGAAGCGGGTGCTCGATCGGGTAGCGCTGCAGGCCCTCGCGGATGAAGGCAAAGCACCAGCCCTGGCAGCAGAAGCGCAGGGTGATCAGCTGCCACACCCGAAACGAGCCGGTGGGACTGTCGGCAAAGGAGCCCACCGAGGCGTAGCGCTCCAGCTCGATCCGGCGCCGCTCCACGATCGCCGTTTCCAAGGCCTCGGCCTGGCGTTCAGCCGCCAGGGAATCGGGCCGCACCAAGGCTCTGCTCACGATCGAGCGGTTGGCAAAGGCCCGTACCGGTGCGGAGCCGTCCACCTCAATGCCTCCCCAGGCGAGACGTTGCTTGAGCTCACTCAAGAGGTCGTGGGCGGTGGGTTCCGCGAGCCGCCCCGAGGCCTGGCTCACCACCCCGTAAATCTCCCGCAGCCGGTGGGCGGAGAGCAGGGCCGTGCCGATGGCGTAGCCATGGCGCACGTTGTCGTTGCGGGAGCGGAAGCCGTAGGGGGTGAGCAGCCTCTCGAGGTCCTTGCGCAGGGTGGCCGCCTCACGGGCGAGGTAGGCGCCGGGGATGGGCTCGAGCTGGGCGATCAGGTGCTCGGGCAGAGGCGTGCCGGGCTCCCGGTCAAAGGGTTGCTGCAGCAGGTGGCGCAGCAGGGTAAACACCCGCTGGAAGACCGGCGCATCACCCAGGGGCGGGGTGCCGCCATGCATGCCTCCCTGCCAGTGATCGGCCCTCTGGAGGGGGGCTGGCACCGGCGGCTGAATCGGTGCCATGCACGGCTCGGCCGAGCAGAAGCCATTGGCCTCCAGCCAGGCCAGATCGGAGCGGATGGCAGCCGCGTCGCCGTAGCACTCGCCATGCAACCGGCGCAGGTAGGCGGCGGCCTGCTCCGACAGGTCGCCCTCCGGCAAGGGCGACACGATCGCCTCCAGCTCGGCGCGGGTGGCGGGATCGGCGGTGGACAGCTCCGGGTAGGTGCTCAGCAGCCTGAGCAGGTAGAGGAGGCGTTCGAGATCCAGCAGACGGGAGTAGCCGTGCAGGGCGAAGTGCTTCTCGCGGTTGCGGGCTGAGCGGATGCGGTGATCGAGGCGGGCCAGGTCATCGCGCAGCAGGGGTGCCAGCTCGCGTTGGTGGGTGGGCACGACGGCCACCACGGCGGCAAAGCCCTCCGCCCGCGAGGGCCCGAAGACGGGATCGGCCAGGGCGGCGGCCATCTCGCGGATCACCGGCTCGGGCACCAGGCGCTTGCGGGTCTGGTTCCACTGCAGGCACGTCCCCAAAGAGGTGTAGAGCCACCAGCCGATCCACTCCACCGGTGCCGGCAGGCTCAGGGCCTGGGTGATCGCCAGGCGCCAGGGGCGGCGGGCGTGGGTGGCATCCACGATCACCGGCACCCCGGCCGCCACCGACTCGCAAATGCGCTGGTGCAGCAACGCCTCGATGTCGCGCCAGGGCCCCTGCACGGCGGCGTCGCCGAAGAGCTCATGGCGCACCAGGTCGGTGGAGAGCACCACAGCGCCGGTGAGCTCGGCCAGCACCCCGGCCAGGGTGGTCTTGCCACTGGCCGGCGGGCCGATCAGCAGGTGGCAGCGCAGGGGCTGGGAGGAGGCCGTTGTCATCGCCGCAGGCTGGCCGCAAACGCGGTCAGAAGCAAGCGCTTGCTGCGAAAGAGCAAATCAACCTTCCCGTTATGACCAGGGTTTGGCCAGGAGTCGCTGCTCTTTCGCACAAGAAATGGAAGCTTCAGGGCCTGGGGGCCAGAAGCTTCCGGCAGTGCCCCAGAGCTTCCCGATGGACCTCTCCACTGCGGCGGTGCCCAAGCCTGCCCACCGCTACCGCCTGCCGGCCCTGCTGAAGGACATTCGGCTGCTGGATCTGCTGGAGATCAGCGGTACCACCCTGGAGGCCGGCCGCATCTGCGGCCTCAGCCAACCCACCGTCAGCCGTCGCAGCCGGCTGCTGGCGGATGACTTCAACCTGCAGGTGAGTCGCCGCCGGCAGCCGGGCTGTCGCTACGGCACCTCCACCGCCATGCAGCTGCTGCGGCTGGGGTGCCGTGCCCATCGCCTCTCCGCCGGCGTGGCGCGGCTGGGTGCCGATGTGATCCTCCAGCCGCTGCTGGAGGGCTGCGGCTGGTTGCTGCCGGCACCGCCACGGTTTCGGCCGGTGGAGGGCTGGCTGGAGCTGGTGTGTCAGGGGGTGCTCGATGGCGCTCTGATCTCGGGCCTGGAGTTGCAGGGAGACCTGCCCCCCGATGCGCACGAGCTGGAGCTGCTACCGCTGGGCGAGGTTGCGCTCGAGCTGGCGGTCTCCGGTTGCCATTCCCATCCCAATGGCGATCAGCCGGAGGTGTTGGTGCCGAATCGGGCCGTGGCGCAGGGCCTGCAGCGGGCCCTGCAGCAACGCGGCTTCTCGCTGAAGACCGCTGGTAACTCCTGCCAGACGCCGGCCCAGTGGCTGGCGCGGCTGCAGCAGGCCGGCCTGGCGATGCCCTTCCCGCAGGTGGCGCCCGCCGATTGGTGGCAACCGCTCACCCGTCTGCCCCTGCCGGAGCCGATCCCGGTCCCGCTCTGGCTGGCGCTGCCGGCCGACTGGCAGGAGCACCGGGTGCTGCGCCACACCGCCCAGGAGCTGGGCCGGATGGGCGGGTTGCAACAGCTGGAGGGCTGAAAGGATGCGCCCCCGTGCATAGATCCAAGACTCGCGGCTCCAACTGCTTCTGGTGTGCTGCCGCATGGCTTCCGCTAGCGGCAGACTGGCCGCAGCAGCCCCTGCCCCCTATGCCAGTCCCGCCGATGCAGGCGGTGAAACCATGAGATCGAGCTCCCCAGAAATGATCCCCAGTGAGGGCTGTATGGTTATCTCCAGCGGCCACCGCTGGCTGGTGGAGAAGGTGGAGCCGTCCGGGCACCCCAAGGGGGACACGGTGGTAGGTCTGGCCTGCCTGGACGACGACGCCAACGGTCAGCGGGTGGAGGTGCTCTGGGAGCGGGAGGTGGATGCCCAGGTGCTGGGCGAGACCACCTGGGACACCGTGGGCCAGCGGGGCTTTGATCAGCCGCAGGTGTTCGGCAGTTACCTGAACACCCTGCGCTGGAACTGCGTCACCAGCACCGACCCGGGCCTGTTCCAGTCCCCCCTGCGGGCCGGCATCGATGTCAAGCCCTATCAGCTCGAACCGCTGCGCAAGGCGCTCCGGATGCCGCGGGTGAGCCTGTTCATCGCCGACGTCGTGGACCTGGGCAAGACGATCGAGGCCGGGCTCATTCTGCGGGAGCTGCTGCTCCGCCAGAAGGTGCACCAAGTGGTGGTGATCGCACCGCCATCGGTGGTGCTGCAGTGGAAGGGGGAGATGGAAAGCCGCTTCGGGCTGGGCTTCGCGGTGATGGACCGCGCCTACATCTCCGAGATGCGGCGGCAGCGGGGCTGGGGCATCAACCCCTGGGCCACCCACACCCGCTTCATCCTCAGCCAGGCGCTGGTGCGCGATGAGGCCTACGCCGGGCCGCTGCGCGACTGGCTGGGGGAGGAGGGCAAGCAGGCGCTGCTGATCCTCGATGAAGCCCACAACGCCGCGCCGGCCAGCGGCTCGAAGTTCGCCATTGATTCCAAGCTCACACGCGCGATTCGCGACCTGGCGGGGCGCTTTGAGCACAAGCTGTTCCTTTCGGCCACGCCCCACAACGGCCACAGCAACAGCTTCTCGGCCCTGCTGGAGATCCTCGATCCAACCCGCTTCTGCCGCGGCGTGGCGGTGCGCAAGCAGGATCTCGAGGATGTGATGGTGCGGCGCCTCAAGGAAGATCTGCGCCAGATCGGTGTGGAGCTGCCCGAGCGGCTGGTGGTGCCGGAGGTGATCGATGGCCTTCCCACTGACACGCCCGAACTGCAGCTGGCCGAGCTGCTGAGCCGCTACCGCGAGCAGCGCAATCAGCGGCAGGCAGCCGCCGGCAAGCGCGAGCGTGCAGCAGAAAACCTGGTGATCGCCAACCTGCAGAAACGGCTGCTGAGTTCAATCGCCGCTTTTGATCGCACCCTGCAGGTGCACTGCAGCACCCTCAAGAAGCGCTCCGCCCAGGAGAAACGATCCGACCATGACAGCCGGCGCCGGCCGCCGCGACTGGAGAACCTGGATCTGCTGACCAGCTCCATCGACGGTGACGACGAGCGGGCCGAGGGGGACGAGGAGGAGCTGCTGCAGGAGGCCGATGCCCAGCACGAAGCAGCCGTGAGTTAAGCCCTGCAGGCCACCGAAAACGACTGGCAGCTGCTGGGCGAGATGCAGGAGATTGCCCCGGCAGCTCGGTATGAGCCTGACAGCCGCGTGCAGCGCCTGGAGCAGCTGATCCGCCAGCACCTCTGCCCCCGCCTGGGACAACAGGGTGCGGAATGGGCCAGCGAGCGCCTGCTGATCTTCACCGAGTACGCCGATACCAAAGACTGGCTGGAGCGCCGGGTGCGTGAGCTGATCGCCGGCAGCGATCAGGCTGAGGCCCGCATCGCCACCTTCCATGGCGGCATGGGTGATGAGCGGCGCGAGGCGATCAAGCGCAGCTTCAACAGTCCGCCCGAGACCGATCCGCTGCGTGCGGATCCTGATCGCCACCGACGCCGCCCGCGAGGGGGTGAACCTGCAGAACCACTGCAAGCGCCTGGTGCACTTCGATGCACCATGGAATCCGGGCCGCATGAAGCAGCGCAACGGCCGCATCGATCGCACCCTGCAGCGCGCGCCGCAGGTGTATTGCCACTACTTCGTGCTGCCCCAGCGCCCGGAAGACACGGTGCTCGACACCGTGGTGCGCAAGACCGACCAGATCCGTAGCGAACGTGGTTGCCTGCCGCCGGTGGTGATCTGCAAGCTCAACGATCTGCTCGCTAAGGGCATCAACCCCACCGCCCTGGCCGCCACCCTGGTGGAGATCGAGGGGCTGGATCAGGAGGAGGCCTTCCGCCGCACCTGTGCCTTGCTCGAGGAGGAGCTGGAAGGCAGCCGCGAACGCAAGGAGAAGCTGGAAACCCAGGTGGGAACGCTGGAGCGCTCGCGCAAGTGGCTGCACTTCTCCAGCCAGCAGTTCCGCGATGCCCCCAACACCAGCCTGCAGCTCACGGGCGAGCGGCACGGCCACCAGGCCCTGGCGCTGCGGCCGCGCGATCCAGCCCAGGCCGCGCAGGATCCGGAGCGCGCCATCTGGGAGTTTCCAAGCGCCGCCCACCTGCCCGGCGGCGAAGCCGCCTGGGGCGATGTGCTCGATGCCCTGCGACCACCGCGCCAGCCGGGCCAGAAGCAGGGGCAGTGGCGCCAGGAGACGGCGCTGCAGCCGGTGGTATTTCGCGATCCGCAGGAGGTGAACGCCGATCGGGTGCATCTGCACCTGGAGCACCCGCTGGTGACGCGGCTGCTCAACCGCTTTTTATGCGCGGCTTCCAGAGCGATGCGCTCAGCCGGGCAGCGGTGCTGGGCACGGCCGACGACACCGCCAAATTGATTGTGCTGGCCCGCCTGAGCCTCTACGGCCACGGTGCCTTGCGTCTGCACGATGAGGTGCAGGCGGTGGCGGCGGAGTGGGATCCCACCGATCCCAATCGTCGGTTGCGCAAACTCAGCCTGGAGAAAACCGGGCGCGCGCTTGAGGAGCTGGAGGCCTCCCTGCAGCAACGGCTGGAGGCGCCGGAGGGCATCACCGCCGCGCTGCAGGCTTGGCTGGGCCGCGATGTGGCCCAGCTGCGCGAGGCCCTGGATCAACAGGTGGAGGCACGCCGCCTGGAGGCCGCCGACAAGCTGGCCAAGCGCGCGGAAGAGGCAGCGGCCCGCTTCATCAAGGTGTTGGAGGAGCAGCGCAGGCGCATCACCGGCACCCGCAGCCGCACCAACGAGAATCTCGACCAGCTGTTGCTGGATCTGGGCGGGATCAAGGAGGAGCGCCGCCAGCTGGAGGACAACCGCAAGTACTGGGAGCAGCGCCTGCAGACGATCGACAGCGACCTGGAGCGGGAGCCCGAGCGCATCCGCCGCACCTTCGCGCTGCAGACCCACCGGGTGGAGCCCGCCGGGGCGATCTATCTGTGGCCGACCGACCTACGCTGTACAGATGTGATGTACAAACCATGACACAGGTTTCCGTGTCTCATCTGCGCCAGAACCTGCCCGCCTACCTGAAGCGGGTGCAGGCGGGAGAGGTCATCCAGATCACCTCCCGCGGCCGGGTGATTGCCCGGCTGGAGGCCGAACACGATCCTGCCCAGGCTGCCCGCCAGTGGCTGGAGGAACTGCAGGGCCGCGTGACGCTGGTGGATGTGGTTTCGCCGCTGGAACCAGACATGGCTGATGCCGCTTGGAGTGGCGATGCCGACCATCTGTGACACCCACATCCTGTTGTTCTGGGCCCATGAGCCCCATCGGCTCTCGTCCCCAGCCCGACAGGCTCTTGAACTGGGGCGCAACAAGAACGAGTTGGCGATCGCCGACATTTCGCTCTGGGAGCTGGCCCTATTGCATGAACGCGGGCGTTTGGTGCTGCCGGCGTACGTCTCGGCCGACTTCTACGTGAGGCAGCTACTCGCAGCCCTGCGGCTGCAGGTGCTGCCCATCACTCCTGAGATTGCCCTGCTGTCACGCAGTGACCTGTTTCAGCACGGAGATCCAGCCGATCGCCTGATCGGCGCAACGGCCTTGCAGCTGGGTTCGCAACTGATCACCGCAGACGCCAAGCTGCGCGGACTGCCGGAACTGGAAACGCTCTGGTGAGCACTGTTTTCAATACTAAACCATGCAACAGTTTTCAGATCCTGCCACGCCCATGCTGGCGAACAGATAAGAACTAGGTTATCAATCATGTAACTCGACATGGACGCCAGCATCGGCGCCTTCGAAGCCAAGGCCCAGCTGTCGCGGCTGCTCCGGGCCGTGGAGCAGGGTGATCGGTTCACGATCACGGTGCGGGGCAAGCCGGTGGCCGATCTCGTGCCCCACCGTGCCGATTCGGCCCAGGGCGTGGCGGCTGCGGTGGCGGCCCTGCAGGCGTTTCCACGGATTCGTGGCCTCAGCGATGCCGAGGTCGCAGGCTTCGTGAGCGAGGGGCGAGGGTGAGAGGGGCGCCATCCTCCATCGTGATCGATGCCGCCATGACCCTGGCCTGGCTGTTCGAGCGGCAGCAGGCCAGCGACCAGGAACAGGCGAATCGGCTGCTGGCGGCCTGTGGCGATGATCCCTGGTGGATCCCAGGGCTCTGGCACCTGGAGGTGACCAAGGCCCTGCTGGTGGCCGAGCGCCGTTCCGTGCTGCCCCAGGCCGAGAGCGATCGCTTCCTCGCTGGTTTAAGCGGCCACCCCATCCTCACCGACACCGCCCCGACGCCGGAACGGGGCACCCGGATCCTGGCCCTGGCCCGCGACCATGGGCTCTCCAGCTACAACGCCACCTACCTGGAGCTGGCCCAGCGGCTTGGGGCACGCCTCGCCAGCTTCGTTCGCCAGCTCAACCGCGCTGCCGGCGTGATCGGCGTTCGCCTGTTCGCGGAGAGTGGATCGTGATGTCCATGCCCGCCGCTGCTTCCGCCCAGGTGCGCGCCCAGCTCGTCACCGCCCTGGAGCTCGATCTGATCGGCCCCACCCAGCGGCTGCTGAAGGCGCTCGGTGCGGGTGCTCTGAGCACCCCTGGCCGGAGGCGCGGGTGGAGCGTGAGGAACTGCTGGCCGCTGGGAGGACATCCCATTGAGCTGAGGCAGGGGAAAGAGAAGCCGGCTACGGCACCACCACACGCGGCGGCAGGTTGAGCTGGCGGATGCGCCGGGCAAAACCACGATCGTCAAACGAGGCGATCGTGTCGCAGGCGCGGCAACTGGCGTGACCCACTCCAGTTCCAGAGCCACGGTCTTGGGCAGAAACAGGTTCTGCCCGGATTCGATCAACTGGCGCGCGGCCTCTCTCTGGCGCTGCGTCGCGGCATCGGCATCCGCTTCCTCCACGAAGTAGCGAGCCAACACATTGGTTTCGAGCCCGATCACGGCCGCAGCAGGCTGGCAGGGTCGAAATCGACCGACACGGGCGGGCGCTGGCTCTTGAGCAGGCCAAAACCGCTGACGCTCCCCGGCGGTGGGGGCTTGCAGGGCCGCACCTCGATGTGGTCACCCACCAGCTGGAAGCTGACCAGGCTGCCCCGGCCCAGCCCGAGCTGCTGGCGCAGGGCCTTGGGGATGGTGACCTGCCCCTTGCTGGTCATCGAACAGGTGCTGGAGGGGTCCACGGCTCGACCTGTGCTGGTATTACCTGGTAAGGCTCGATGGCATACGCGATGGCGCTCGGGCATCGCAAGGGCAATCAGGGGCTCGATCGGTGCCATGCTGATCCGGGAGTCTGATTTATGGATGGCAAAACCATGAAAGTGACCGTCGAACTATCGGACTCCGAGATGGCCGAAATCCTTGACCTGACCGGCGAACGCAAGAAGGGACCCGCCATTCGCCGCTTGATGGAGGAGGCCCTGCAGCAGCGACGCCGGTCGCAGATCGCCCAGAAGTTCCTCAGCGGCGAGTGGGGAGTGGAGCTGGAGACCTACGAGGCCGACCAGGAACGCGAGCGCCTGCGGGCCCAGGAGATCGCCTCATGACCCTGCTCCTCGACACCAGTCTCTGGATCGACTTCACACGCGCCCGCAGCCCGGCGGCCCTCAAGCAGTGCATCGCCCCCTACGTGCTCGATCCCGCGGCCCATCTGGCCGAACCAGTGCGCTTTGAGATGCTCCGATCCGCAAGACCGGAGGAAGCCCGCCTGCTGGAAGCCCAGTTCAACACCCTGCCCTGCCTGGACACACCAACGGATCTATGGCAACAGGCCATCGCCCTGGGCCAAGCCTGCCGTCAGATCGGCCGCACGGTGCTGAGCCTGGATCTGCTGGTCGCCGCCATCGCCTTGCATCACAACGCGGTGGTGGTGAGCTTCGACGCTGATTTTGACGCCATCGCTTCGGTGAGTCCCCTCCGTTTCAGCCACCTGAGCCGACCTTCTTAAGCTCATGAGCCACTACACCGATGCCGAATTAGAAGCCCTCCTCGATGATCTCGAGTCAGACAAGGCAGAACGCAAAGAATCATGGTCCGGAAGGACCCCAAAGAAAGGACGACAGGCGGTTTGCGCCTTTGCCAATGATCTCCCCAATCACAATGCGCCAGGCGTGCTCTTCGTTGGCGGCAGCGGCTGCCATGGCCAAAGATCCCATCTGCGGGATGGTCGTGCCGACAGCCACAGCTCTCTCAGCCCATCGGGGTGAACGCACCTATTACTTCTGCAGCGAGGGGTGCCAGCAGACCTTCCTGGCCCCGGAGCAGGAGATGCGCCGCATGCGCCGCCGGGTCGGCATCGCCCTGAGTGGAGTACTGGCTCTGGCGGTGTTGCGGGCTGCCGCCTTCATCGCCCTGGCCGCCGGCGTCAGCCTGCTCAGCTGGGCGCCGCTGCCCCAGCTGCCCTGGCTCACCTGGGGGATGTGGCTGTTCCTGCTGGCCACCCCCGTGCAGATCTTCGGTGGCTGGGGCTTCTACACCGGTGCCTGGGCCGCGCTCAGGCGCCGGGCGCTGAACATGGATGTGCTGATCGCGCTGGGCACCTCGGTGGCCTACGTCTACAGCGTGGTTGTCGTGTTTGCGCCCCAGTGGCTGCCGGTGGGCGTCGACGAGCGCGGCGTCTACTTCGAAGTGTCTGCGGTGGTGATCGCCTTCGTGCTGATGGGCAAGTACATGGAGGAGATCATCAAGCAGCGCTCCTCGGCGGCGGTGCGGCGGCTGCTGGATCTGCAGCCCGCCAGCGCCACCGTCATCCGTGACGGACAGGAGATGACGGTGCCGGCAGAGGCCGTGCTCCAGGGCGATGTGGTGCTGGTGCGCCCCGGCGACAAGGTCGCCGCCGATGGTGTCGTGATCGAGGGGCAGTCGTCGGTGGATGAGGCGCTGATCACCGGTGAATCGCTGCCGGTGAGCAAGCAGCCAGGCTCTGAGCTGATCGGCGGCACCCTCAACGGCCGCGGGCTGCTGCGCTTCTCCGCCACGCGTGTGGGAGCAGACACCGCCCTGGCCCAGATCATCCGCATCGTCGAGGCGGCCCAGGCCAGTTCGGCTCCGGTGCAGCGCCTGGCCGATCGGGTCACGGCCTGGTTCTTGCCGGCGGTGGTGGGTGTGGCCGTGCTGGCCTTTGTGCTCTGGACCCTGGCCGGCAGCTTCAGCCACGGCCTGCTGGCCTTCATCGCGGTGCTGGTGATCTCCTGCCCCTGCGCCCTCGGCATCGCCACGCCGGCGGCGTTGATGGTGGGCGTTGGCAAGGGGGCCGAGCTGGGCGTCCTGATCCGCAGCGGCGAGGTGCTCGAGCGGGTGGAGCAGCTCACCACCGTGGTGTTCGACAAGACCGGCACCCTCACCCGCGGCAGACCGGCTTTGACCCAGGTGGTGCCGATCGCTGGCACGTCCCGCGAGCAGCTGCTGCAGTGGGCGGCTTCGCTGGAGCACGGTTCGGAGCATCCGCTGGCGGCAGCCCTGCTTGAGGCCGCCGCCGCCACGGGGCTGGAACTGCTGACCACCCACGGCTTTCAGGCCCAGGTGGGAGAAGGCGTGCAGGCTGAGCTGGATGGCAGGCTCCTGTGGCTGGGCAACCGGGCCTTGGCGGCCCGCTTCGTGCCCGAGTTCGGCCAGCCGCTGGAGGTCCAGCTCCAACAGCTCGAACGCGCAGGCAACACCGTGATGCTGCTGGGCCAGGGCGAGCGGGTGCTCGGCCTGTTGGCGGTGGCCGACACCGTCCGCCCCGAGGCCCGGGAGGTGGTGGCGCAACTGCAACGCCGGCGGATCCGGGTGGTGATGCTCAGCGGCGACAACCGGAGCACGGCCGAAGCGATTGCGGCGCAGGTGGGCATCAGCGAGGTGATCGCCGAGGTGCGCCCCGCCGACAAGGCGACCACGATCCGGGCCCTGCAGCAGGCGGGACACGTGGTGGGGATGGTGGGCGACGGCGTCAACGATGCCCCGGCCCTGGCCACGGCCGACATCGGCATCGCCATCGGCTCGGGTTCCGATGTGGCCAAGGAGGCCGGCGATCTGCTGCTGCTCGGCAACGACCTGCGCGCCGTGGTGACGGCCATCGGTCTGTCGCGGGCAACGATGCGCAAGATCCGCCAGAACCTGTTCTGGGCTGTGGTCTACAACAGCCTTGGCGTCCCGATCGCGGCGCTGGGCTGGCTCAACCCTATGATCGCCGGTGCTGCTATGGCTCTCAGCTCCCTGTCGGTGATCGTCAACTCCTCCCTGCTGCGTCGCTATCGCGTGAGGGAGTTGAGAACAGCACCATTTTAGAGGTTTTCCCCTAACCAGGTGGAGCGCGCCACGGTCCAGACACCGTTGCGATTCCATGCGCTGAGTACGCCGTTCATTGCAGCCCCGTAGCCTGAAAAGATCAGCCCGAGTGCATCGATGACACCCAACCAACAGCGCCTGAAAGCATGTGGCTGCAGACCGCGCCCAGCACCAACGCCATCAGCTCAACCGGAAGGGATGTTTCCCCTCCACAGGTTGCCCAATATCTGCCGTTCATCTGACGCATGCCGTGACGTGCAGTATTGGCCGATGGGCCATCAGCAGGAGGGTTGACTGCAGCTTGACCTGGTCAATCGCGAGGCAATACCGGTCGACCTCTTCGCGTTCAACAACTAGGGCATGGGTGTGATCCTGATGGCGGACGTTCCGCTCCAGCAGGGAGCAAGCGCTCTGCTGATGATGCAGGCCCATGGGGCGGGCCTCAGTCATCGTCCCGTCCGGCTGTGCTGGCATCGCCCCCATCCTCAGGACTCGAAACGGCAGATCGCCGGGCTTCGGTTTGAACCCAACGACCGGTGATCCCCTGTTCAGCCTGCTCCATTGGCTGGCTCATACGGGAGAACACGGTTATCCCTACTGCTCTTCCATCGTGCTTGCCCACGCGTTCCGCGCCTAGAATCAAAGAACATTCAGAGGGAGGCCTTATGGCCACCTGCTACCTGCCCGATCCGAAGGGTGCCGTTATGGCATCCGATGTGCTGCACGAGTTGAAACAGTTGGTTCGTCTTGATCCTCAGTTCGCTGCCGCACTGCGCAGCGCGGACACCACCGAACAGGCTGCTGAGCTTGTTCGTCGTCATGGCCTCAAGGTCACCCCAGAAGCCCTCTGGCGCCACCGCGGAATGTTGGTGGAGGGTGGACGCCCCACTTGGCGCGGCTGAGTACCTCAGCTCACCAATCCGTTTCAGGAGCGGTTTCTAACGCTCCCGCAGCACCAACCCAAACGAGGGACCGAGACCAGACATGGCTTGGTCCCTACGGTGCTTCCAAGGACTTGTTCGATTAGGTGATAGTCGGATCAGGTTTGCCATCCATTTGACGTAGATCAGCAGCAGATCCACCTGCTCAGGTTGGTGTTGCAAGTTTCACCCTTGAATCATGGAACAGGAGCCGAATGATGAGCCTCCCCATGTATCCCGCCATGCGGCGCGTCAAGCCTGGGCTGCTTGCGATCACGCTGGCCCTGCTCAGCCTCACCCCTGCCTCCCAGGCAGCGATGCTGCTCGCAGGATCTCCCACAACCGTGGCACCAGCTGGCCCACCAGCGGCTCAGGGCTGGGGCGGGATGCCGATGGGCCAGCGCTCTGCCGATGCCCACTTCATCGTGATGATGATCCCGCATCATCAGGGGGCCATCGCGATGTCCGAGCTGGCCCTGAGCCGAGCGCGCCGGCCCGAGATCAAGGCCCTGGCCCAGAGGATCATTGCCAGCCAGAGCCGCGAGATCACCGAGATGCGGCAGTGGTATCGCCAGTGGTACGGCAGCGATGTGCCGTCCTGGGGAATCGGCACTGGCGCTGGCTATGGCATGGGAATGGGCATGGGCATGGGCTGGGGGATGCCCGGCTTCGGCACCAGCCTCGATGCTCTGCGTGCGGCGCCCGATTTCGATCGCGCCTTCATCGAGCAGATGATTCCGCATCACCGCATGGGCGTGATGATGGCCTCCCACGCCCAATGGAGCACCCAGCACCCGGAGTTGCGGCAGCTGGAGGCCGCCATGGTGCGGGTGCAGAGCCAGGAGATCGAGCAGATGGCCCAGTGGTACCAGCGGTGGTACGGCTCGGGCGCCCGCTGATGACAACGGAGGACTGAGCATGATCACCCCATCCACAACCCTCGCCGAGATCGCCTCCACTCGGTCGCTGATGGAAGGTCTGGCGGAACTGGAGGCCGACACCCACCTGCATGGTCACAAGGAGAACAACCATCTGTTCCCCGCTGTACTGGCACTGGAGACGGCGCTGGCCTCCTGAAGCCGGGCCTTTGCCTCTTCAGTCGTGGTGCCATCCCAAGGGGGCCTGGCGCAGCTACGCAGTCGCTTGATCGTCCCCCGCTAGGTAGGCCAGCCCTGCCCCCGCCAAGGCCTACGTCAGCCGCGGCTGCACGAAGTCGATGAAGGCCCGCGTGCGGGCCGGGAGGCGGGGTCCCTTGGGGAGCACCAGTTGCACTGGCGTGGGTGGGGTTGCCTGATCGTCCAGAAGCGGCACCAGCCGTCCGGCCTGGATCGCCTCATGGGCCAGCAGGCCCGGCAGGCGGGCGATGCCCAGGCCCTGTTCGGCCGCCGTGCGCAGAACGACGAAGTCGTCGCTCACAAGACGGCCGCTGACTGTGACCTCGCTGCTGCGGGCCCCGGTGCCAAATGGCCAGCTGCTGCGCACCTCCATCCCCGAGCGCGAGAAGCGCAGACAGGCATGGGACGACAGATCCGATGGCCGCTGCGGGGTGCCATGGCGGGTCAGATAGTCAGGGCTGGCGACGACACGGTCGGAGGCGCTGCCGATCCGCCTGGCGATCAGGCTCGAATCCCGCAGGTGCCCGGCGCGGATGGCGACGTCGAAGCGCTCTTCC
>JBKDPV010000130.1:0-24290 GCA_046342315.1 Cyanobacteriota bacterium
GGCCCCAGCCATGGCTCACCCCAGGGTCACCACCCCTTCGAACTGGGTGAACGCCGGATCGGTGCTGGCCAGCACGAGGTCTTCAGACTTGGCCTGGGCCGCCAGCAGACGATCAAAAGGATCTCGGTGCGGCACGGCCCACAGGCCAGCTTGCCGGGCCACGGCACCGCTGATCGGCAGATCGACCGCCGCCAGACGGTGCAGGGCCATGGCGTAGTTGTCGACAACGGATCGGGCGTGCTGCAGTTTTCCCAACCTCCACTTCGTGGCGATCTCCCAGGCGGAGGCCATCCTCGAACAGGCTCATGCCTAGGTGCAGCTCGTTGGGCACGCCGATCAGATCCAGCAGCAGCCGGCCCGCGAGCGAACGGCTCAGGCAGGTGCTGGCGAGTGGATCCTGGCGGCAACGGCGACTCAGCAGGCTGCGGATGCGGGCATAGCACCACTGCTGCCGCTGGGGGGAAAGCCGCAGCGCTAGCCGGCGCCAGGGCCGCTGGCGGCTGAGCCGGATCAACCGGGGCCCCGGCAGGGTACGCACCACCACCCAGATCAGATGGTCGAGCAGGGCGAAGGCCGCCATCGCCAGGGCCCCTTTCATGGCGTCTCCGCTTCCACCAGCATCGCGGCAGCCAGGGCCTCAACCAGAAAGGCCTCCGTCTCCTGGCGGCAGTGGGCTTCCTTCACGTCGTGGCTGGCCAGCAGAGAGGCCACCAGGGCATCGCGGCTCAGGGGTTGCTCCAGCAGCCGCCAGATCGCCGATGCGGTGGGGTTGAGGTTCAGATACTGGGCCGTTTCCGGATGGAACAGGCACACCTCCCCGTCCAGTTCGGCGGCGCAGACCTCGGGATGGCGAGACAGCAGGGAAGACATCAGCTTGCAGAGAGAAAGGAGGGGGATCCGTCGGCCGCGTAGCCGGGGGGGGGTAGGGTGGGGGGCGCTCCTGGAAGGCGGCCAGGCGTAGAAACTCCCGCTCGGGCGCCGCCAACAGATCCTCGTATCGCAGCACCAACACAGGGACGACGTCCTGCTCCGTCCAGCTGCGCAGATGGTTGGCCCAGCTGCCCATGAACTGCCGGACCTGCTGGTTCAGCAGAAACGCCACACAGCGCTCCAGATCCCAGGAGAAGAAATGGCTCAGCGACACCGCCACATCCGCCGGATGGCGGATCACCACCACCGCCCCCCGGCAGCCCTCGGTGGGCACCACAGGTCTCCCGCCGGAATCCGCGCTTACAAAGGCATCATGCAACTTGTGATAACTCATGCTCTCGCTATAGAGGGCCAGCTGGTCATCGAGCCAGTGGCGGCTGCTCACGATGGAGCCCGTGGCCAGATCCCGGTTCAGCCGCAGCTCACGCTCTTCTTGCTGAGCTGCTTCTGTGGCATCGGCGCTATCGAGCCCAGCTAAACGCCTGAGTTCAGGAATAAATACCCGGCACCAGGTGTTGCCGGATTTGGGGTAGCTGGCCAGATACCAGTAGGGCTCCGGGGTGTTCATGGCGCCACCAGATCCGCCGGCCTGCAGGCCTGCAGCAGATCCTGCTCCAGCAGCCAGCGCTGCATCGCTTCAATTCCCGCTGGCACGGGCAGGGTGGCCAGGGGAACCCGCCGCTGCAGCTGGGCCAGCGCCATGAAGTTGGCCCCCTCCTGGCCCAGCCCCCGCACAAACCGTGGCCGGAACGCCTGGTTGCGCAGCCGCAACGCCGCCGCCTTCTGGCTGCTGATGCGGGTGATGCACCTCGCATCGGCATCGGCATCGGCATCGGCGCGGCGCCGCTGCTGGAGCAGATACAGCGCCCGCAGGGGCACCGGCTGCTCGGCCCGCTGCAGCGCCTCCCCCATCAGCAGATACTTGTGCATCCCCTGGCGAATCTGCGGCAACTGCTCGGGATCCAGCCCGAAGGCCCTGGCTGCGTCGTGCCAGAGCTTGATCCGCGGGATGCCAGGCAGCACCATCCCCTCCCCATTCACCGCCACCAGGTCGTCGGCCAGCAGGCGCCAGCCCTGTTGCATCAAGGCATAGGCCAGGGTGGATTTGCCGGCTCCGGAATGGCCCAGGCACACGATCGCCTGCCCGTCTTTTTCCAGCGCGTTGCCGTGGAGCACCAGCATGCCCCGCTGGATCAGCAGCGCCCCCACCGCCGAACCCAGCAGAAAGGTGCGGATGTCCTGATCGCTCACGCCGGCATCGGCGCGCTGCCAGCCAATGCGCTCGCCATCCGTGATCCGAAAGCGGCCGATGCCCTCCACCGTGAGCCGCAGATCGCCGCGGGCCATCTGCAGAAAGGCCGTGTCGTGGGGGCCTGGTGGCAGTTCAGGCCAGGTGAGGTGGTCTTCCGAGGTGATGGAGATCTCGCCCTCCAGCTCGGCGCCGGTGGGCGGTGCCGCGGTGGGCAGCTCTGGGATCAGCAAGGCGTTGGAGCGCCAGAGCAGCCCAAACGCGGAGTGCCGGCAGACTCCTTCCACCACGTATCCTATAGGTTCCTCGCCTATCCTCGCTTTCCCCCCTCCAGAACGCGCACGTGCAGCGTTGGACCTGAGCCATCCAGGCGGCAACTGGCCCCACACCACAGCCATCGACCAGCCCACCAGGGTGCTCCTGGCCCTCAGCCAGGCCGGTGACGAGCTGGCGGCGGCCGCCGCCGAGGCGGCGGCCCTCTCACCGACCCAAGCTCAGCAGCTCCTGACCCTCCTGGGCCGTCAGCGGCTGGGCCCGTGGGTGAGCCACCAGCTGGAGCAGGCCGGATGGCTGGCCACGTTGCCCGAGGTTCTTCAAAGCCCCCTGCGCCAGGCCACAGCCCGGGCCAAGCAGCGCTCCGCACGGCAGCGGCTGGCCCTGCTGCACACGGTGCGCTGCCTGCAAGCCCACGGCATCGCGTCGGTGGCCCTGAAGGGGGCTCACCTGGCCTGGCAGCACTACCCCCAGCCCTGGCTGCGCCCGATGCGCGATCTGGATCTGCTGCTGCCGGAGGAGCAGATCGTCCCCGCCTTTGCCCTGCTGGAACGCCAGGGGTTCCGGGTGCAGGGGGCATCCGTGCGCCGGCCCGATGATCCCCTGATGTGGCGGGTGAACGACTTCAGCCTCTGGCATCCCAGCGGCGAGTTGATCGAACTCCACCGCTCCCTCTGGTTCAGGCCTGGCGACATCCTCCATGGCGATTTCAGCCTCGAGCCGGCTTTCTGGGCCCAGGAGCCGCCCTATCGGCTCCCTCCCGATCCGCAAGGCCTCTCCCATTTGCAACCCACCTATCTGACCCTGCACTGTCTGGTGCACCACCTAGTCCGCCAGAACATGGACATGGGCCCTCTGGGCCTAGTGGATCTGGAGCTTCTCCAGGCCGCCGGCCACCTGGACAGCCCCGAGCTGACCGCAGCGGCGGAGCGGCTCGGTTTCGCCTCCTTGCTCGCCACGGCCCACACCGTGCTGGCGGACTGGCGCCACACCCGGTGGCTCACGGCGCCTTCCGTGCCCAGCTGGGTGTTGCCCCTGATGATGAGTCGGGAGCAAAACCTGGTGATCTACTTGGACGATCGCTCGATGCGCAGCCATGCCCGCCAGTGGCTCGCGATCCAGGCCAGGGGCGGCCGCTGGAGCGGCCCAGCGCCCTCCCGCACCGGACAGCTGTTCCACCTGGCCCGGGCGATCACGCTGCTGCCCGCGATGGTGGGCAAGGCCGGCGTGGTGCGGCAGATCCAGCGCCGTCTTGGGCAGCACCCCGTGGCCCCGGCGGAAGGCCAGCTGCCACCGGAGCTGGTGGCGGCCACCCGCCAGCTGCAGGCCCGCACCCGGGGCCATGCGCAGGCAAGCCCCCAGCCCCAGAGCTGAGCCATCATGCGCTTACCGTCATAGAGCGCTGATCCGAGGCCCATTCGGACGCCCTGTCCAGCCCCCAGCTGCTCTGCCTGCTCAAGCAGAAGCCCAAGGATGTGGCCGCCCTACGGCAGTGATCCGCCCCTGATCTTGCGCACTGCTTCAGGCATGGTGCAGTTGTTCCGCCACTTGCCTGTCGTCCACCTCCAGCTGCAACACCTTCTCCGCTTGCTGGATTAGCGCCGGGTCATGGGTGCTCACCAGCACCAGCCGATCCGCGGCGCGTTCCGCAATGATCTCGCGGACCCGCTGGCCCGATTCCGCATCCAGAAAGGCGGTGGGTTCATCGAGCACTTCCACAGGGCGGTTGCGCAGCCAGGCTCGCAGCAGGCCAAGCCGGTGAATCTCGCCGCCGGAGAAGTGATCCAGCGCCAGGGGCAGGGGGGCGTCCAGGCCGCCGGCCCGTTCGCAGAGATGCCGTAACCCCAGGCGTTCGAGCCAGGCTTCGATCGGCAGGGCGCTCTGGTGCTGATCCAGCAATAGATTCTCGCGCAGGCTGGTTTCAAACAACACCGCCCCCTGCGGGGCGTAGGCAAGGAGCTGGCGCAGTTGAGCGGCACCCGCTGGACCGGACAGCTCCAGCGATCCCTGGTGCGAGGCCAGCTGCCAGCAGCTGCTGTTTTCCCCCAGCAGGCCGCAAACCCGATCCAGCAGGGTGGTTTTACCGCTGCCGGAGGGCCCTGCCACGGCCACCAGAGCCCCCGGCCTGAGTTCCACAGCCCGATCGTGCTCTCCGGCTCCAGCCGTGCTCCAGTGCAGGGATCGCCAGGTGTGAGGCTCCTGCAGCGCGGCCAAGGCCTGGCTGGAAACCGTTCCACCCTGCGGGCGCGCCGCGGCTGGCTGGAGCAGTTTGCGCTTCCTGCAGAGTTCGTCGTAACCGGGCAGTGCCCCCAGGCAGAGGCGCTGGGCGCTGATCACGGCACTGAGCGATGTGCCGCTCCGATACGCCAGCAGCAGGGTGGTGGCAACGGCAGCAGGCGCCAGACCGGCCCGCCCCCAGAGCAGCCATAGCCCCACCACCAGTACCACGAGGGTGTCGCGCCAGGCCGCAAACAGGGCTTGACGCTGCACGGTTTGCCGCAACACCCTGCGGAAGCGGGCATTGTCTTGCCCAAAACGCTCGAGCAACCAGGATTCGGCCACCGCGGCCCGCACCGCTTTGAGGCCATGCAGGCCATCGCCCACGGTGCGCTGGATGGCTCCATTGAGCTGGCTCTGAAGCCGGCCCAGCTGCCAGCTACCGGAACGCTGCAGCACTGTCGCTGCGCCGGTGGCTCCGAGAGCTAACAACAGCGGGATCGCGACCTCCCGGCCCACGACCAGCACCCCAGCCGCGTACAGCACCAGCGAGAGCAGGGCCTGGAGAGTGCGCACACCTTGATCCAGTGCCAGGACCGAGCGGCTGATGTCGGCCATCAACAAGCCGAGCAGATCGCCACGTCCCAGCTGCTCCAGCTGGGTGGACGAGGCATGCAGCACCTGGTCGAGCAGCTGATGGCGCAGGGTATCGGTCAGGCCGGAGCGCAGGCGCTCCTGACCGATCGACACCAGCGCCTGCAGCAGGCCTCGCACCAGCATCAGGCCCACCAACGCGATCACCCCCTGGGGCAATGTCAACGGCAGGGGGAGCCTTGGAGCCGAGCCCGGAGCGGCGCCGAGCAGCAGCGAAACGCCGATCCCGAGCCCGGCAATATCCAGCACACTGGCCGTTGTGCTCAGCAATGCCAGGCCACTGAGGTGGCGCCATCCGGCTTCTCGGGCCAGGCGGCCCGCCAGCCGCCATTGCTGCAGCCGGGGGAGAATGCGTTGCCGGATGGAGGGGGAGGGCATGGGGCGAGAGGGTCGTCGGAGGCCCCGGAGCCGCCTCACCATTGGGGTTTTGCGTGCGACGGCAATGGGGGCGACCTTAATCGCCTGCGCAGGGGGCGCCCGCTGGCTTTGGCCTCGGCTGGAACCCTCCCGCAGCGTGCCGCTGCTGCCCCCCTGGCCATGGCCACAACGGCCGCCAGCCCCCAGCAGGGCCCCAGCTCTGCAACACCTCACCCAGGGATGGCAGGCCCGTTCTCTTGGTAACCCCGCCCTGGGTCGCTATCCAGCCTGCTGGCAAAGCCTGCCCCGCACCCCCTGGGATCTGACCCTCTTTGACGGACGCCTCTATGTGGGCCTGGGCAACGCCAGCAACGACGGGCCGAGCGCCAATGCAGGGCCGGTGCCGGTGCTGGCCTATTCCCTAAACCGGCAGCACTGGCAGCAGGAAGCCACGCTCGCAGACGAGGAGATCAACCGCTTTGTGCGCCACGGCCAGCAGCTCTGGATCCCCGGAGCCGATGCGCGCGGCAGCTGGCGCTGGGGCAACCTCTACCGCCGTTCCAGCGGCGAGGGCTGGTGGTGGCAAGAGCGCAGGCTGCCGCGCTTCATCCATGCCCACGACCTGGCCTGGCACCGGAAGCAAATGGTGGTGGCAGGCAATGTGGCCGTCGCGGTGGCCACCGGCCCGGAACGAGAGCGGCATGGTTCGGCGTTGGCGGTGTCGCGCAATGGGGGCCGCCGCTGGAGCGTGCAACGGCTGGCGGGCTGGCGGGCAACGGCCTTGCTGCCTCTAGCTGGCGACTTGTTTGCCGTTGAGGCATTGCCAGGGCCAGGCCTTCAGCGTTGGCTGGGGGCCGGCGGGCGCTGGCAGCGTTTTGCGGCGGTGCATCAATTGAGGCCAGATGGCCGTTGGCAGGCGCGCCGAGACATCACCACGCAGAATTTGCTGCCGGAAGTGAAGGGGGCTGGTCAGCGCTTCGCCTGGATTGAGCGGGCCACCCCAGCCCAAAACCAGCTGGCCTGGCTTGCCAGCGTGGGCCCCTGGCGTGATGATCCTGCCCGGCGGTTGGCCTTCATCGCCCAACGGGGTGAATCCGGCAGGATCGAGTTTCAGCCCATTCCTTTGCCATCCAGCGTTCAGGCGATGGACCTGGTAGGGGATCCGGCTGGCTGGCTGCTGCTCAGCAGCGAACGCCTGGCCCCGCAGCGCTGGCGCAGCCAGATCACAGCGGTGCAAGCCAGCGGTCCGCTCATCAGTCAGAGGCCGCTCGTGAGCTTCGAGGCCGCGTTGCCGGCTTGGTCGCTCACTGGTGATGGCCAAACCTGGTGGGTGGGCTTGGGCCCTGCGCCTTTTCAGCCAGAGACAACGCCGGGGCAATGCAGCGCGGCGGATCAGCTCAGTGGGAGTGTGGTGGCTCTGTCGCGAACGCCAGCAGGGGATCATCTCGGCCGTGCTGGGCCCGTCATCAGCTATCGAGCGCATGCCACCAGCCGCTGAGGGCCTTCATGGTGGCCAACGCACGGTTAGTGCCCATCACTCCTTTCATCGTGGGCTCAGACCTGGCCAGCACGTCTTCTGTTTCGCGGCGAATCGCCTCAAAATCCCAAACCCTCGCCAGTGCTGGATGCCAATCGCTCGTTGCCTTTAAGCTGCGTTCCAGCGCCTGATGTTGCTTGCTGATCAGCTCAGAGCGCCATTGCTCCAGGCCGCCCTCTGGCTCGCGGTCCTTGGTGGGGTTATCGCGTAGAAACGGCGGCAGAAAGGGGGCAAAGGCCTTGCGGTGCAACAGCCGCCCGCGGCCAGCCCCCTCGCCGAACAGCGCTGGATCCTGCTGCAGCAGGGCCGCAATCAAACATTCATCCAGCAGGGGAAACGCTTTGGCCATTCCATGAAAGGCCGCCAGACGGGTTTCGTCTTCTGCGCGCACAGCCACCCAATCGGCCAGCACGCGCCGGCGAATCGAGTGGTGCTGCCTCAGGTAGCCGTCAATCTCCCAGGGGTATTGCTCCTTGAGGTGAGGCCCTAACCACTTGCTGCCTTCAGGGGTGAGCGTGCGGCTCAACACATCACTGGAGCAGAAGTCGCGAGTGCGGCGCAGCACCTTGTTCACGGCCCAGGGGCGATAGCTCAGCGCCAGGGCGCGGCCCCCTGCGGTTTTTAATGCCGCCCGCCGGCCGCCCATCCAGTGAACTAAGGCCCGCCAGCGCCCCAGCGCCACCAAGTCACTGGGCACATTGGCGGCGTTGTGGCTGATGGCCTGATCGCCACCAAAACCGCTGAAAAGCACGGTGCAGCCCTGCTGGCGCATCAGCGCCACGGCCTGGGGATTGCCGCCAATTTGGGCTGGAGCCCCAAACACATTCAGCTGCTGCTGGAGCAGATCAATGCCCCGCTCCCCTTCACCATTCCCTGGTTCAAAGCGATGGCACTGCTCGGGCAGCAAGCGGTGAAACGGCCTGAACTGCTGCAGGGGCGCTCCTTCCCCGCCCCCTTCATGGCTCCAGGTGTGCAGCCGCTCAGGAGCAACTCCTACGCCCTGCACCAGGGCCCCAAGCACCGCATTGGAATCGAGGCCGCTGCTGTGCTCGCAGCCGATCACGCCGTGGTGTCCGTCCACCGCCTGCTGCACATGATCCACCAATCCCTGCCGCAGGAACTGATGCAGCGTCTCTTGCTCCATGGCCGTTGCCCCACCAGCTAGCGGGTCATAGGCGCTGGCGTGCACCACGCCGTCGCTGCCAACCAGCACGTGGTGAGCCCGTGGCAAGCGGCGGATGCGGATGTAGGGTGCCGCCTCTGCGCTGTGGTTGCCGCTGATCAGGGCAGCCACATAGGCGGGATTCACATCGCCCGGCCGGGCATCGCCATGCAGGGCGTGGGCTTCTGACCAGCTGCGCACCACCTCGGAGCCCACCGCAAAAAGGGGTTGGCGATGGAAGGCATCCGTTCGGTAGAGCCCCTCGGCCAAAGGCTGGGGATCGGTACTGGGCAGGTGCAAGGCCATGGCTGCGGTTGGGGATCAGAACTGGGTGAGGGGCGCACCTGCGCCAGGGCTGAGCCCAGGGGTGTAAAGCCGGCCGGACTGCGGATCTCTAAGCCAGGCATGGGGCACCTTGCGGCCATCACTGAACTTGCTCATGCCTAGGTGAAGCTCATTGGCCACGCCAATCAGATCCAGCATCAACCGCCCGCTCAGCGAACGGCTCAGGCAGGTGCTGGCCCAGCCTGCGCGCCGGCAGCGAGTGCGCATCAGCCAAGCCAGGCGGCTGCGCCAGAGCTGCTGCCGGGCTGGGGCGAGCTGCAGTTGCCAGCGTGTCCAGGGGCGCCGGCGGGCCAAACCGATCAGCGTTGGGCCTGGCAGCAGTTGGATCAACAGCCAGATGCTGTGATCCAGCAGACAAAACAAACCGTAGGCAAACAGTCTGGTGGGCCAGCGCAGCAGCGGCCTCATGCCGGTTGGTCTTCCGCGAGCATGCCCCGCTTGAGCGCTTCTGCCACAAAGGCTTCTGTCTCATAGCGGCAGGTCTCCGGGTCCACGGCGTACCTCGCTTGCAGGTTGCAGATCAGCTCTTCCAATTCGGCAGGGGCATCGAGCAGGTTCCAGATGCTCGAACCGGTGCCGTTGAGGTTGAGATACTCGGCGTTCTCGGGGTTGAACAGGCACACCTCGCCATCGAGTTCGGCCGCGCAGATTTCGGGGTTGCGGCTGAGGGGCACGGGTCTCTTGCGAATATGGAGATCCTCTCAGGGATTGAGCCTGGGCTCAAGGCTGCAGGGCTGCTGCATTTAGTCGGGCAAACAGCTGAGGCACCAGCAGGCCAAAGCCGCCGTTGCCCTCCAGTAGCAAGGGCTCGGGAGAAGCGGGAATCCAGTCCCAGGCCACCTGGTCAATGGCTGGCAACCGCTGGTGCATGGCGGCCGCCGCTTCCAAACAAGCACGAACACACAACGGAGCTCCGCTTTGTAGTTGTTGTGTCCATCGATCCAGAGCCTCTTGTTGGGCCGCCGTCATCGGCTGCCCTGGGTTCGGCAGGCTGACGCCATCCGCACTGATGAAGGCAACGGCGCCCTCGCACAACGGCACCTCCAGCCATGCCTGCTGCACAGCCACCGGCCCCTCAGGCGATGGCCTGGCGGTGATCACCCGCACCACCACAGCAGGGTCTGTGGCCGGCAGGTCTGTGCTGTGGCAAAGGTAGGGAGCTGCCAGGGCTGGTTCATCGCTGCGGCCGAGGCGATGCCAATGGGCCAGCAGCTGGGCAGGCCCTGGAGGTGCGGAAGCCTCCGGCAGGGGCGCGTCAGCAGCAAGATGGCGGAACAGGGCGCCCTGCGTGAGCTCTGAGCCCGTCCAACGAAAACGGATCACGCTGCGTCCGGCATGGCCACGCAGGGGTTTGAGCACCAGCCCTTCGCCGCTGAGGGCATGCCACCACCAGGCCGGGATCCCCGCTTCGCCCGCAAGCGCTCGACGCGGTTCCGCAGCAGGCGCCTCGGCGTGGAGCACCAGGAAGGGGGCTCGCCAGGCCTGGGGCGCGCAGCCGAGCAGGGCCCCTTTGTCCGCCAGCACCTCCAGGGCGGGGCGGCATCGATCCGGCCACTCTCTCCGGCGTGTCGCATGCACCGCAGCGGAGAGGCTCTCCGGCGTGTGCCTCGCCAGCCGCTGCCAGGACGTCTCCCCCAGAGCCCACCACCAGGCCAGCTCTCGGGGCCGGTAGCTGTTCAGCCAACAGGCCCGCAGCCTCAGCGGCCAGGGGACTGCCGGCCGGCCTCGCGGCCGTCTCCAACGCCGACGCCACGGCCGGATCCACCACCAATGCAGCTGCTGAGCCAGCTCCAGCGGCAGGCGCGCGAGCGGAGCCGGGCTGAAACGCCGCCAGACCCCCTGCTCGCCACACCAGAACCAGGGAGGTGGGGTTTGAACAGCGAAGACAAACTGCTGCAGGTCATTCGTGAGCATTGAGAGGTCAAAGACTTCTGAGGCTGCCCTCTGGGGGGGCCTACTGTCGTGAACAGTGCTCCGGGCGCTGCAGAATTTATTTTACGGCCGAAATGAATGGCTGCTCGTCATCGATCGGACTGCGGTAGCCGAGCGTTGCGTGACGACACCTGTCCCCTGCCGCCAGCTCCGACTACAACTGAAAACCACCGGATCTGAACACGCACACGGCTGTTACGCAGCAAAACCATCACACAGCTGCGCCCGTACTCCCTTGGTGTCGACGGAACAGCGCCACCTTTTCCTGCGGCGACACAGTGGGGGTTAGGTCGCCAGTCAGGTCTCAGGTTCGATCGATCCACGGCGGCAACCCGGGCCAATCAACGAGGGTCATATCAGCCCATGCAACGACCCAGCAGTGAGACCCCCTGTGAGAAGGTTGAACCAATCGCTGGCATCTTTTTTCATCCACAGTCAAGCTCTGGCGTGCTGCCAGCCCATGCCAAGCGAGCTGACCGATTGAGGGCCAACAAAATTCATCCCTGGATTGAAAGCGAGTGACCGGACTCGAACCGGCGACGTTCAGCTTGGGAAGCTTCTCGGACAATCAACGAGAGCGCCTGCACGGCAATGAGTCTTAAGGGCTTGCAGGGCTGGATGTGAGAAGGTCTGTGAGAAGCCCTGGGTCCTTTTGCCTCGCTGAGTGATCTCCATCAAGACCAAAAGCTCGACCTGGCTCACTGGTCTGAAATCAGTGAATACCCCATCGCCCGATAGCCCCGCAGCCGCCTCTCCCACATGCGTTGCGGCACGGGGTGGCCGAGATCGAGCCAGTCGATGATCCGCACGCTGGTTTTCCCTGCGTGCTGCCGGTGCAGGCGACCGGCGTATTGCTGCAGTGTGCCCTTCCATGACACGGGCATCGCCAGCAGCAGCGTGTTGAGTGGCGGATGGTCGAAGCCTTCACCCACCAGTCGCCCGGTGGCAAGCACGATGCGGGGTGCATCAGGAGGCAACGCTTCCAGCGCGGCGAGGGTGGCGCTGCGCTGGCGTGCGCTCAGCCGCCCATGCAAAAGGAACAGGTTCGGCACCTCCCCAGCCAGAGCTGTGGCGATCGTCGAGATGTGATCGGTGCGCTCGCTCAGGAGCAACAAACTGCGCCCGTCACCCCAGCAGGCGAGTGCCTCCTCCACGATCCGCTCGGTGCGGCGTGGGTCCTCCGCTAATCGGCGCATCAGCTCCTGGATCGGCAGATCGGTTGGCAGCCCCTCGAGCTGATGGGTGCGGCTCACCAGCTCCAGGATCTGGGGCGATCCGGCAGGCCGCTGGGCGATGTGGCGAATGGGGCCGCACTGCATGAACAGGATCGGCTGCAGACCGTCGCGGCGCACCAGGGTGGCGGACAGCCCCAGCACGTAGCGGGCCTTCACCTGGCGCAGGATGGCCTCAAAGGAAGCCGCCGCGATGTGGTGGCATTCGTCGACAATCACTTGCCCGTAGGTCTGCACCAAGGGATTCACCTCGCCCTTGCGCACCAGCGACTGCATCACGGCGATGTCGAGTTGGCCGGTGGGCTTGGCTTTGCCACCACCAATGCAACCGATCGCTTCGGGTGGGACGTCCAGGAAGGTCTGAAGCCGTTCCTGCCACTGCCGCAGCAGCTCGGCGCGATGCACCAGCACCAGGGTGTTTACCCCCCGCTGGGCCAGGATCGCCGCCGCCACGACGGTTTTGCCGAAGGCCGTCGGTGCCTGCAGCACGCCGATGTCGTGGCGCAGCATCGCCTCCACGGCGGCCTCCTGATCAGCGCGCAGCTGGCCCGCAAACATCAGCTCCAGCGGTGAGCCGTTCTGGCGCTCATCCACCAGCTCCCAGCCGATGCCCTGTTCCCGCAGCAGGGTCTGCGCCGGTTCCAGACAGCCGCGCGGCAGGGCGATGTGCTGCGGGAAGCTCTCAGCGCAGCCGATCACCCGCGGCTTGTCCCACACCGACAGGCGCATGGCCTGGGCTTTGTAGAAGGCGGGATTGGCAAAGGCAGCCAGGCGGATCAGGCGATTGAGCAGAGGCTGCGGCAACCCCGAACGCTCCACATACAGCCGATCGGCAAGGGTGAGGTTGAGGGAGGCGGGTAACGGTCCACTGAGTTTTGTTGGCGCTGGACGTTGCTTCCAAGGGGTCGCCAGATCCTCCTCGTCAATGAAGGCGAGATCGAGGGGATGGTCACCGCCGGTGGCGCTCTGAATCACGCTTTGCACCCCCGTCAGCGACAACCGCTGCAGGGATGCCAGGTAGACCCACTGATCGGGATAGGGCTTCAGGTCGTCATCCACGAAGACGCTGCAGCCCCGCTGCCGTGCTTCCTTCTGCAGCGGCAGGGCGATCAGGTTGCCGAAGCCGCCCTTCGGCAGGGTGTCCTGGTTGGGGAACAGCCGGTCGTAGGAGCTCAGCTGCAGCTGACGCGTGGCGTTGCAGGTGTGGCTGATCAGGGCTGCCCCCAGCTGGCGAGCCTCCCGGGCCGGTACCGCCTCCTCGAAGAACACCCACACATGGGCGCCCTCCCCGGAACGGGAGATCTCCAGCGCCGCCGGCACCGCCAGCTGCCGACACGAGCGAAGAAAGGCCCGGGCGTCATCACGCCAGTCCTGCTCGTCAAAGTCGACGGCCAGCAGGTGGCAATGGTCGTTCTCCAGCAGGGGGTAGAGACCGACGGTGTGCTCGCCGGCCAGATGGCCGAAGATCGCCGCATCGCTGAGGGGCAGCAGCACCCGGTGGTTGCAGTCGCGGCAGGAGATCCGTGGCTTCTCGCAGAGGCCTGGCCGCCACTCGTTGGCGCAGGCCGGTGCATAGCCCGAGCGCCCGTTGCTGCTGCTCTGCCAGCGCAGGGCGTAGACGTCGTCGCGACCGCGGAAGAGGCGCCGGAACAGCGCCACCTTCTCCTGCGTGGAATTGGGACCCCTGGCGGGGGCTGCCTCTGAGTCACCTTCTCCAACCGGCGCCGGTTCCGTTGGGGCAGGTTCGCCGGATCTCCAGGCGATGCCGTGGGCCTCCAGCAGCCCGATCAAGCGTGCGTTCTCCCGGCGCAGCTGATCCATCTCCGAGGACACGGAGTCAGCCATAAGGTGTCAGCGCTGATCGGCTTGGCGATAGACAGCATTGCGCTCTCGCTTGCCCACCGCCACGACCAGCACCAGCAGCTCAAGATCCCGCACCTCGTAAACGAGGCGGAACCCGGCGGCCCGCAACTTGATCTTGTAGCGGTTGAAGGATCCACGCAATTTGCTCACGGGGATCCTGGGCTCATGCAGCCGCTCGGCCAACTTGTTCTTGAACTGCTCTCGGATTCCTGGCGTCAGCTTCCGCCACTCCCGAAGGGCTTCCGGGTGAAATGCCAGCTCAAAGGGCATCGAGACTGAGCCGCACCGGCTCCTGGCCGTCCGTCAACCGGGCATCGGCGATGCGGCCCAGCTCCAGGTCGTCCACCAGATCCATCAGTTCTTCGTAGGCCCTGGCCGGCACGCAGTAGAAGGCCGGTTCATTGCGGTTGAGCACCGCGACCGCCATCCCTTCACCGGCCGCCACGGTGGCCATCGGGTTCTTTTTGTGTTCCGAGATGCTTACGGCGGTCTCGGTCAGCACGCGGTGCGCCATCAGGGGGACCAAGTCAGCTCAGGACCACATCATAGGTCGCGTGACCGGTCTTGGGACCGGTCAATGCAAGGCGGAGGCTCGGATCGCTCAAAGACGGTCAAACCAGGCCATAAAACGACCCAGCGGTGAGAAACCCTGTGAGAAGGTTTCGCCAATCGCGGGCATCAGCTGTCATCCGCAGTCACGACTTGGCGTGCTGCCAGCAAGTGCCAAGCGAGATATACGCTTGAGGAGCAACAAATTCCAGTCCTAGACTAAAAGCGGGTGACCGGACTCGAACCGGCGACGTTCAGCTTGGGAAGCTGACATTCTACCACTGAATTACACCCGCAAGGTGTTGCTGATCGATGTTAGCAAGCCGGGGCGGGCCTGGCTTGGCCCCCCCCCCCCCGGCTGCATCCTCGCCCTCAGCGGCTCAATTCCGCCGCCGCTGCCGCCACGCCTGCGCCGGTGGCCGCCTTGGCCAGGCCCAGGTCCTGCAGGGTGGCCTCAATCGCCGCCACGGCCGTGAGGATGTCGCGGTCGCAGACGAAGCCGAGGTGGCCGATGCGGAACACATGGCCCTTGAGGTGGTCCTGACCGCCGGCCAGCAGGATGTCGAAGCGGTCCTTCACCTTCTTGCGCAGGCTTTCGGCATCGATGCCCTCCGGCGCCACTGCGGTGATCGCCGGGCTGCCGTGGCCCTCGGCCGCGTACAGAGGCAGGCCGATCGCCTTCATCGCGGCGATCGTGGCCCCGCGGTGACGGTCGTGGCGGGCGAAGATCGCTTCTAGGCCCTCCTTCTCCATCATCTCCAGGGCCGCCTCAAGGGCGAAGTAGAGGTTGATGGCCGGCGTGAAGGGATTGCTGTCGGCGTGCGCCGATTTGCGGTACTTGCCCAGATCCAGATAGAACTTCGGTAGGTCGGAGCGCTCGTAGGCCTTCCAGGCCCGCTCGCTCATCGCCACGAAGCTCAGGCCCGGCGGCATCATGTAACCCTTCTGGGAACCGGAGCCGATCACGTCGATGCCCCAGGCGTCCATCGGCACGTCGGTGGCCCCCAGGCTGGTGACGCAGTCGGCGATCGTCAGGGCGGTGCCGTGAGCCTGCACATGCTTGGCGATCGTCTGCAGGTCGTTGATCACCCCGGTGGAGGTTTCCGAGTGGGTGAGGATCACGGCCCGGATCGCCTTGGCGGTGTCCGCCTCCAGGGCGGCGCGGAAGGCCTCCGGATCCAGGGGCTGCCCCCATTCCGCCTTGATCACCTGCACGTCGAGGCCGTAGGCCTTCGCCACCTTCACCCAGCGCTCGCCGAACTTGCCGTTGTCGCCGCAGAGCACCCGGTCGCCGCGGCTGAGGGTGTTGACGATGCCGGCCTCCATCGCGGCGGTGCCGCTGCCGGTGATCACCAGCACGTCGCCAGTGGTCTGATGCAGCCACTGCAGCTGCGCGGTGGTGCGCTTGACGATCTTCTGGAAGTCGGCGCTGCGGTGGCCGATCGGATGGCGCGCCATCGCCTGCAGGACCGTTTCCGGCACCGGCGTGGGGCCGGGGATCATCAGGGTGAGCTTGTCCTGCATGGTGGGAGCGGCACGGAAGGCGGGCGATGCCGGCCGGGCGGCGGCAGCGCAATCGACCACCATAAAAAACGGCCTTGCCGCACCTCCCCTGCCGATGGACGTTTCCGCCTCGAACGAGCCAGCGGTGCATGATCCTGTGTCCGCGGGCTATACCCTGCCGGTGTGGGTGGCGGCGGCGGCAAGGGCGGCTGTCGGAGCCCTTCTCGGGGAGCTCTTCGAGGCGCAGAGGCCTCTGGAGCTGCTCGAGCCGCCCGGTCTGCGGCCCGTGCCGGTGCGGGCGGCGGCGCTCCTGGCCGATGGCTGGGCCCTGGGCGAGGCGGTCTGCGATCCGGGCGACCGGCTCGATCTCACTCGCGGGCTGGTGGTGTGGGTGCTCGCCCGCTGGTTCGACCTCCAGGCGACCGATGACACGCCCGACCCCCTGCTGATCGAGGCAGGCGAGGGGGTTGGGGTGCGGGCCGATGGCGGCGACCTCTGCCTCTCGGGCTACGCACGCCGTCTGCTGCAGGCCAACCTTCGCCCCCTGCTGCCGCCCGGCCGCGGCCTGCGGCTGAAGGTGGTGCTGCCGGCCGGCCGGGTGCTGGCCGAGCGCACCAGCAACGCCGCCTTCGGGGTGGTGGAAGGGCTGGCGTTGATCGGTACCCAGGCCGAGGTGCAGGCCGGGGCCGATCCGGATCAGTTGAGCCTCGCCCTGGCGGAGCTGGCGGCCCGGGCAGCGGCCCCAGGTTTCGGCGGCGATCTGGTGCTGGTGATTGGTGAGAACGGGCTCGACCTGGCTCCCCGCTGCGGTCTGCCCCCCGCCCTCCTGCTCAAGGCCGGCAACTGGCTCGGGCCGCTGCTGGTCGCGGCCGCCCAGCAGAGGGTGCGACGGCTGCTGTTGTTCGGCGTGCAGGGCAAGCTCGTGAAGCTGGCGGGCGGGATCTTCCATACCCACCACCACCTGGCCGACGGCCGGGCCGAGGTGCTCACCGCCCTGGCGGCCCTCGAAGGTCTGGGGGGCAAGGCCCTGGCGGATCTGCATGCCGCCCCCACCGTCGAGGCGGCCCTCGCCGGCCTCGAGGCAGCCGATCCCGAACGGGCGGAGCGGTTGCGGCGGCGCCTGGCCGCCACGATCGAGGACCGCAGCCGCACCTACCTGGCCCGCCACGGCGAAAGCGGCATGGCGGTGGGAGCCGTGCTGTTCGACCGCGGCCGCCGCATCCGGGCGGCCGGACCGGTGGGCAGGCCCCTGCTGGAGGCCCTGGGGGGTGCGCCGTAGGGTGCAGACAGCGTGGCGCCGCCCTATGACCCAGACCGCTCCCTCCGCCGCGGTGCGCGATGCGGCGAGCGGGTCGTCCCGCCATCCGGCCATCGTCATCCTCGACTTCGGCTCCCAGTACTCGGAGCTGATCGCACGGCGCGTGCGTGAGACGGAGGTGTTCTCCCTGGTGATGGCCTACACCACCACCGCCGCCGACCTGCGGGCCCTCGCCCCCCGCGGCATCATCCTCAGCGGCGGGCCGAGTTCGGTGTACGAACCAGGGGCTCCGGTGTGCGATCCGGAGATCTGGAATCTGGGCATCCCGGTGCTCGGCGTCTGCTACGGCATGCAGCTGATGGTGCAGCAGCTGGGGGGATCGGTGGTGGCCGCCGGCCGGGCCGAATACGGCAAGGCTCCCCTTTATGTGGACGATCCGACCGACCTGCTCACCAACGTCGATGACGGTTCGACGATGTGGATGAGCCATGGCGATTCCGTGGAGCGCCTGCCGGACGGCTTCGTGCGTCTCGCCCACACCGAGAACACCCCGGAGGCGGCGGTGGCCCACCACGGGCGCAGTCTCTACGGCGTGCAGTTCCACCCCGAGGTGGTGCACTCCCAGTGCGGGATGGCTCTGATCCGCAATTTCGTTTATCACATCTGCGGCTGCGCCCCCGACTGGACCACCGCCGCCTTCATCGATGAAGCCATCGCCGACGTGCGGGCCCAGGTGGGCGAGAAGCGTGTGCTGCTGGCGCTTTCGGGCGGCGTGGATTCCTCCACGCTCGCCTTCCTGCTGCACCGGGCGATCGGCGATCAGCTCACCTGCATGTTCATTGACCAGGGCTTCATGCGCAAGGGCGAGCCTGAATTCCTGATGGACTTCTTCGACAGGAAGTTCCACATCAATGTGGAATACATCAACGCCCGCCAGCGCTTCATCGGCAAGCTTGCCGGTGTCACCGATCCGGAGGAGAAGCGCAAGCTGATCGGCACCGAATTCATCCGCGTCTTCGAGGAGGAAAGCAAGCGGCTCGGCCCCTTCGACTACCTCGCCCAGGGCACGCTTTATCCGGATGTGATCGAGTCGGCCGGCACCAACGTCGACCCCAAGACCGGCGAGAGGGTAGCGGTGAAGATCAAGAGCCACCACAACGTGGGCGGCCTGCCCAAGGATCTGCAGTTCAAGCTGGTGGAGCCGCTGCGCCGCCTGTTCAAGGACGAGGTGCGCAAGGTGGGCCGCAGCCTCGGCCTGCCCCAGGAGATCGTGGGGCGCCATCCGTTCCCCGGCCCCGGCCTGGCGATCCGGATCCTGGGGGAGGTCACCGACGAGAAGCTCGACATCCTGCGCGATGCCGACCTGATCGTGCGCGAGGAGGTGCGCGACGCGGGCCTCTACGACGAGATCTGGCAGGCGTTCGCCGTGCTGCTGCCCGTGCGCAGCGTGGGGGTGATGGGCGACAAGCGCACCTATGCCTTCCCGGTGGTGCTGCGCTGCGTGTCGTCGGAGGACGGCATGACCGCCGACTGGTCGCGGCTCCCCTACGACCTGCTGGAGCAGATCTCCAACCGGATCGTCAACGAGGTGAAGGGCGTAAACCGGGTGGTGCTCGACATCACCAGCAAGCCGCCGGGCACGATCGAGTGGGAGTAGGGCGCCCTGGGGGCTGGCCGCTTCGGGCCCTCGCCGATACCATCGGCATCCATCGGCTTGTGCCGTGACCGCTGTGACTCCCGCCGTCCCGACCGCCGGCACCAGCGAGCCGGACTTCCAGCTTCAACGTCGGCTCCAGCAGGACAGCATCCAGCTTGCTGGACGCGTCGTCTACCTCAACCCCTTCCTCTACTGGCGTCGCTTCGATGCCAACACCGATCGCTGGCTGAGGGAACCCGGCCAGTTGAGCGAGGAGCAGATCCAGGCCAACCGCCTGCGGTTCTACCCCGAGCTCGACTGGGGCGCCCTTGAGCCCGAGCAGCTGGCCGTGAAGGACGGCGCGGTGGAGATGTTTCTCAAGAGCCTGGAGCTGATCAGCACCTTCAACCCCGAGCTCACCGCCGGCCAGCTCCTGGAGGTGGAGCGCAAGATGGCCGTCACCAAGAAGCGGGCCTTCGAGCGCTGGGTCGAGCGGGCGCTGCAGCGTCGGGAGCGGGAAGGTCTGCGTGAGCGGCGCCGCTTCGATCGCGAGCGCCTGCTCCGGGGATGGATGGAGTGGCTCAGTCTCGACGTCACCCGCCAGGCTCTTCTTCCCCTCAGCCTGCTGCTGGTGCTCGCCGTGGCCGGGGGCTGGTGGCTGGGAAGCCAGCGGTTCTGCCGCCAGCTGATCGTCGATCCCGGGGTCCAGCGGCCCCAGCCCTGACGGCCGGCCGCTCCTCTCCTCCACGCGCCGCGCCAGACTGGTGACCTCAGGCGCTCTTCCTTCCGCCATGGCCACCGACCCACTCGACGCCCTGCGCCTCGCGCTGATGCAGGACGTGCTGCCGGTGGGGCTTGCGGTGGCCGACCGGGTCCGCAAGGGCGGCCCCAGGGAAGTGCTTGCGGCCTTCGATGGCAGCCACCCCGATCCGCTTGGGCATCTCCGGCAGGAGGGCGAGCCGGCGGCCAGCCGGGTGCGCGAAGGCCTGGATCGCCTCCAGCCGGGCCTCGGTAATCCCGTGATGAAGGTGGAGGTGAGAGATGTGGAGCCCGAGCCGGTGCCAGCGCCCCACCCCGCCGACTCGGAGGACACGGCCGAACTCCAAGATGCCCTGGCCCGCATCTCTGCCCGGCTCGATGCCCTCGAGCGCCATCTGGTCGCCCGGGAGCCGGGAGAGGCGTCCGGGCGCTGATGGCCTACATCCCGGGCACCTCCCGCCACACCGGCGTCGGCTCCCAGGCGGCGGTGTTGATGGCTCTGGTGCTTGCTCTTACCGGGGCGATGACGGCGCGCCTGGCCTGGCTGCAGCTGCTGCATGGCGCTGAGCACCGGGCGATGGCCGACGAGAACCGCATTCGCCTGATTCCTCGCGATCCCATCCGCGGCCGGCTGCTCGATCGTCATGGCCGGGTGCTGGCCACCAACCGGCTCACCTACAACCTCTACGTCCAGCCCAGGCTGGTGAGCGAGGGCCAGTGGCCTGCCCTGCGGGACCGGTTATCGGCGCTGCTCGGCCTCCAGGCCGGAAAGCTTGATGAGCAGCGTCTGCGGGGCGCCAATGACGAAGGCTTCCGCATCCTGCTGGCCTCCTCCCTCTCGCCGGAGCAGGTGCTGCGCTTCCGCGAGCAGGCCTCCACCCTCTCCGGAGCCGAGGTGGGTGCCGACGTGCTGCGCACCTATCCCCACGGCCGCCTTGGCGCTCACGTGATGGGCTACACCAGCAGCATCACCGAGGAGGAGTACGAGCGACTGCGCGAGCGCGGCTACCGGATCAGCGATCGCATCGGGCGCAGCGGCATCGAGCAGGCTTACGAAGCGCACCTGCGGGGCGAATGGGGAGGGCAGCAGCTGGAGGTGAATGCCGCCGGCCAGGTCCAGCGTGTACTCGGCGATAAACCGGCCCGGGCCGGCCGCGACCTGCGGCTCACCCTCGATCTCGATCTCCAGCAAGCCGCTGAACGGGCCCTCGACACGGTGGCCAAGGGAGCGATCGTCGCCCTCGATCCCCAGACCGGCGCCATCCGGGCGCTGGCCAGCCGCCCATCGTTCGATCCCAACATCTTCTCCACGGGGCCCACCATCGCCCAGTGGAACGATCTCAACCGCCCTGAGGCGCCGATGCTCAACCGGGCGTTCCAGGGGTTCCCCCCGGCCAGCACCTTCAAGATCGTCACCACGATCGCCGGCCTGGAATCAGGCAGGTATGGGGCTGCCTCCACCGTGCCCACGATGGGCAGCTTCTGTTATTACGGCCAGTGTTACGCCGATCACGGTTCCTTCGGCAGCATCGGCTTCCCCTTCGCCCTGGCCGTGAGCAGCAACAGCTTCTACTACCAGGTGGGACTGAAGGTGGGCCCCGACGAGCTGTTCAAGGCCGCCCGGCGCATGGGTTTCGGGCAGCTCACCGGCGTGGAACTCAAGGGCGAGGAAACCCCAGGTCTGCTCGGCGATCCGGCCTGGAAGAAGAAGGTGCTCGGCGAGCCCTGGACCCCGGTGGACACGATCACCTCTGCGATCGGCCAGGGGGCGGTGACCGTGACGGCCCTCCAGATGGCCCGTCTGTATGCGGCCGTGTCGAATGGCGGTTGGCTGGTGACACCCCATCTGGTGGAGCGCCCCACCCAGCGCACCCGGATCGGCCTCAAACCCGAGACCCTGGAGGTGGTACGCAAGGGACTCAGGATGGTGGTCACCGAAGGCACCGCCAAGCTGCTCAACGATCCCTCGCTGCCGCCGGTGGCCGGCAAGACCGGCACCGCTGAGGATCCGCCCCGTCCCGATCATGCCTGGTTCGGGGGCTATGCCCCGGCCGATCGCCCCAATCTGGTGATCATTGCCTTCGGTGAGAACTCCGGCGGCTACGGCGGCACCGTGGCGGCGCCGATGGTGAAGGCCCTGATGACCACCTGGTTCCGGCCCGGCAGCGCCGACGCGCCGCCAACCCCATCCCCCTGAAGGGCCTCAGGCCACCAGTTCAAGCCGGCGCTGGCCGAGCACCTGGCGGTAATAGCTCCGCAGCTGTTCGGTGGCGGCGGCCCAGCCCCAGCGCTCCGCCTCCTCGCGGGCGGCCAGCCGGAGGGCGTGGCGCGTGTCCGCTGCGCCCAGAAGGTTGGCCACGGCGGCGGTGAGACTGCCTTCTTGATCAGGGTCATAGAGGAAGCCGTTCACCCCGTCGCTCACGATGTCGGGGATGCCACCGCGTTGGGCACCCACCACAGGGCAGCCTGCCGCCATGGCCTCCAGCAGCACCAGGCCCAGGGTTTCGGTGCTGGAGGGGAACAGGAAGGCGTCGCCGCTGGCATAGGCGCTCGCGAGGTCTTCCCCGGCCAGATAGCCCACGAAGGTGGTGGGGGTGCCCTCAAACAGGCGCTCCAGCTGCTGGCGGTATGGCCCGTCCCCCACCAGAGCCAGGCGGGTGTTGGGCAGGGTTTCGAGCACCGGGCGGATGCGCTCGATCTGTTTCTCCGCCGACAGCCTGCCGATGTAGAGCAGCAGGTTGCCGGTGTCGTCATGGCGGCCGTGCAGCCGGCGGCGCATGGCCTCGCTGCGCAGGGCCGGACGGAACAGTTCGGTGTCCACGCCACGCTGCCAGAGGGCGGTGTGCTGGATCCCCTTGCCGCTCAGTTCGTCCACCATCGCGGAGGAGGTGCAGAGGTTGAGCTGGGCTTGGTTGTGCGCCGCCTTGAGCAGCTCCCACAGCAGTGGCTCCAGCATGCCCATGCCGTAGTGCTCCAGGTACTTGGGCAGATGGGTGTGGTAGCTGGCCACCAGCGGGATGCCGCGCGTCTTCGCCAGCCAGATGCCGCCCAGCCCCAGCACGGCGGGGTTCACCACGTGGATCAGATCGGGGGCGAAGCCCTCGAGCGCTTCGGACACCGATGGCCGCGGCAGGGCCAGCTTCAGCTCGGGATAGAGGGGCAGGGGCATGGCCGGCACCCCGACCACGCGGGCTCCCATCCAGCTCTGCGGTGCCCCCTCCGGACAGAAGATCAGCACCTCGTCGCCGCTGGCCACCAGGTGCTGCACGGTCTTGGTCAGACGCGTGACGATCCCGTCGACCTTGGGCAGGAAGGTTTCGGTGAAAAAGACGATCTTCACGTGGGCCCCGGGATCAGGCTGTGGCCCTGATCGCTTCGGCCTGACGCTGCGTCCATGCCGAGACGCAGGGAATGCGCGAGCGGTCACACCGGTCGGCCCAGCGCCGGGCCACATCCACCACCTCCGCCAACAGGCCGTCATCGAGGGTGGTGGGACGGAGACCCAGTTCAATGAAGCAGCGATTGTCGACGATCAGGTCGTTCTCGATGGCTTCCTTGCGTGGATTCGGCAGGTAATTGATCTGCGCACCGGTGAGGTCGGCCACCTTGCGGGCCAGTTCGCCCACCTGGTGACTTTCGGTCATCTGGTTGAAGATCTTGACCTTCTCGCCGCTGGTGGGGGGATGTTCCAGAGCCAGCTGCACGCACTTCACCGAGTCGCGGATGTGGATGAAGGCGCGGGTCTGGCCGCCGGTGCCATGCACGGTGAGGGGGTAACCGATGGCGGCCTGCATCAGGAAGCGATTCAGCACCGTGCCGTAGTCACCGTCGTAGTCGAAGCGGTTGGTGAGGCGTGGGTCGCGATCGGTGAGGTCGGTGTTGGTGCCCCAGACGATGCCCTGGTGCAGATCGGTGACGCGGATGGCGTCGTTCTTGTTGTAGTAGAAGAACAGCAGCTGATCGAGCGTCTTGGTCATGTGATAGACGCTGCCGGGATCCGTCGGGTGGAGGATCTTCTCGGTGAAGCGACTGCCATCGGGTTGGGGCACCTCCACCGTGAGGTACCCCTCGGGGATGGTGGCACCCCGGTGGGAGCCGTAGCCGTGCACGCCCATCGTGCCCAGGTGCACAATGTGGATGTCGAGGCCGCTCTCCACGATCGCGGCCAGCAGGTTGTGAGTGCCGTTGACGTTGTTGTCGACGGTGTAGCGCTTGGTGGCGCTGGTTTTCATTGAATAGGGAGCGGCTCTCTGTTCGGCGAAATGCACCACAGCGTCGGGGCGCTCAGCCCGTAATAAAGCCAGCAGCTGATCGTAATTCTTTGCAATATCCAGATGCTCGAAGCGAATCGGGGCGCCACCTACCTGTTCCCAGGCTGTGAGGCGATCTCGGATGGTGGCAATCGGCGTCAGCGATTCAACGCCCAGATCGATGTCGATCTTGCGACGACTGAGGTTGTCCACAATGACCACCTCGTGGCCGACATCAGCCAGGTTGACCGCGCAGGGCCAACCGCAGAACCCGTCGCCGCCGAGAACAAGAACCTTCACCCCGAGACTCCTGAATGCACGGTTGCTTAACGAAGCAAGCTACTACAGGCCTCCGGCGGTTCCAAGTGTTCAGCCCAGTCGGGAGGCCACGGCCATCAGCGCCAGCACCAGCACCAGGCCCCCGATCAGCAAGGCCCTGTTGGCTTGGGGCCTGTCTCCGGGTTCCATCACCACCATCCGGGGTTCCTTGGCAAAGGCGTTCAGCTTGCCGCCATCTTCTTGGGTGACCTGCATGGCCAGGGTTGTCGGAGTGGGAAAACCCTATGGGCGGTGCCCCGCCCCGT
>JBKDPV010000131.1:0-17638 GCA_046342315.1 Cyanobacteriota bacterium
CAGGATGCCCCAGAGGGGCAAAACACACCGAAACGAGTGCTCTGAACCGCTGAAACCCTGAAAACCAGCCCGATAGGAGCTCCGCCAGGTCTCAGGAGGGAAAAACGCTGCTTCTCAGGCGGTTTTTCCGCAAACTCCTAGCCAACGCGTGTGGAAGCTGAACCCTTCCATAGCCCTCGGCAAGGTCCTGGCGGTGCAGCCTTCGCACCCCCTCCCGATGCAAACGGAGCTTCTCTCCGATGGTTGCAGGCAACATTGTGCGCCGGTCCTTACCACCTTTGCCCTGGCGCACGGTGATCTGCCGGCGCTGAAAATCCACGTCATGCACCCGCAACCGCAACGCCTCCATCAAACGAAGCCCTCCCCCGTACAGCACGCCAGCCACTAGGGCCTCCATGCCATCCAGCTGCTCCAGCACGGCGCGCACCTCCTCGACAGAAACAGCAGCGCCGAGAGGGCCTGGTTCTGCGTTGAGGCACTCACCTGCAGATTCACCGCCAGATGGGTGAGAAAAGCATTCACCTCCTCGCTGCCCATCTCTCGCGGATGGCGCCGATGGTGGAAGCGCAGGAAGCGCCTCAGCCACTGCTCGTAGGTCGCCACGGTGCGTTTCGCATAGTGGCGCGCCTGCAGCTCCTCGCGGTAGCGCTGGATCAGCCCCGGCTGACGTGAAGTGTTCGGCATCCCTCGTCTCTGCCACACCACACCAGGATTCCCACCGCCATTCGCGGGCCCTGGCCCTGTGGCTTCGGCTCCACCGTCTTTCAGCTCACTCCGTTGGCCCGCATTCCGCGTGGCGATGACACGATGAAGGCGGCGCTGTTGAGCCCTGATGGTCGGGTGATCGCCCAGCGCACCCTGGCGGGAGGAGAGGAAAGCAGTCGCAAACAGAGGGGCCAACATGAAAGAAGTGGTCACACGCCCTGTGTCGCTCAGGGGCGCACCAGGCTGGCTTCGATGAACGAGGCGGGCCGCTCGGCGGTGGCCAGGTAATAGAGGATCACCAGCTCGCCCCGTTCGTTCTGGCCGATCTGGGGATAGCCCATGTCGGAGGCGTGGGGGTCGGCGCGCACCACCCGTTCCGGTCCCCACGTGCGGCCGTCGTCGTCGCTGAGGCGCAGGAGCATCACCTGACGGCGGCGATCGGCCCAGGCGCAGGCCAGGCGGCCATCCCGCAGCCGGGTGAGGGCGGGAGGGTTGCCATTGCAGCAGCCGGCCTCCCCCACCCGGGAGCGGAACTGCCAGCGGCGTCCGCCATCGTCTGAAGCCACCAGATCAATCCAGTTCTCATCCTCCCCGCCGCGGGGATTGCGCCTTCGCAGGGCCGCCAGGAAACGACCGCCGCCAAGATCCACCGCCGACGGCATCACGGCCCGGTAAGGATCATTGCGGGGCACCAGCCAGCCAAGGAAGCGGAACGTGCGCCCGGCGTCATCGCTGCGGACCGCGAAGGGCTTGTCGAGCCGTCCTGCCCAGCGCCCCAGGGAGGGATCCTGGGCCGAGAGCAGCATCACCACTGCGTCCCGGCCCTGGGGCAGCACGCTGGTGCGGGAGGTGATGCGCAGCCCGGCCAGCTCGGGGGTGTTCTCCAGGCCGGTGAAGGCCCAGGGTCCCCGCCAGCTCCGCCCCCGGTCGGTGGAGACGTGGAACGCTCCAAGCCGGCCCCGACCCCCCTCTTTGTCACCGGCCACGACCCTCACCGCCAGATCGGGGTGATCGAAGCGCAGATCCCCAGGGCCCGCGGGCAGCGGTTTGCCGATGCGGCTGAGGGTGGGTGGAGGACTCTCAACGCTCCAGCTGCGGCCGCCATCGAGCGAGCGAGCCAGCCGCAGCTCCTGGGGCTGGCCCACCTTGTGGCCCTCCGCCTCCGGCCGCCAGGGGCCATCGCTGAAGCCCACCAACATCTCCCGTCCCCCCTGCCACGACCAGAAGCCGTTATTGGCAGGCCAGGCGAGAAAGCGATCGGGGGCGGCTGCCACCACGGCCTGCGACATCGCAGCGGTGGTACCGCGGCGGGCGGGCGGCTGCAGCGAGCCGTTGCGCGGGGCTGGCTGCGCCGAGGTAGGCGGCGGCAGGGGGTACGGGCCGAAAACGGCCAGAGCGAACGGGATGGCAAGCAGGGGGTGGAACCGGAGGCGACCCATGGCCGTACAGGGGAAGGGGGAGAGGCGGCAGGCTCTCAGCCGCCGATCAGGGTTTCCAGGGCGGCGGTCACATCGCTCTGACGCATCAGCGCCTCGCCCACCAGCACCGCGTCGGCGCCGGCCTCCACCACCCGGTCGAGGTCCTCCCGGGTGAAGAGCCCCGATTCGCTCACCAGCAGGGCGCCCCGCTCGCGCACGGCGGGGCCGAAGCGCTGCATCAGCTGTTCGGTGGTGGCCAGATCCACAGTGAAGCTGGAGAGATCGCGGTTGTTGATGCCGATCAGATCCACGCCCTCCAGCGCCAGCACCCGCTCCATCTCCGCGGCGTCGTGCACCTCCACCAGCACCGCCAGTGCCAGGCTGCGGGCCACCTTCAGCAGATAGGCCAGATCACTGTCGGTGAGGATCGCCGCGATCAGCAGGGCAGCGTCCGCCCCGGCCGCCCGGGCCTGGTACAGCTGGTACGGGGAGAGGATGAAGTCCTTGCAGAGCAGGGGCAGATCCACCGCCTCGCGCACCTGCACCAGCACCTCGAAGCCGCCCTGGAAGAAGGCCTTGTCGGTGAGCACCGAGAGGCAGCTGGCACCCCCCGCCGCGTAGCCGCGGGCGATGGCGATCGGGTCGAAGTCTGCGCGGATCACGCCCTTGCTGGGGCTGGCCTTCTTCACCTCGGCGATCACCGCCGGCTTGCGGCAGCTGGCCTTCAGGGCGGCGGTGAAATCACGGGTGGGGGGAAGGTCGGCCACCTGCCGCTGCAGCTGCTGCAGGCTCACCCGCTCCCGGGCGGCGGCCACCTCCCGGTCCTTCGCCCACACGATCTCCTCGAGGATGTGACGGGGCTTCTCCTCCGGATGGGGGATGCCGTACTGAAGGTGGGCCACCTTCACCGGGGGGTTCGGGGGCCGGCGGCGGATCTCCATGCTCAGACCCCCACCAGCGAGGGCTGGGCCGAAGCCACGGCAACCGCCGCCTGCTTGTAGGCCACTTCCACCACCTCGCTGAGGGTGGGGTGGGTGTGCACCTCGTTGGCCAGCTGCCGCACCGACTGGCGCCGCGCCACCGCATTGGCCACCTCCTGGATCAGGTCGGCGGCATGCAGGCCGTAGATGTGTGCCCCGAGCACCTCGCCGGTGTCCTTGCGGAACAGCAGCTTCATCAGCCCGTCACTCTCCAGCTCGGCCAGGGCCTTGGAGTTGGCCTTGAAGTAGCTGCGCACGGCACCGAGCTCAAAGCCTTCCTGAGCTGCCAGCTCCTTCGCTTCGACCTCACTCAGGCCCACCGAACTGATCTCGGGATGGGTGAAGGTGGCTGCCGGAATCGAGCGGTAGTCGATGCGGCGCGGATGGCCGAGGATGTTGTCCACGGCCACCCCACCCTGGGCCGCTGCGGTGTGGGCCAGCATCATCTTGCCGGTGACGTCGCCCACGGCCCAGAGGTGGGGAACCGGGGCGCCATCCGCCAACACCCGCATGGTGTCGTCCACCGGGATGAAGCCCCGCTGGGTCTCCACCCCAACCGAGGCGAGACCGAGGTCCTTGCTCACCGGCACCCGGCCGGTGGCCACCAGCACCGCATCCACCTCCAGGGTCTCCACCGGCTCCCGGGTGGCCATGTCCACCAGCTCGATCCGCACCGGACAGCCGGGCGTGACTTTCTGGGCCAGCACGCCGGCGCGGGCGTCGATGTCGCGGCCGTCGATCAGCTGGCGGGCCGCCAGCTTGGCGATGTCGGGATCGAAGGTGGGCATCACCCGATCGAGCGCCTCGATCATCGTGACCTCACAACCGAGGGCGGTGTAAACGTCGGCGAACTCGAGGCCGATGTAGCCGCTGCCGATGATCGCGATCCAGCGCGGCAGCCACTCCAGGTTGATCGACTCATCGCTGGTGAACACGGTGCGGCCGTCGGTCTCGATGCCCGGGGGCACGAACGGATCGGAGCCGGTGGCGATGATCACGTCGCGGGCGGAGTAAGGCCGCTCCACACCGCCGCCGCTCTCACGCACCACCACCCGCTGGGGGCCGTCGAGGCGACCCTTGCCCCGCAGGATCATGACGCCGGCGCGCTCCAGGGTGCGGGTGAGGTTGGTGCGGATCGTCTCCACCAGCTGGCGGGCGTGGTCGGCGATCTTCTGGCGTTCGAAGCGCACCGGGGCGGCATGGATGCCGAAACCCGCCAGGTGTTCGGCATCCGCCAGCTCCCGCACGCGACCGGCGGCGGCCAGCAGGGCCTTGGAGGGCACGCAGCCCCGGTTCACGCAGGTGCCGCCCATGTCGCGGGATTCGACGATCGCCACCTTCAGCCCGTGGTCGGCCGCATGCTTGGCGGCGTCGAAGCCGCCGTAGCCGGCACCGATCACCACAACGTCGAAGTCGAACCCTGAGGAGGCGGTGGGGCCGGAGGTGGGATCGCTCACCGGGGCATGCTGCGCGGAATGCCAGGCATTCTCCCCTGTCAGGGAGCCGTCCGCCGGCGCCAGCGCTCCAGCAGCAGCGGTGCCGCCGCCACCGCCACATTCAGCGACTCCACCAGGGGGCTGTGGGGGATGGTGACCCGCCGGTCGGCCTCCGCCGCCAGGTCCTGGCTCAGTCCCGCCCCCTCGTTGCCCAGCAGCAGCACGGTCGGAGCCGACCAGTCGAGCTGCCAGTAGGGAACGCCACCCGCGGCACCTTCGCCGGGCACCACCGTGGCCACCACCTGCCGGCCCCGGCGGCGGGCGGCCCCCAGCCGCTGCCGCAGACCGTCGCCGTCGAGCCGGAGCAAAGGCAAGGCCAGCACGGCTCCGCTGGAGGCACGTACCACCTTGGGCTGAAGCGGATCGGCACCCTCCGCCAGCCACACCTCCTCCACCCCCGCCGCCAGGGCGGTGCGCAGCAGGGTGCCGAGGTTGCCCGGATCCTGCAGCCGATCGAGGGCGAGCACGAAGGCCGGCGGTTCCGCCTCCGGCCGGGGCTCGGGCAGACCGGAGGCGGGCAGAACCATCAGCACGCCATCGGGGCTGCGGGTGCTGGCGGCAGCCTCCAGCACCTCCGGAACGGCCGTGCGCAGGGCGGTAGCGGCGGGCAGGGCGGCCAGCAGCGCAGGGTTGGCTTCCCACCAGGCCGGTGTGGCCAGCAACAGCGAGGGCTCCAGCCCGCGCCTCAGCACTTCCTGCACCAGATGGGTGCCCTCAAGCAACAGGGCCTGCTGCTCCCGCCGTCCCCGGGGTTGATGCAGCGCCCGCAGCCGGGCCACCAGCGGATTGCGGCGGCTGGTGAGTGGTTCCGGCGGCAGGGCGGGAGGGTTCAGAACCGGGCGTGCTGCCGCACGCGCACACGCTCGTGCAGGACGATGCCCGTACCCTCGCTTTCAATATCAAGGCCCTGAACGGCAAGAACCTCGCCGCGGATACCTTCGGCCGCCAGATTCTCGGCCAGCTTGCGCAGAACGATGTCTTCAACGGTGGTCTGGTCGAAGCCGTCAGGCGTGAGGCTTTCGAGAAATTTGCCCACCTTGGAGGCCATGACCTCCGAGGCATTGGTGATCTTGAGGACGATCATCTGGAAGAGTATGCGGATGGGGAGACTTGAACTCCCACGACATTGCTGCCACTCGTACCTGAAACTAGCGCGTCTACCAATTCCGCCACATCCGCTGGCGAGGTGCCGCAGGCCCTTGGCCGCGACCCGCTCACCATAGACCACCGGGGTCATGTCCGCCTCGGAGCCCACGACAGAACCGGCCTTGGTGGCGAGACAGTTCCGCCGGCGGCCGGCTAGACGGTGTGCCGGTTTGTTGTCAAGATGCCGGGGCAATTCGCGACGGGGACAGTCGTTCCATGACCCTTTCCGCTGTTCCCACCATGATCGTGGCCCAGCCACGTCTCGAGATTTCCGGGGGACGGCGACTCGAAGGTTCAGTCCGCGTCAGCGGCGCCAAGAATTCGGCCCTGGTGCTGATGGCGGCCTGCCTGCTCACCAAGGACAACCTCCGCCTCCGCAATGTGCCCCCGCTCACCGACATCGCAGCGATGGGTGAGATTCTGGCGGCACTCGGCGTGCGGGTGGTGCGCAGCGGTGATGCCATCGATCTCGACGGCGAGCACATCACCCAGGCTGCTCCCCCTTACGAGCTGGTGAACAGCCTCAGGGCCAGCTTCTTCTGCATCGGCCCTCTGCTGGCCCGCATGGGCATGGCTCAGGTGCCCCTGCCGGGCGGTTGCCAGATCGGCTCCCGTCCAGTTGTGGAGCACGTCAAAGGTCTGAAAGCCCTCGGAGCCCAGGTCACGATCGAGCACGGCGTGGTCACGGCGGTGGTTCCAGGCAGGCAACAGCGCCTCACCGGCGGCCACATCCACCTCGACTGCCCGAGCGTGGGCGCCACCGAGACCCTGATGATGGCCGCAGCCCTCGCCGATGGTGAAACCACCATCGAGAACGCCGCCCAGGAGCCCGAGGTGGTGGATCTTGCCGATCTGCTGAGCGCCATGGGCGCCCGCATCCGCGGTGCCGGCACCCCCACGATCACGATCGATGGCGTTCCCACCCTGCACGGCGCCGACTACGCCGTGATCCCCGACCGGATCGAGGCCGGCACCTTCCTGCTGGCGGCCGCCATCACCCGCTCCACGCTGCGGGTCTCTCCGGTGATCCCCGAGCACCTCGGCGCCGTGCTCACCAAGCTCGAGGAGTCGGGCTGCCGCCTCACCCCCGATGGCGAGGGCATGATCCTCTCCGCCGGGCGCATCCGCGCCCTCGATCTCACCACCCAGCCCTTCCCCGGTTTCCCCACCGACCTCCAGGCCCCGTTCATGAGCCTGCTGGCAACCGCCGAGGGCACCAGCTTCATCGTCGAGAACATTTTCGAGAACAGGCTGCAGCACGTGGCCGAGCTGCAGCGGATGGGCGCCTCGATCCGGATGAACGGCAACACCGCCTGCGTGGAGGGTGTCGCCCGACTGAGCGGCGCCCCGGTGCACGGCACCGATCTGCGGGCTTCGGCGGCGATGGTGCTGGCCGGCCTGGCAGCCGACGGGGTCACCACGGTGCGCGGGCTTGAATACCTCGACCGCGGCTACGCCGATCTCGAGGGCAAGCTCAACGCCGTGGGTGCCTCGATCCGGCGCCTGAGCGACGACGCCTAGAGTCGTCCCTGAAGGGAGCGTGCCGGAATTGGTAGACGGACTCGACTCAAAATCGAGCGCCCTCGGGCATGTGGGTTCGAGTCCCACCGCTCCCATCGCCGCTGCCGCGCCGATGGTCAGTCCTTCCCCCGTGCCGGCTGCGCCGGCACCGGTGTCCGCTGTAATGGACACCTACGCCCGCTATCCCCTCGAGCTTGTGCGCGGGCGGGGCGTGTGGGTGTGGGACCGGGAAGGGCGTCGCTACCTCGATGCGGTGGCCGGCATCGCCGTGTGCACCCTCGGCCACAGCGATCCGGTGCTGAGGCGCAGCCTCTGCCGACAGCTGAAGCGACTTCAGCATGTGTCGAACCTTTACCGCATCCCGGAACAGGAGGCTCTGGCGGCGGCGATCGTCGCCCGCAGCTGCGCCGATCGGGTGTTCTTCTGCAATTCCGGTGCCGAGGCCAACGAGGCGGCGATCAAGCTGGCCCGCAAGCAAGGCCATCGGGTGCGCGGCATCCAGGAGCCCCTGATCCTCACGGCCCAGGCCAGCTTCCACGGCCGCACCCTCGCCGCCGTCACCGCCACGGGCCAGCCGAAGTATCACGAAGGCTTCGAGCCGCTGGTGCAGGGCTTCCGCTACTTCCCTTACAACGACACCGCCGCCTTCGAGGCCCTGCTGGCCGAATGCGAAGCCGAAGGGCCGCGGGTGGCCGCCGTGCTGGTGGAACCCCTGCAGGGCGAAGGCGGCGTGAACCCCGGGGATCCTGCCTTCTTCCAGCGGCTGCGCCAGTTGTGCGACGAGCGGCGGATCCTGCTGATCTTCGACGAGGTGCAGATCGGCGTGGGGCGCAGCGGCCGCTGGTGGGGCTATGAGCGGCTGGGGGTGGAACCCGACGCCTTCACCGCCGCCAAGGGCCTCGGCGGCGGCATCCCGATCGGAGCGCTGGCGGTGAAGGCCCATGCCGATCATTTCCGGCCCGGCGAGCACGCCAGCACCTTCGGCGGCAACCCCTTCGCCTGTCGCGCCGGTCTCACCGTGATCGAGGAGATCGAGCAGCGGGGTCTGCTGGAGCATGTGCGCCGCATGGAGGCCCTGCTGGCCGAGGCCCTCACCGACCTGGCGATCCGCCACCCACAGCTGGTGGAGAGCGCCCGCGGCTGGGGACTGCTGCAGGGTCTGGTGCTGCGCGAGGAGGCGCCCACGGCGGCGGAGGTGGTGAAGGCGGCAATGGCCGAGGGGCTGCTGCTCGTTCCCGCAGGCCCGAAGGTGGTGCGCCTAGTGCCGCCCCTGGTGATCCGCCCCCGCCACATCCGCAAGGCGGTGAAGCGGCTGGAGAAAGCCCTGATGGCCCTGGCCTGAACCGGCCCATCTCTGCCATGACCACCTCCCTGCCCGCCCCGGTCGACCTGGGCGATCTGCTCGAGCCGTTCGCCCGCCGCGGTGTCGATCTGGGCCTGGATCGCCTGAAGGCCGCCCTGGCGGAGGGGGGTGATCCCCAGAACGCCTTCGCCGCCGTGCAGGTGGCCGGCACCAACGGCAAGGGTTCGATCGCCACCCAGCTGCACGCGATCCTGCGGGCCGCGGGCGTGGCCAGCGCCTGCTATCGCTCGCCACACCTGGTGAGCTGGTGCGAGCGGCTCGAGCTGGGCGACGCCTGGATCAGCCCCGAGCAACTGCGCGCCGATCTTCGCCGCTGGCAGGCGATCGCCCGCCAACACGATCTCACCCCGTTCGAACTGCTCACCGCCGCGGCCTTCGATCGCTGCGCCGCCGCGGGCATCGACCTGGCGGTGCTGGAAGTGGGCCTGGGGGGCCGGCTGGATGCCACCACCACCCATCCGGATCGGGGGGTGGTGGGCTTCGGCTCGATCGGCCTCGACCACCGGGAACACCTCGGCGACACCCTGGCGGCGATCGCGGCCGAGAAGGCAGCGGTGATGAGCCCGGGAGCCATCGCGGTGAGCGGGCACCAGGATCCGGAGGCGGCCGAGGTGATGAAGGCCGTAGCCCGACAGGTGGGCTGTGAGCTGCGCTGGGTGGAACCCCTGCCGGCCGAACACCGGGGTGGGCCCAGGCTGGGCCTGATGGGTGATTGGCAGCGCAGCAACGCGGCGGTGGCCCTGGGGATGGCCCGGGCCCTGGTGGAGCGCGGCTGGCCGATCCCGGAGCCGGCGATGGCGGCGGGTCTGGCCGCAGCCCGCTGGCCCGGGCGTCTGGAGCGCAGGCTGTGGCACGGCCGGGAACTGCTGCTCGATGGCGCCCACAATCCCCCTGCTGCTGCGGCCCTGCGCCAGGAACTGGATCGCCTCGACCCGGGGCTGCCCACGACCTGGCTGCTGGGCATCCAGCGCCAGAAACAGGCGCCCCAGATGCTGGAGAGCCTGCTCGCTCCGGCCGATCGGGCCTGGCTGGTGCCGATCCCCGATCACCGCTGCTGGAGCGCCGCCGACCTGCTGGCCGAGCGGCCCCAGCTGCGGGGAACGCTGCTGGAGGCAAGCGATCCGGCCGCCGGGCTGGCGGCACTGATGGCGGGCGCAGCGACCGGCGAACGGGTGGTGGTGGCCGGTTCACTGCATCTGCTGGGCTGCGTGATCCCCCTGCTCGATCCCTGAGCCCGGAAGCGCGGAGGATCGGCGCCTACGGCACTGACGAAGCCGTGGTCCATGGCCAGGCTGGACGAGCCGATGGTGTCGCCCGACGACCTCACCGAGATGACGCTCACACTGACCAGCGATGAACGCAACCGCCTGCTGGGGGGGCCGCTGGCCGCCGCCCTGGCGGTGATGACCGTGGACATGGGGATCTTCTCCAGCGCCCAGGAAGCCATCGCCCTGGGGAAGACCCTGGCCACCGCCTCCAGCCGCTACGCCGACAACCCTCTGATCACGAGCCTGTTCGATGCCGAGGCCCTCAAGGAGGGGATCCGGCCGGAGAAGCTGCAGGTGACCCCGGAGGACGTGCGCGAGGGCAAGGTGCTCGATCGCGCCCTCGAGGAGGTCGATGCCTCTCTGGCCCTGGCGGCCACCAAAGCCGATGAAGCCACGGTCAACGCCTACAAGCAGCTGATCGTGGACGGCTGCGTGGCCGTGGCCGAGGCTGCGGGCAAGGGGCTGTTCGGCTCGGGTGAGAAGGTGTCGGCCGAGGAGAAGGCCGCCCTCGAACGGATCCACCAGCATCTGGGGATCGCGTGATCGCCATGGCCCGCCCCGACACCGTTCAGCTCCTTCCCCTCCGGTGGGAGCCCCCCTGGGGTCGCGCCCTGCGGTGCAGGGCGGTGCCGCTCCTGGCCCTTGTCCTCGGCCTGGTGCTGGCGGCGACGATCGCCGCCGCCCCGGCCGCCGCGGAGTTCTCCGGGGTCGATTACACCCTCACCAACCAGAGCGAGCAGGATTTCCACGGCCAGGATCTGGCCAACACTTCCTTCGCCGGCGCCGTGGGCCGCCGGGCCAACTTTGCCGGCGCCAATCTGCACGGCGCGATCCTCACCCAGGGGGCCTTTCCCGAAGCCGACTTCCGCGGCGCCGACCTCGGGGACGTGCTGATGGACAAGGTGGATTTCAGCGGCGCCGACTTCACCGGCGCGGTGCTGCGGGGGGTGATCGCCTCCGGCAGCAGCTTCAGCGGGGCGATCGTGACCGACGCCGATTTCACCGATGCCCTGCTCGACCGGGTGGATCAGCGGGCCCTTTGCCGGGAGGCCTCCGGCACCAACCCGGTCACCGGAGCCGACACCCGTCTCAGCCTGGGATGCCCCTGAAGTCGGCGGCAGCAGCGCTCAGCGCTCATCCCAGCCGCGCAGCTTTCCGGGGTTGAGCAGGCCGGCCGGGTCGTGGGCCGCCTTGGCAGCCACCTGATCGGCGTCGATCACCTCCAGCCCACCGTCCTCGACGGTGATCACGTGGGGGTTGAAGATCACCGCGCCCAGGCTGCGGCACTGCTCCATCAGCTCCGCCAGTTCGCCGGCACCGCGCCAGCGCAGCAGGGGCAGGGCCGCCAGCCGGGCGGCTCCGTCCTGGCGCACCGCCTCCAGATGCCAGTGCACGTCGTCGCCCCAGCGCTCCTGAACGGCGGCGATCAGGGGCGCCTCGGGGCGGGGCAGCAGCATCTGCAGGTACGTCCAGCCTTGATGGCGGGCCCGCCAGTGCAGCGTGGTGTGGTTCCAGCCGAGTTCCCGCAGGGGCATGGCCCGGCTGTCCCCCTCGGGCGCCTGCCAGCGCAGTCGGCCGCCCCGGACCGACAGCCACTGCGGCAGCACCTCGAGGCTGTCGGGGGCGGCCAGCAGCAGCAGCCGGTGATCGCCGGGATCCGGTGCCGGGCAGCCGGGGGGGGAGGGCAGCGCCACGGCGATCGGCGCCTCCAGCAGGGTGAGGGACTGCAGCAGCAGGGCCGTGGCCGGCAGGGCGCTCGCCGCGGCCAGGGCCGCACCGAGATCGCTGAAATCCACCACCAGTTGCTGCCAGACCACCGCCTCGGCGGTGGCCAGCCGCACGGCCGTGAGGATGCCGTTGGTGCCGTAGGCGTGATTCAGGGGGGCACTGCCGTGGGCATCGAAGCGGAGCTGGCGCGGGCTGGGCTCGAGGGTCACGACCTCCAGGCCCAGGAGATTGCCCGGATCCCGCAGGAACCCCCAGCGCAGCGAACCGATGCCGCCGGAGCCGCCGGCGATGAAGCCCCCCAGGCTCGCCGTGCGCCAGGTGCTGGGCAGCAGCCGCAGGGCCCGACCCGCCGGACGCAGCTGCCCCTCCAGATCTCCCAGCAGGGCCCCGGCCTCCGCCTCCAGCACGCCGCTGACTGGATCGATCGAACGGAGCCGGTTCAGACCGGTGAGATCGAGCACCACGCCGCCGGCCAGGGGCACGCACTGGCCGTAGTTGCCGGTGCCGGCCCCACGTGGGGTGAGCGGCACCCGATGGCGGGCGCAGGCGCCGGCCACGGCCATCACCTCCTCCACCGTGTGCACCCGCACGGCCAGCTGGGCCCGCCGCCCCTCCAGCTGGTCGTGGAGCACCGGCGAATAGTCGTGGAAATCCCGCGATAGGCGGGTGAGATCGGCCGCCCCTTGCAGCTGGGCGATCCCCGGATGGGACGTGGCCAGGTCGGCGGCCAGAGCCGCAACCCGCTCATCGCTCACCGCCTCGGGACGGTTCAGGGAAGGTGGCAGGGACACGGGCGCAGGGATCAGAGGGGCAGAGAGGCCAGCAGGGGCGAGGGTTCCTGCTGCGGGGGGGGAGGCAGCCAGCGGCCGCTGCGCAGCACCCTCCGCTGCGGGGGGCGGGCCAGCAGGTCGCTCCAGCACGAGGCCCCCAGCACCACCAGATCAGCGGGGGCGCCAGGCCTCAGCACCCCGTCCCAGCCGAGGCCCAGCACCCGGGCGGCGGCGGTGGTGAACGGAGCCAGGCCGTTCCGGCGCCAGGGCTCGAGCTGGGCGGCGGGCAGAGCGAAGCGCAACAGGTCGATCGGGTCGAAGTCCCCCCCGGGAAACCAGGGGTCCTGCACGTTGTCGCCCCCCACCGCCACGGGAACCCCCGCCTCCTGCAGCTGCCGGATCGGCGCCAGCGGCCTTCGGCTGGGCGTGCGGCCCGTGTGGCGGGAGAGCAGCCAGAGGTTGGTGCTCGGCAGGGCCACCACCCCGGCCAGCCGGGGGGCCAGAGCCTCAGCCAGCGGGCGGCAGGCCCCATCGGACAGCAGGCCCATGCTGCTGGCATGGCTGCAGACGATCGGCACGTCAACGCTTCGCTGGCGGAGTTCGCGGTTCAGCAGCTTCAGGCCATAAGCCGGCGCGCCATCCGCCTCGTCGATGTGCAGATCCACAGGGCAGCCGAAACGCTCGGCGAGGGCCAGCAAGGCGCGCAGGGCTCCGGCGTCGTCGGCCTGCCGCCGGCCCGGCAGACCCAACACGCCGCCGAGCACCCCACCGGAGGCGGCCACACGGCAGGCGAGGTCTTCGCCTTCGCCGGTGAGCCAATGGCCGAGAGGCACCAGGGCGACGCGCTGGATCTCCAAGCGATCGGCCCAGCGGTGGGCCAGGTGCTCGATCACCTCCCAGCTGCCGAACCCGCAGGGCCCGAGGGTATCCACGTGGCTGCGGATCGCCCGCAGGCCGTTCCGCCAGGCTCGCTCCAGAGCGACTTCGGCCCGCGCCTCCACCTGCTCGGGCCGCCGCTGGGCGATCTCGCGCAGATTGGCCTCCAGGGCGCCGGCGATTGTGCCGTGGCGATTGGGGAAGGCCTCCACCGTGTAGGCCTTGTCGAGGTGGGCATGGGCCTCCACCAGCGGGGTGAGGGCCAGGGGTGCGTCCGGAGCCGCCGTGCTCTCACCGCCGGCGGCCAGGGGCCGGATCGCCGTGATGCGACCGTCCGCCATCTCGAGCCACACCGTGACGAGGCCGCCGGCGTCGGGTCGCAGGCGCGAGTCGGTGGGATCGAGCAGAACCCTGGGGATCCGCAGCGGCGGCAGCACGTGGCTCAACGCTGCTCATCCTTGAGGGTGTCGGTGCGCAGCAGCACGAACTGACCGGCCGCCGCCAGGGTCATGGCCTGGTAGCGGGGGAGTCGCAGGGACCCCAGCAGCTCCTGGCCGCCCAGGTCGGTGCGGTACAGGCTCGCCACCCCCAGATTGCGGCGCCGGGTGTGCTCCAGGGCCACCCGCCCCAGGACGCGCCGTTGCGCGTGCACCATGCCGGGACAGTCCCGGATCACCAGCCGCAGCACCATCGGCAGGCCATCGGGCTCGCAGAGCTCCTCCGTGAGCAGGCGGGTGAGCTGGTCGCCAGCGAACTCTTCGAAGGCATCCGGGCCCGGATTGGTGCTGGCCAGACCCACGGCTGCAGCTACGACAACCACCACAGCCAGGCCGATGCGCAGGGGGAGAGACGGGGCGGGTACGGGCAAACCGTCGGACCGGGCCGGTGCGGGGGTTGGTGGATTCTGGCGGGATTTTCCAGGCCTGCTGCAGGGCAGCGCCGTGGTGTAGGTTTTGCTCACCACGGCGGGCGTCGCCAAGTGGTTAAGGCAGCGGCTTGTGGCGCCGCTATTCGGGGGTTCGAGTCCCCTCGCTCGCCCTTCTTTCCCCTCACCCCAGAAGGTTCACCAGCAAACTCCCCCCACCCTGACGCACCACATCGGTGCAGGGCAGGCCGGTGAGTTCTGTGGTGGCCTCCATCGCCTCCCTGGCCGCCCGCTCGTCCAGGTGCGCGGTGTTGAGGGCCACGGCCGCCACCCTGGGGCCGGGTCCAGCCGGAGCCGGACGTGCCAGGGCCGCGAGGGCTTCCACGCAGGCGATCAACTCGGGCAGGGGCGGAAGGGCAACCCCGTCGAGGTTGCGGATCGTCTGCTGGCCGGCCCGGTGCACCAGCAGCAGCGCCGTGGGCTGACTGCCTCGGATCAGGGGCAGGGTGGCGGTGGAGCCGGGATGGGCGAGGGATCCCTGGCCCTCCACCAGCAGCAGCGCGCCGGGCGGCGCCCCCGCCGCCGCCGCCAGCACCGCCTGCTCCACGGCACCGCTGGCGTAGTCCACCCGCACGGCATCGAGGGCCACGCCGCGGCCGTCGATCAGGATCCCGGCCTGGCCAGTGCCCACGAAGCGGGCGTCCAGCCCCCGGGCCAGGGCGGCAGCCCGCAGTTCCAGGCAGGCGCTCATCTTGCCCACCGACATGTCCGACCCCACCGCCAGCACCCGGTGGCAGGGCAGGGAGGCGGCCAGGCCGGAACCCACTACCGGATCCTCCGGCTCCCGACGCAGATCCCAGATCCAGGCCTGCGGCTGCCGCAGGGCCGCCAGCTCCGGATCCTCCCCCAGGCGCGTGTGCAAGCCGCTGGCCAGCGACAGGCCCGCCCGCAGGCCCGCGGTGATGTCGGCCCGCATCTCCGGCGGCAGCCGCCCCCCCGACGGAGCCAGGCCCACAACCGCCACCTCCGGCCGGTGCTCCAGGGCTGCCGCCATCGTCGCCACCACCGGCACCTCCCGATCGATGCCGCAGACCTGGCGCAGCGATTGCCCCGCGTGGGCCGGATCGATCACGGCCACCACCGGCCCGCGGCGGTAGCGCAACAGGGCCAGACCGGTTTTGCCGCGCAAATCAGCCAGTCCGCCGTGCTGGAGCAGCACCACCCGGTGGCGGTCCGTCAGCACGCCAGCCCCTCCACCGCCACTCCCAGGCCAGGGCCGGGACCGGGGCGCAGGCGATCGTCCTCCAGCACGGGCCCGCGGAAGGGATCGTCCAGCAGGTTGAGATGGCTGTCGAGATCCGGCCAGTCGACCAGCGGCAGCAGCTGGGCGGCAGCCCCGTTGAGCAGGGCCGCATCGGAGTAGCAGCCGAGCATCACCGACAGCCCCAGGCGACGGGCGGTGCGGGCCATCAGCAGGGCCTCCGCCAGCCCGCCGCTCTTGAGCAGCTTGATGTTCACCCCATCGACATGGGGCGCCAGCCGGAGCAGGTCGTCCAGATCCCAGCAGCTCTCGTCCGCCACCAGCGCCATCGGGCAGTCGAGGTCGAGGGCGGCGAAACCGGCGCAGTCGGCGTCGGGATCCGCCTGGGGCGGCAGCGGTTGCTCCACCAGCGCCACCCCCCGCTCGGCCAGCAGGCCGAGCATGGCGCGGGCCCGCTCCAGATCCCAGCCGCCATTGGCATCCACCTGCAGTTCGGCGGCGATGCCGGTGGCGGCGCGATGGCGGTGGAGGGCCGTGGCCACAGCCTCCACGAGGGCCCGATCGTGCTCGACGCCATCGGGACTGCCGAGCTTGAGCTTGATGCGGGTGGCGGGCAGCTGGGCCCACCAGCGCTCCAGCCGGGCCAGCACCGCCTCCACCGACCCCAGGCCGAGGGTCACGCTCGTGGGCGAGGAGACGGTGGAATCCAGGCCCCAGAGCCGCCCGAGCGGCTGCCCCAGCCGCTTGCCCCACCAGTCGTGCAGGGCCAGATCCAGCCCGCAGCGGGCCGGCGGCGACAACTCCGCCAGCAGCGGTTCCAGCGCCTGCAGCGGTTCCGGACTGCGGTCCGCCAGCCGGGGCGCCAGGGCGCAGAGCTCATCGGCCACCGCATCGGTGCTGAAGGAACGATGACCGGTGTCGAAGCCGCCGGTTTCGCCGAAGCCGGTGATCCCGTCGTGCTCGATGGCGATCAGCAGGTGCTCCACCGCAGCGGTGGTGCCTCGGCTGATCGCCAGGGGCACGGCCTTGGTGAGCGGGAAGCGATGAAGCCGGCAGTGCATGGATCCAGCCTGCCAGCGGCCTGCGCCGCCGGCCACCTTCCACCCTCAGCGGTCCACACCCAACGGCGGCGGTGATGGCGGAAACTGGATGGAATGACGGCAACCCTTTCCCCGCTCCCCACCCAGGGGACTCCCGCCCCGGAGCGCGGCAGCTACTGGATCACCACCTTCGGCTGCCAGATGAACAAGGCGGATTCCGAGCGCATGGCCGGGATCCTTGAAACCATGGGCTACCGCGCCGCGGCGGGGGAGTTCGAGGCGGATCTGGTGCTCTACAACACCTGCACGATCCGCGACAACGCGGAGCAGAAGGTGTACAGCTACCTGGGGCGCCAGGCCCAGCGCAAGCGCGCCAACCCCCACCTCACCCTGGTGGTGGCAGGCTGTGTGGCCCAGCAGGAGGGCGAATCGCTGCTGCGGCGCGTGCCCGAACTCGATCTGGTGATGGGACCGCAGCACGCCAACCGGCTCGACACCCTGCTGGAGCGGGTGGAGCAGGGCCAGCAGGTGGTGGCCACCGAGGAGCACCACATCCTTGAGGACATCACCACCGCCCGGCGCGACAGCAGCGTCTGCGCCTGGGTGAACGTGATCTACGGCTGCAACGAGCGCTGCACCTACTGCGTGGTGCCCTCAGTGCGGGGCCGGGAGCAGAGCCGCCTGCCCGAGGCCATCCGCCTGGAGATGGAGGGGCTGGCCGCCCAGGGCTACAGGGAGATCACCCTGCTGGGACAGAACATCGATGCCTATGGCCGCGACCTGCCCGGCATCACCCCCGAAGGCCGCCGTCAGCACACCTTCACCGACCTGCTCCACCACGTGCACAGCGTGGAGGGGATCGAGCGGATCCGCTTCGCCACAAGCCACCCGCGTTACTTCACCGAGCGGCTGATCGATGCCTGCGCCGATCTGCCCAAGGTGTGCGAGCACTTCCATATCCCCTTCCAGAGCGGCGATAACGAGATCCTCCGGGCGATGGGCCGCGGCTACACCGTGGAGCGCTACCGGCGCATCATCGATAAAATTCGCGAGCGCATGCCCGATGCGGCGATCAGCGCCGATGTGATCGTGGCCTTCCCCGGCGAGAGCGATGCTCAGTTCCGCCGCACCCTGGCCCTGGTCGAGGAGCTTGGCTTCGACCAGGTCAACACCGCGGCCTACTCGCCCCGCCCCGGCACTC